>CADCVQ010000159.1 GCA_902806175.1 uncultured Solirubrobacteraceae bacterium
TATACATAACCGTCGCCCGCGCCGCGGTGCGCGCGCTCGAGGACGAGTGGGCCGGCGCGCTCGGGCGCGCGGACCTCGAGACCCTGCGCGACATCCTCACCCGGCTAAACAGGCACGTGGCCGCCGCGCACGGCGGCGCGGCGACCTAAACGAAGCTTCGCCGACGCCACCGAGAACCTCGGTGAGTCCTGCTGGACGAAAGCAACAGCTCATGGCAGAGCCACGGCGTGATCGACGAGCTCGGCTACCTGCCGATGCCGGGCAAAGCCGCCGCGCACCTCTTCCAAGTCATCTCGCGCCGCTACAAGCACGCCTCGATCATCCTGACAACCAACCGCGCCATCGCGTCCTGGGGCGAGATCTTCGACGACCACACCGTCGCCGCCGCGATCCTCGACCGCCTCCTACACCACGCCACCGTCCTGCAGAACGACGGCGACAGCTACCCCATGCGCAGCCACCGCGCCCGCCTCGCCACACTCAAAGCCGGCCTCAACCACCCCGCCGAAGGTGGGGAACTCTCACGATCGCAACCGGAAAATTCTCACGATCGTTGACACATGCCCCGAGTATCAGCCGTCGGGCCGCGCTGTCGGACTCCGATTGTGCCTCGGTGGTCGGCGCAGGTACCCGCGCGCTTATCCATGTGCTCGTCATTGCCGCGCATCACGCCGTCGCTTCGAGTCGGGCGCCGACGAGCTTTGAAGTAGTCGACGTCAGCTGGCGGGTGCGGGGGTTGTCCGCGCGACGGCTGCGGCGGCGGCAGCGTCGTGGGTCTGCTGGATGACCAGCTGCATGGTGCGAAAGCTCAGACGAGGCCCGTCGGGGTCGGGGCCGATGTAGGCGCCGACGCGGCGCACGAGCTCTTCGACGTCGGGATCGGTCGTGATGTAGATGACGCCGGCGAGCACCTCGTCCTCGATCAACGCGTCGTACATCTGCAGGATCCCGGTGAGGCGTCGCAGGGTCTTTCGTCGCAGTTCAACCTCGATCGCGACGTCGCCGGACGGTCTGAGCTCGACTGCGAGGTCGGGACGATGCGAAGAGCGCACCGTTCCGCGGTGATCCTGGTAGGTCAGCTTGAAGCGCCACCAGTCGTCCTCGACGATGCCGCGCTCGCTGATCCACATTCGCCCGCGAAGCTCGAGCCATCCCGATGTCCATGCGCACGCGCAGATGTGCGCCCATGTCGCCGGCGCGACGGACTGCAGCGCACGACTCGGCTCATAGCCGGCGTACTGTGCGCCTTGACGCGTGATCGCGATCAGCGACCCGTCGCCGCGGCGCATCGCCACGCGCCTCACGAGGCCTGCTTCGGCAAGGCGACGTACATGGTCAAACGCGACGCGTCGGCCGCAGCCCAGGACGAGTTGCAGCGGCTCAAGCGGGGACGCGCCGACGCCCGCGAGCCATCCCAACGCGCGCAGCGACTGCTCCCCCGGGCGCTACCGCATCGCTCTCGCCGAGGCCCTACGCGACCGCAGCGCCTACCGCGAGCTCAACGCGAGGCCGGCGGTCGCGGCTTAACCCGGTTTTCCGTACGAACTCTCGATAGACCCCGGAACCCGACGTGCGTTCCGCAAGCGGATCCGCTTACGCGACATCCCTCCTCCGCGTCTGCGGCTTGCCGACCCAAGTTGGTGGCCCGTTCATAACGGTCCACCCGAAACCCCGGGCGCCGATCGCCGCCTGGCGGCGTCCTCGGACACCCGATGTGGCAGAGCCACACCTTCGGTCCTACGTGCCTTGCCAGCCGGCGCCGGCATCCCGGGTTTTCGAGCGGCCGTTACGAGACGACTGCTGGTGGACGCGTCCACTAGTCGCTGGTCTGGGTGATGCCCATGCGCTTCAGCGCGGCGGCCGCATGCGGCGACAGTTGCCCCGTCACCGGCACCCGACGTGCGCCCGACGGCCAGGCGATCGGCGCGTCGGCACCGAGCGCCGCGTACTCCGGCCGTGGAGTGTTCGGGCTGGCGGCCGGCTGGGGCGGCGCCGCCTGCTGGGGCGCGTCCTGCTGGGCGGCACGTTTCGAAGACCTTCTCAGCATGTGTACACCTCCTCATCGAGGCGGATCGATCCGCTTGACGCAGGACATTTTACCCGGCTCGTGCCGAACCACACAAGAGTGGCCCCCGCTCGTTGCGGCTCACACGCCGCTCGAGCCGAACCCGCCCTCGCCGCGCACGGTCGCGGCGAGGCTGTCTGCCTCGACGATGTGCGGCGTCGCGACGGCGACGATCACGAGCTGGGCGATGCGGTCTCCGGGGGCGACCGCGAAGGGCTCGTCGCGGTCGGTGTTCAGCAGCAGGACCTTCAGCTCGCCGCGGTAGCCCGCATCGATCAGGCCCGGCGCGTTGACGATCGCGATCCCGTGCCGCGCCGCGAGGCCGCTGCGCGGTAGCACGAGCCCTGCGTGGCCGGCCGGCAGCGCGATCGCGATCCCCGTCGCGATCGCCGCGCGTTCACCGGGTTGCAGCGTCGCGGCGTCGATCGCGCAGAGGTCATAGCCGGCGTCGTCATCGTGCGCGCGCGCCGGCAACCGCGCAGCCGGGTGCAGCCGCTGGACCCGCAGCTGTGCTGCATTCACGGCGCTACGCCGGCGTGCCGTTGACCGAGTAACGCGAGTAGCGTTCGGCCAGCGTCACGGGCAGCCGCGCGCGGACACGGACCCCGTCCGCCGTGTCGGTGCGCTCGAGGTCGCCGGCGAACTCGTGCAGTTCGGCGAGGCGGGCGCCCTCGGCGTAGGGCAGCAGCAGGTCGACCGAGCGCAGGGAGCGGCGGAACTCCTCCTCGATGCGCTCGCCGAGCTCCTCGATCCCCTCCCCCGTCAGCGCGGATACGAGCATCCCGTCGGGGTGCGCGAAGCGCAGCTCCTCGCGGCGCTCGTCGTCGATCGCGTCGGCCTTGTTGAGCACGAGCAGGCGCGGGCGGTCGCCGGCGCCGACGGCCTCCAGCGTCTCGTCGACGGCGGCCAGCATCTCGGCCAGCTCCTCCTCCTCGGCGGAGGCGTCGACGACGTGCAGGATGAGGTCGGCCTCGCGCGTCTCGTGCAGCGTCGCCGCGAACGCGTCGACGACCTGGTGGGGCAGCTTGCGGATGAAGCCGACGGTGTCGCTCAGCAGGTACGGGCGGCCGTTGATGCGCAGCTCGCGCGTCGTCGGGTCCAGCGTGTGGAAGAGGCGGTCGCGGACGCCGACCTGGGCGCCGGTGAGATGGTTGAGCAGCGTCGACTTGCCGGCGTTCGTGTAGCCCGCGAGCGCGACCTGCGGCAGGTGCGCGCGCTCGCGCTCGGCACGCATGGTCGCGCGCGAGGAGGCGACGCCGACGAGCTTGCGCCGCAGCGCCGTGATCCGGTTGCGCGCGAGGCGGCGGTCGGTCTCGATCTGCGACTCGCCCGGTCCGCGGGCACCGATGCCGGGCGTCGCCGCGCTCGCGCCGAGGCGCTCGAGATGCGTCCACAGGCCGCGCATCCGCGCCATGTTGTACTCGAGCTGGGCGAGCTCGACCTGGAGCTTGCCCTCGGCGCTGTGCGCGTGGCCGGCGAAGATGTCGAGGATGATCGAGGTGCGGTCGACGACCGGCATGCCGAGCGCCTCCTCGAGGTTTCGCTCCTGGCGCGGGCTCAGCTCGTCGTCGCAGGCGATGACGTTCGCGTCAGCGTCCTTGGCAGCGAGCTTGACCTCCTCGAGCTTGCCCGGCCCGAGGTAGGAGTTCGGATGCGGCTTCTCGCGATGCTGGACGATCTGCCCGACGACCGCGACGCCCGCCGTGCGCAGCAGCTCGCGCAGCTCGGAGAGGTCGTCGCCCTCCTCGAGCGCAGCGATGCAGAACGCGCGCTGCTTCGCGCGCCCCTCGTCTGCGCTGGCGGTCGGCGAGTGCTCACCGACACGTCCGTGACGGGATCGCTGCATCTGCTGTCAGTCTAGTCTCCGCCGGGGCCTTGGCGGGATGGATTCAAACCGGTCTACTGCAGCCCGTGTCGCAAACAGCGGCGCCCGTCGCCGGCGCGTCAGGGCGTCAGGCCAGCGGGGCGCGCGCCGGCGGCGGGAGCGGGTCGTAGCGCGGCAGCAGCTCGGCGACCGGCAGCACGATCACGCCCTCGCGCGGGTCACCGACCCACGAGCCCCAGCCGCCGCTTGCCAGCGCGAACGCGGTGTACGCCGCCGCGCAGGCATCGAGCTCGTCGAGGGTGCGGTGCCACAGCCCGCCGTCGGCATCGACGACCCCACGTGCGCGCAGCGCCGCGATCCGCTGCTGCAGCCCCCAGGGCGTCCGCTTGGGCGGCGGACGGTGGCCGATCAGCGAGCAGAAGACGGCATCCGGATAGGTCTCGCAGAGCCGGCCGTAGCGCAGCGCGCCGTGGTCGACCTCGCCCTGCACCGCGCCGCCCGCATCCGGGCGATAGAGGCCGAGTGGCGCGAGCGCGGTGAACAGCTCAAAGCCGATGGCGATCCAGCGCTCCCAGTTGGCGAGCGCCTGGCTTGCCGACGGCACGGGGTACAGCGGCAACCTGCGCCGGAAGAGCAGCGCATCGCAGACGCGGTGACGCTCGAAGCGTCCTTCGGGAAGCCCCAGCTCGGCGCGTAGCGGCGCGCCGGCGGCGAGCAGGTCCAGGCGGTGGCCCGACGGCGCGTCGACGGCCGCCACGGCCTCGCCGCCGAAGCCGAGCACCGTGCGCGCGACCGCGCCGACGCTGCCCGGGACGTAGAACGTCGCCACGAGCTCGATCCCGTCGCCCTCGCTGGCGCGCCGCTCGTGCAGCGTGCAGAGCTGCTGGTTGCCGGGGTTGCCCGAGACGTCGACACCGCAGTAGCGCATGGGCTGCGATCCGCGCGCGTTCCGCGTCAGCCGGCGAGGCGGCCCAGCCGCTGCACGGCTTCGAGCAGCCGGTCGTCGGGCGTCGTGAGCGAGATGCGAAAGAAGCCCTCGCCGTTGGGTCCGTAGGCGCCGCCGGGAGAGATCACGACGCCTGCCTCCTCGAGCACGTGCTCGCAGTACGCCGCCGCGCTGTCGAAGCCCGCCGGCACGGGCGCCCAGATGTAGATCGTGCCCTTCGGCGGCTTGACGTCGACGCCGATCGCGCGCAGCGCGTCGACGACGAGGTCGCGGCGGCGCGCGTAGAGCGCGTTCATCTCCTTGACGTCGCCGTCGGCGTCGGGGCTGAGCGCCGCGATCCCGGCGAGCTGGATCGCCTCGAAGAGGCCCGAGTCGATGTTCGTCTTGAGCTTCCAGTAGGCGTCGATCGCCGCGGCGTTGCCGACGATCGCAGCGCAGCGCCAGCCGGTCATGTTGTAGCCCTTGGACCACGAGAAGACCTCGACGCCGACCTCCTTGGCGCCCGGCGTGGCGAGAAACGACGGGGCGCGGTAGCCGTCGTACGTCGTCTCGGAGTAGGCGTTGTCGTGGACGGCGAGGATGTTCGTCGCGCGGCAGTAGTCGACGACGTCCTCGAAGAACCCTGGGCGCACGACGGCGCCGGTCGGGTTGTTCGGATAGTTGAAGAACATGAGCTTGGCGCGATCACGATCCTTGTCGGAGATCGCCATGAGATCCGGGGTGAAGTCGTGCTCGCGCAGCAGCGGCATCAGCACGGGGTCGGCGCCCGCCAGCAGCGGGCCGCCCGTGTAGACGGGGTAGCCGGGATCGGCGCTGAGCGCCGCGTCGCCGGGATCGAGGAACGCGAGGTTGAGGTTGAAGATGCACTCCTTCGCGCCGATCGCCGGCATGACCTCGGTTGCCGGATCAAGCTCGACGTCGAAGCGCCGCGCGTAGAAGTCCGACACCGCCGCACGGAAGTCCGGGCGGCCGCGGTTGGAGGGGTACTGGTGCGTCTCGCGCTCGCTGACGGCCTCCTGCATCGCCTCGACGATGAGCGCCGGCGTCGGCCGGTCGGGATCGCCGATGCCCAGCGAGATGACGTCGACGCCGGCCGCGCGCTTGGCGGCGACCTTGCGCTCGAGCTCGGCGAAGAGGTACGGCGGGATCAGGTCCAGTCGCTTGCTGGGCTTCACAGGTTCTCCAGTTCGGTGCAGAAGTCGGCGGCGAGCTCGCCGCTGTAGACGGGACGCGCCCATCCGGTCAGGTCGAAGTGCAGGTCGTCGGCGACGTCGACGGTCAGGTCGCCGCCGTCGAGGCGGACCGTGACCGGCGCGTCGCCGCCGCGCAGCGCGTAGGCGATCGCCGCCCCGCTGGCTCCCGTTCCCGACGACATCGTCTCCCCCACGCCGCGTTCGAAGATGCGCGCGCGGATGACGCCGGGCTCGAGCTCCGCGTACCAGGAGACGTTCGTGCGGTTGGGAAAGAGCTCGTGGTGCTCGATCGCCGCGCCGATTGCGGCGAGGTCGAGCTGCTCGAGATCATCGAGGTCGGGATGGTAGATCACGCACTGCGGGTTGCCGACCGCGATGTGCTGGAAGCGCCAGGTGCGCCCGGCGGCCTGCAGCTCGCCCGCGCCGTCGGCGTCACCGCTGGGAAAGTCCTGCGAAGCGGTGCGCGCGCGGCCCATGTCCAGCGTGCACGTATCGGGCCCGGTGATGTGCGGGCGGATCTCGCCGGCGCCGGTCTGGATCGAGAAGCGATCGCAGTCGGCCCAGCCGTTGCGTCGCAAGAAAAGGCAGGCTTCACGGGCGCCGTTGCCCGAGAGCCCCGATTCCGAGCCGTCGGGGTTGAAGATCCGCAGGCGCGCGACGAATCCCGGTTCGTCGGGCTCGGACAGCAGCAGGATGCCGTCCGAGCCGACGCCGGTGTGGACGTCGCAGATGCGCTCGATGCGGTTCTCGGTGAGGACGAACGGCAGGCCGCGCTCCTCGAAGATGAGGTAGTCGTTGCCGAGCGCCTGCCACTTCTCGAACGTGATCGTCGTCATGCGGGCGGGGAGTCTATGAGGGCCGCCACGCGCTCCGGATCCTGGCCGCTCATGTCGACGATCTCGACGTCGGGCAGCTTGCGCATCCAGGTGAGCTGGCGGCGGGCGTAGTTGCGCGTGCGGCGCTTCATCGCGTCGATGTCGCCCGCGAGCAGCTCTTGGAAGCCGAGCGCCACGCGTGCTGTCGGTGACGCGCCGGCGGCGTCCGCGCGGTGTACCTCGTCGATCGCCCCCGCCGCGATCATCGCGTCCACGCGCCGCTCGATGCGGGCGTAGAGCTCGTCGCGGTCGCGGACCAGGCCGACGAGCCGCGTCGGGTGGCGGGTCTCCCGCGTCCAGAGCTGGCTGGCGTCCGCCGGCGGTTGCAGCGCACCCTGGTCGTGCAGCTCGAGCGCGCGCACGATCCGATGGCGATCGCGCCTGTCGATCGTCTGCGCCGCCCACGGCGCGGCACGCGCGAGCTCGGCGTGCAGCGCCTGCGGCCCGCGCGCGAGCAGCTGCGCCTCCCAGTGTTCGCGCAGCCCCTCCGGCGGCGGCGGGCGCAGCGTCAGCTCGGCAAGCGCGGCACGCAGGTAGAGACCGGTGCCGCCGACGACGATCGGGTCGGCGTCCTGCGCCAGCAGCCCGTCGATCTCGGCATGCGCGAGCTGGGCGTACTCGGCGACGGAGAAGCGCCCGTCGATCGGCACAAACGCGACGAGGCGATGCTCGAGCCGCGCGCGCTGTGCGCGATCGGGCACGCCGGTGAGGACCTGGAGTCCCTCATAGACCTGCAGCGCGTCGGCCGAGACTGCGACGGGTCGCCCGCCGCGGGCGCGGATCCGCGCCGCGAGGGCGACCGCGACGTCGGTCTTGCCGACGCCGGTCGGGCCGAACAGCGCAAGCACGTTTGACGACACAAAAGCAGTATGGGCGCCGCCTGCAGGCGAGTATCGTCCGAGGACGATGAGCGTGCGCATCGCGTGTGGGCTGTCGACGGCGTCCGATCCGCGCGCGGGTGCCGTGCAGGCCGCCGTCGAGGTCGCCGAGCAGCTGGCCGGCAGCAGCATCGATCTTGCGGTCGTCTTCGCCTGCGGCGCGCATCTGGCGGCGCCCGAGGAGACGCTCGAGGGCATCCACGACGCGCTGCAGCCCGACGTGCTGATCGGCTGCGGCGCCGGCGGCGTCGTCGGCAACGGCCGCGAGATCGAGGGCGGCACGGCCGTGTCGGTGTGGGCCGCGGCGTTCGAGAACGGGATCGTCTCGACGTTTCATGCCGAGGTGACCGAGGTCGAGGACGGCGTCGCGATCGCGGGAGTGCCCGACCTGCAGGGTGCCGGCGGCGCGATCCTGCTGCCTGACCCCTACTCCTTCCCGACCGATGCGGTGCTGGCCGAACTGGCGCAGCGCTCGCCGGGCGTGCCGGTTCTCGGCGGGATCTCGAGCGTGCGAACGCTGCGTGGCCAGGCGGCGCTCTTCCTCGGTGAGCGCGTCGTGCCCGGCGGCGCCGTCGGGGTGCGCTTCGACGGCATCGAGCTGCTGCCGTGCGTGTCGCAGGGCGCGACGCCGATCGGTCCGGAGCTGACGATCACCTCCGGCGAGGGACGGCTGATCAAGGAGCTGGCGGGGCGGCCGGCGCTGGGCGCCCTGCGGGGCGTCCTCGATCGGCTCGACGACGCCGAGCGCGAGATGCTGGCCGAGGGGATGCTGCTGGGGATCGTCGTGGAGCGCGGGCAGCACGACTACCAGCACGGCGACTTTCTCGTGCGCAGCGTCCTCGGCGGAGATCCCGACACCGGGACGATCGCGGTGGGCGCCACGATCGAGGAGGGCCAGGTCGTGCGGGTGCACGTGCGCGACGCGAAGTCGGCCGACCGCGACCTGCACGAGGCGCTCGCGCTGCGCCGCCAGGCGCTTGGCCGCGATGCTCCCGCCGGCGCTCTGATGTTCACGTGCAACGGGCGCGGCCGCGGGATGTTCGGCGTTCGCGACCACGACGCGGCGGCGCTTGCCGGTGAGCTCGGAAACGTGCCGACCGCCGGCTTCTTCGCGGCCGGCGAGATCGGCCCGGTCGGCGGCGAGAACTTCCTGCACGGCTTCACGGCGACCGTCGCCGTCTTCGCGTCGTAGGTCCCGCGCGGCCGCCGTCGCCGCCGGCGTCGTAGGCTTCGCGCCATGAACATCGGCGCAAAGACCGTGCTGCTCACCGGGGCGACGGGTGGCCTCGGCCACGCGATCGCCCGCCGCCTCGCAGCCGCGGGTGCGCGCATCGTGCTGTCGGGCCGTCGCGCCGACGTGCTCGGCGCGCTGGCGGGCGAGATCGGCGCGGAGGTCGCGGCCGCCGACCTCTCCGATCCCGCTGCCGTCCGCGCCCTGGCGGCCGCTTACACCGACGTCGACATCCTCGTCGCCAACGCGGGCGTCCCGGCGTCGGGTCGCCTGCAGACCTACGACGACGAGCAGATCGAGCGCGCGCTGCTCGTCAACCTGCACTCCCCGATCATCCTGACCCACGCGCTCGCGCCGCACATGGTCCGCCGCGGCTGCGGCCACATCGTCTTCATGTCCTCGCTCTCCGGCAAGACCGCGACGGCCGGCAGCTCGCTCTACAGCGCGACGAAGTACGGCCTGCGCGGCTTCGGCGGCGCGATGCGCGCCGAACTGCACGGCACGGGCGTCGGCGTGTCGACGATCTTCCCGGGCTTCATCCGCGAGGCCGGGATGTTCGCCGACGCGAACGTCAAGCTGCCGTTCGGCGTCGGCACGAAGACCGCAGAGCAGGTCGCCGACGCGACGCTGGACGCGATCGAGAACAACCGCGGCGAGATCGACGTCGCGCCCGTCAGCCTGAAGCTCGGCACGCTGCTCGGCGCCATCGCGCCCGAGACGGCGGCGCGCGTCACCCGCAAGTCCGGCGGCGCGGGCATCGCGATGCAGTTCGAGACCGGCCAGCTCGACAAGCGCTGAGGTGGGCTCAGAAGAGCGCCGTTTGCGATCGCGCCTCGATTACCGGGGTTCGCCCGGAGACGCGCCCGCCGCCGGTTCGCTCCGAGCGGCCCGACACGTGGGGCGGCAGGATCGCGGTACGTTGCCCGGATGACGGGTTCCGGCTCGGAGAGTTCATCAGGCACAGGAGCGACGGCACGCTGCGCCATCTGCGGCGCGGAGCATCCGGTCGCGACGATGGTGACGACGCACAAGCGGCCCGAGGAGCTGCCGGCGCGACCGTCAGGCCGGCCGGCGGCGGCGTCAGACTGGTGGTTGCAGGATGGCGAGGCGATGCATGCCGATCATCCGCGGTCGTTCTTCATACCGCCGGCTGCGCGTCGGCGCGCGCTGCGAGGCGGGGAGTTTGCGCGCTTGGGGTTTGCGTTCGGGCCGCACGCCGACCGTGACGGCGAGGGGCACATCGAGCGGATGTGGGTGGAGGTGCTCGAGCAGGTCGGCGATGGTCGCGGCCGAGGTCGCCTGCGTAACTCGCCGGCGCGCCTGACCGAGCTTCAGATCGGGGATGTCGTGGCCTTCGAGCCCCGCCACGTGCTCTCGATCGAGTTCACCGACGAGGAGGTCGGGTACGCGCAGGACCAGTGGCCGATCGTCGACGCCGCGGTCATGCGCGACGACCGGCCGCCGGACATCGTCATCCGTGCATCGAGTCCGTACGTGGCCGGCGAGGACGAGTGGTGGATGGTGTGCCGGCACGACACGGGCGGGCCGTCGAGCCAGAGCATCTGCGTGCTGACGGATCGCTTTCCAGGACTCGAGGAGCCGTTGCGCAGTGGCACCGGACTCTGGGAGCTGGAGGGCGGGCAGGCCGCCGACGCCCGGTGGCGCCGCGTCAGCGATCACGAGATCAACTCCAGCGAGGATTGGCAGGCATTTCTCGCCTGGCTCGCAAGAACAGCACAGCTCGCGAGCCAAGCGCCAGGCGACACCGCCTGAGAGGCGGTCCGACCTGCGGCCCGCCCGGGTTCGCCGGGGCGCAACCATGGTCGTATTCGGAAGAGCGTCGTCGACCGCAACTCAGAAGAGCGTCGTCTGCACCTCCGTGGCCCGCGGCGCGCGCGGACGCTCGGGCGGCCCCGCCCGCCCGTCGGCCTCGATCTCCTCGCGATCGCGCACGCGAAAGCGGCTCGGCGGCGGAAGCGCGGGATGGCGCAGAAGCGCCGCCAGGCGCTTGCGCTCCTGCGGCGGCGCGTAGGCGCCGCGCGCGTAGAGCTTCTCGTAGTGCACCACGAGGTCGGGCCGGTACTGGCGCAACCAGTCCATGTAGATCTGCTTGACATCGCCGCGCAGGTGCAGCGCGATTCCGCCGATCCCCGTCGCGCCGGCCTCGACGGCCGCGTCGAGCAGCGGCTGCACCTGCTCGGGCGCGTCGTTGACGCCGGGCATAAGCGGTGCCACGAGCACCCCCGTCGGGATCCCGGCGCGGTTGAGCTCGGCGACCGCTTCAAGACGCGCACGCGGATGCGGCGTGTGCGGCTCCGTCGCGCGCCAGGCCTTCGGGTCGAGCGTCGGGATCGACAGGTTCGCGTGGATGTCCGTCACGCCGGCGAGCTCGCGCAGCAGATCGATGTCGCGCAGGAGCAGCGGCGACTTCGTGAGGATCGAGCAGGGGTTGCGCGCGTCGCGCATCGCCTCCCAGATGCCCGGCATGAGCCTGTAGCGCGACTCGACCCACTGATAGGGGTCTGTGTTCGTCCCCATCGCGACGTGCTCGCCCTTCCACGCCGGCCGCGCCAGCTCGGCGCGAACGACCTCCGGCGCGTTGACCTTCACGATGATCTCGCGCTCGAAGTCGCGGCCGGCGTCGAAGTCCAGGTACTTGTGGGTGGGGCGAGCAAAGCAGTAGACGCACGCATGGCTGCAGCCCCTGTACGGGTTGATCGTCCAGCGAAACGGCACCGCCGACGTGTCCGGCACGCGGTTGAGCGCGGACTTCGCATGCACCTCGTAGAAGCGCGTGTCGAGTGCCTCGGGAGCCTCGAAGCGACGCACGACGGCGGGGTCGCGGTAGCCCGGCAACCGTGTCGCCTCGTCCTCCTCGCTCGTCAGATTCGCCCATCGCACGAACGTATGTTCGCAGATGGCGCGGACGGCTGCTGAGGTACCGTCCGGCGATGAAGTTCGTGCTCCCGGGAGGCTCGGGCCAAGTGGGAACCGTGATCGCCCGTGCGCGGATCCACCACTACGACTTCGTACGTGCCGTCCGCTGGCTCGTCGAACACGATGACCTCGCCGGCGCGGTCAACCTCGCGTCGGCCCAATCCGTTGCCCGATCGCGACTTCATGCGTGAGCTGCGCAGGTCCGCGGGCATACCCGTCGGGGTTGCCGGCGACGAAGCTCACGCTCGAGGTCGGCGCGATCCTCATGCGCACGGAGTCAGAGCTCATCCTCAAGAGCCGCCGCGTCATCCCCGGCGTGCTGCTCGGGCGCGGATCCTCGTTTCACGTTCCCGACTGGCCGACGGCGGCGCGGCAACTGTGCGCCGACCGGCGCAGCGGTGGGCGATGAGCATCGACCACCTCGACCTCGTCGTCACCGCGCTCGAGCGCAGCCTCGCGTTCTACCGCGGCCTGCTCGAGCCGCTCGGCTATGTCCGAGTGAGCGAGATCGCGGGCGAGCGCGGCGAGCGGGTCCTCTACCTCGGCCGGATCGGCGGGATGGGATCCGTCAGCCTCCGCGCGGCACAGTCCGACGCTCACGAGGTGCCCTATGACCGTTACGGCGTCGGCCTGCACCACCTCGCGTTCAACGCGTCCTCGCGCGGCGTGGTCGACGATCGCGCCGCGTGGCTGCGCGAGCAGGGCGCCGAGATCGAGAGTGGGCCCGAGGAGTACGACTACACGCCGGGCTACTACGCCGTCTTCTTCTATGACCCCGACGCGATCAAGCTCGAGATCGTCCACCGCCCGAGCGAGGGCGATCTCGTGGAGGAGGTCCGGCGCCTCGCGACGCGCCTGGATCGTCTCGAGCGGGAGCGCGGTTGACGGTGGCCGGCCGAGCCACCCACGAACCGCACAGCCACGGCCGCGAGCACGGCGACCACGAGCACGAGCACGAGCCGCACGACCATGACCATGGGCACGGCCACGCATCTGGGCACGATCACGGCCACAGCCACGGCCTCGTGCACGAGTCGATCAAGCGCTCGCGCGAAGGGCTGCGCGCCGTCGGCCTCGCGCTCGTCGTGCTCGGGGCGACCGCGGTCCTGCAGCTGCTCGTCTTCGTCGCATCGGGCAGCGTCGCCCTGCTGGCCGACCTCATCCACAACTTCGGCGACGCCGCCACGGCGATCCCACTCGCGATCGCCTTCGCGCTGCGCAGCGCGCGCGCGGAGCGCTGGGCGGGGCTCGCGGTCGTCTTCGCGATCTTCGTCAGCGCCTGCGTCGCGGGCTACGAGGCCGTCGACCGGCTGCTGAACCCGCACCAGCCGGAGTACCTCACGGCGCTCGCGCTCGCCGGCGCCGTCGGCTTTCTCGGCAACTGGTGGGCGGCGATGATCCGCACGCGCGCCGGCCGGCGACTGGAGAGTCCCGCGCTCATCGCCGACGGGGCGCACGCGCGCGCTGATGCGTACGTGAGCCTTGCTGTCATCGCCAGCGCGCTCGCCGTCGCCGCGGGCGCGGACATCGCCGATCCGCTGATCGGCCTGGGCATCACGCTCGTGATCCTGAAGATCACCCGCGACTCGTGGAAGACGGTGCGCGCCGGTTAGCGGACGGGTCCATCAGCGCGCCGCGGCCGACGCGCTTGCCAGCAGCGACAGCTCGCCCGTCAGCGTCTGGCTCGACGCCCCGGTGATCTGGACCGCGACGAGGTCGCCGGGTGACGCCAGGCCACTGAAGTTGACGGCCTTGTTGTGGCGCGAGCGCCCGCGCAGGCGCGCGGGGTCGGTGCGCGACGTGCCCTCGACGAGCACCTCGAGCTCGCGGCCGACGAGGCGCTGCGCGCGCTCTGTCGCGCGGCGCTGCACGACCTCGACGAGGCGCTGCATCCGCTGGACCTTGACCTCGTGCGCGACGAGGTTCTCGGTGATGGCGCCGGCCTCCGTGCCGCGCCGCGGCGAGAAGACGAAGGTGAACGCACCGTCATAGCCGACCTGCTCGCAGATCTCGAGCGTCTGCGCGAAGTCCTCCTCCGTCTCGCCGGGGAAGCCGACGATGATGTCGGTCGTGATCGCCGCGTCGGGCACGTGCTCGCGGATGAGGGCGACGCGATCGAGGTAGCGCTCGCGCGTGTACGTGCGCCGCATCGCCTTCAGGACGCGCGACGAGCCGGCCTGCAGCGGGAGATGGATGTGCTCGCACAGCGACGCCAGCTCGGCGTGCGCGACGACGACGTCCTCCTTCATGTCCGACGGGTGCGGGCTCGTGTAGCGGATGCGGTCGATGCCCTCGATCGCGTCGACGGCGTGCAGCAGTTCGGCGAAGGAGCGCGCCCGGGCCCCGCGTGCGGCGAGGCTGCGCCCCCAGGAGTTGACGTTCTGGCCCAGCAGCGTCACCTCCTTGACGCCCTCGGCGGCGAGCGCGCGGACCTCCTCGACGAGCTCCTCCAGCGGCCGCGAGACCTCGCGCCCGCGCGTCGACGGCACGATGCAGTACGAGCAGGCCATGTTGCAGCCGGCCGAGATCTGCACCCAGGCCTGGAAGTCGCGGGCGCGCTTGCGGGGCAGGTGGCCGGTGAAGCCCTCGAACTCGAAGAAGCCCTGCGCCGTCAGCGAGTCGGTGGTGAGGAACTCGGCGAGCTTGTGCACCTGGCCCGGTCCGAACGCCACGTCGACGAACGGAAAGCGCGCAAAGACCTCGTCCTTGACGGACTGCGCCCAGCAGCCGCCGACGCCGATGATCCGCTCCGGGTCCTCGCGCTTGAGGCGCTTGGCGTGACCGAGGTGCGCGATGAACTTGCTGTCGGCCTTCTCGCGGATCGAGCAGGTGTTGAAGAGGATGACGTCTGCGTCCTGGGCGGCGTCCGCCTCGGCGTAGCCGAGCGACTCGAGCATGCCCTTCATCCGCTCGGAGTCGTGCTCGTTCATCTGGCAGCCGAACGTCGTGACGTGGTAGCGCTTCACCGCTCAGGAGGGTAGCGACGGGCATCGAGCACCGCGCGTACCGGATCTGACCAGGCGCCGTAGCCGCTCGCCGCCCACGGTGTGTCGGCGTCGAAGTACGGCCGGCCGCTTGCGTCGCGCAGAACGTCGGCCGGCCGCCCCGCTCGGGCGTCCGCTCGGCAGGGCTGGCAGAGGTGCAGCCTCGTCCCTTCGACCCTGACGGGTCGCCCATGCGCCGGGGCGTGGCGCGGGTCGTAGGTGCAGGGTCGCTGCGGCCC
>CADCVQ010000160.1 GCA_902806175.1 uncultured Solirubrobacteraceae bacterium
GTCGCTGCGCGCGGGCGCCGAAGCGGTCGCGCGCGGCGCGCTGCGCGACGAGCTCGCCGGGCGGCCATGGATGGCGCTGCTCGAACGCGCCCGCGCGGCGGGGGCGAGTGCGGACGAGGCGATCGAGCAGGCGCTCGACGACGAGCTGCAGTACGCGATCACGAAGGACCATGCGCGCCTGCGCCGCGAGGCCGCCGAGCGCGGCAAGCGCGCCGCCCGGCGCGCGCAGACCGCGGCGCTCGACCGCGGCCTGTCGCTCGTCGGCCTGTGGCTGCGCGACGTCGCCTGCATCCGCGACGGCGTGCCGGAGATCGTGCACCACAGCGACCGCCTCGCGCAGCTTGGCGAGGACGCCGCGCTCGTCGCCGACGTGGCGCGCCTGCGCGCCGCGCAGGAGCTCGTCGAGCAGACGCGCACGCTGCTGCAGTTCAACCCCAACGAGGAGCTGGCCCTGGACGCGCTGGGCTCGCGGCTGGCGCGGACGCTGCGCGGCTGAGCGGTTGTGGTGGCTGACGCGATCTGCGGCCGCGGCCGTCGTCGCGGCGGGTTTGTGCTGTAGGCCAAACACATCCGCCACGACGACCGAGCCCGCGCCACACGGCGCCCGCCGCATCACCGACGCAGTCGGCGCCGGCCGACGGTCCCGAACGCCGCCGCGACGTTCGCGCGTCCGGCGTCATCCAGCCGCTCGTCCCGCGATCGCCGCCCCGAGGCGCGGCTCGCAGCCGTACAGCCCGAACGTGCGAAACCGCGAGAAGCGGCTGTGCTCGGGCCCGTGGAAGTCCGCCGACCCCGTCGTCAGCAGGCCCAGCCGCGCCGCCTCGTCGCACAGCCGCCGCGTCTGCGCCTCGTTGTGCGTCGTGTAGAACGCTTCGACGCCGTCGAGACCGGCGTCGCTGAACCGCTCCAGGGCGGCGATGACCTCGTGGTCGCCGGCGAGATCCCAGAACGGGTGCGCCCACACCGCGACGCCGCCCGCGGCGTGGATCGCCTCGATCGCCCCGGCGACGGTCGGCCGGGTTCGGCGCGCGTACGCCGGGCCGTCCCTGCAGAGGTAGGCCTCGAGAAACGCCGAGCACTCGGCGAGCCCCTCGGCCTCCAGGCGCTCGCGGTTGGCGGCGATCGCAGCCTTGGCGAGGTGCGGGCGCCCGACCGGCATCCCGGCGGCGCGGCGGCGCTCGATCTCGTCGCGATCGGGCGCGAGTCCGAGCCCGTCGAGCAGGCTGGCCATCCGGTCGATCCGCGCGGCGCGGTCGGCGCGCCAGTCCTCGAGGTGCCGGTTGAGCCCCGCGTCGGTGTGGTCGACGCCGTAGCCGAGCACGTGGAAGTCCTCCCCGAGCACGTCCACGGTCGAGATCTCGACGGCCGGCACGAGCGCGATCCCATGCTCGTCGGCGGCCGCCTGCGCGGCGCTCACCCCGGCGACGGTGTCGTGATCGGTCAGCGCGAGCAGTTGCACACCGGCGGCGGCCGCGGCCGCCACGACGGCGGCGGGGTCCAGCGTGCCGTCCGAGCACGTCGAGTGAGACTGCAGGTCAAAGCTCGGCGTCGCGTCGTGCATCGGCCCCCGCATGATGTCCCATAGCGCGGCCCGCGTGTCGTCGCCGGGCGATCCGCGGGAGCTAACGTGCGCGCGACGTGAGGCCGCGCGCGCTCGTCGCTCCCGACTCCTTCAAGGGCACCTTCGACGCGCCGACGGTCGCCCGCGCCCTCGCCGGCGGACTCGAGCAGGCCGGCTGGGAGGCCGACCGCTGCCCGGTCGCCGACGGCGGCGAGGGCACGATGGCACTGCTCGTCGACGCGCTCGGCGGCACGCTCGTGGCGGCCCGCGCGGCCGACCCGCTGGGACGTCTCGTCGAGTGCCACTTCGCGCTCGTCGACGACGGGGCGACGGCGATCGTCGAGATCGCGCAGGCATCTGGCCTGGCGCGCGTCGCGCCCGCGGAGCGCGACGCCTGGAGCGCCTCGACGCGCGGCACCGGCGAGCTGATCCTCGCCGCGGCGGCGACCGGCGCGCGCAAGATCGTGGTCGCCGTCGGAGGCAGCGCGACGACGGACGGCGGCGCGGGCGCGATCGCCGCGATCGGCGATGGCGGCGGGATCGGCGACGCCCGAGTCGAGGTGCTCTGCGACGTCGACGTTCCGTTCGAGCGGGCGGCGCGCATCTTCGGCCCGCAGAAGGGCGCCGACGAGGCGACCGTCAGCCGTCTCGAGGAGCGTTTGGACGCGCTGGCTCGACGATTTCCGAAGGACCCGCGCGGCATCCGCGCGACCGGCTGCGCGGGCGGGCTGTCGGGCGGGCTGTGGTCGGCCTTCGACGCCGAGCTGCGGCCCGGCGCGCCCGCCGTCCTCGCGGCGCTCGGCGTCGACGAGCGGATGCGCGGCGCCCAGCTCGCGATCGCCGGCGAGGGGTGCCTCGACGAGCAGAGCTTCGGCGGCAAGATCGTCGGCGAGCTCGTGCGCCGCGCGCAGGCGGCGGGCGTCCCGATCCACGCTGTCGTCGGGACGAGCCGGCTGTCGGACGAGGCGGCCGCGGCCGCCGGCCTCGCGCGCGTCTGGACGGCTTCGACGCTCGACGAGATCGCGGCGGCCGGCCGCGCGCTCGGGGCGGCGGCGGTGCGCCCCTGAGCGGCTATCTCCTTCCGCCCTGACGCAGCACCGACCCCGCTAGGATTCGGCCTCCTGCCGACGTAGCTCAGCTGGTAGAGCACTTCACTCGTAATGAAGGGGTCAGCGGTTCGAATCCGCTCGTCGGCTTATGCCTGAGGACATCAGAGAGCTCATCCTCGATCTGCCGCTGGTCGACACGCCCGACCGCCCGGAAGGCACGATCGTGATCCGCCGCACCGACGTTCCCGAGGAGCGCCGTCAGGACGCCGACGAGTTCGTGATCTCAAACGGCGGGATGATCGGCGAGAAGCCGCTGCTGGAGGTCATCGGCGGCAAGACGCCGGCCGGCGGCGGCGCGAGCGAGACGTTCTACGCCGTGCCGATCGCAGCGCTCGTCGCCCAGTAGGCGGCGCCCTCGCGCGCGCGCCGAAAACGCCCTGAGCCGGGCGGCGCATCGCATACGCTTGCAGCCATGTCGAACTGCACGCACCTCGACACGATCGAGTTCGTCGACGCGCCAGCCGAGATCGCGGGCTGCGAGGAGTGCCTGAAGATCGGCGGGCGCTGGGTGCACCTGCGGATGTGCCAGAGCTGCGGCAAGGTCGGCTGCTGCGACAGCTCGCCCAACCGCCACGCCACCGCGCATCACGCGGAGTCCAGCCACCCGGTCGTCCGCTCCGTCGAGCCCGGCGAGGACTGGAGCTGGTGCTACCCCGACGAGATGATGTTCCGCCTGCGCTGACGCTGAGCGCCCGCGAGAACCAACTAGCTCACGCCGCGTCGGCCTCGTCGTAGGTCAGGGCGGTGAACTCCACGGTCGCCTGCGCCGACGCCTCGTCCTCGTCGAACGCGACGCCGTCGTACTGCGGCGGCGGCGTGCCCTCGCGCTCGATGCAGCGTGCGACGGCGCTGCCGGCCTCGGCGCGGATCTCGCGCAGCTGCAGGAGGACCCGCCACTGGCGCTCGAAGTCAAACTCGTAGGCGATCTGCTGACCCTCGGTGAGGCCCAGGTCGCGCAGGCGGGCGCAGGCGCTCTTGCCGGGCGGATCGACGGAGGCCGCGTGGTAGGGGTGCATGTAGTGCCCGTCGTCGGAGGCCCAGAACGAGCCGTCCAGCCAGAACGCGTACAAGTGGTCGTCGTCCCAGTCCAGCGCCGACTGCAGCGCGTAGTGCAGGTCGACGAGCGTCATGTCGTCGCGGATGGTGATCGTGCGGCGAACTCCTAGAAATCCCACGAGCTCGGCCGTGAACACGTAGGTCTGATCCGTCATCTCGCTCCTCTCGGCCTGATCGGACTCGCGACCGTACGCGGTCCACCCGACAGAACACCGTTGTACTGCATGAGTTTCAGGTTCGTGGCGTACCCTTCCAGCGCCGTCCTCGTGCGCCCAACCGTCTCGAATATCGCAAACAACGACCACAACCCACTCTCACGCGCGCTGCTGCAAGGGCTGCGCGCGATCTGCGGCGACGATCACGTCCTGACGGACACGATCCAGCTGCGCACGTACGAGTCCGACGGCCTGCTGCAATACCGCGCCAAGCCCGGCGCCGTCGTGCTGCCCGGTTGCGCAGAAGAGGTGCGCGACGTCGTGCGCGCGTGCTCCGACGCGGGCGTGCCATGGGTCGCCCGCGGCGCGGGATCGGGCCTGTCGGGCGGCGCGCTGCCGGTCGCCGAGGGCGTGGTGATCGCGATCACGCGCATGCGCCGGGTGCTCGAGGTCGACCTCGCCGGCGGCCGCATCGTCGTCGAGCCGGGCGTCACGAACACCGAGGTCTCAACCGCCGTCGGCCCGACGCACTTCTACCCGCCCGATCCGTCTTCGCAGATCGTCTGCTCGATCGGCGGAAACGTCGCCGAGAACTCCGGTGGCGCGCATTGCTTCAAGTACGGCTTCACGACGAACTACGTCACCGGCCTGGAGGTCGTGCTCGCCGACGGCGCCGTCGTGCAACTCGGCGGCAAGGAGCTCGACGTGCCCGGCTATGACCTGCTCGGGGCGTTCGTCGGCTCGGAGGGCACGCTCGGCATCTGCACGAAGATCACCCTGCGCGTCATCCCGGTGCCCGAGGCGATCAAGACGATGGTCGCGTTCTTCGACAC
This sequence comes from uncultured Solirubrobacteraceae bacterium, assembly GCA_902806175.1. Classification (GTDB taxonomy): domain Bacteria; phylum Actinomycetota; class Thermoleophilia; order Solirubrobacterales; family Solirubrobacteraceae; genus CADCVQ01. The sequence continues at coordinate 4,715 of CADCVQ010000160.1, forward strand.
CACGAACCAGGCGGGGGAGACCGTGTCGGAGATCGTCTCCGGCGGCGTCGTCCCGGGGGCGATCGAGATGATGGACACGCTGACGATCCAGGCGGCCGAGCAGGCCGTGGGCGCCGGCTTTCCGACCGACGCCGGCGCAGCGCTGATCGTCGAGCTCGACGGCTCGCAGGACGAGTGCGACGCGCGCTTTGACGAGGTCGTCGCGATCTGCGAGGCCAACGGCGCGACGAGCATCCGCATCGCGCAGGACGACGCCGACCGCGCCGCGATCTGGCGCACCCGCAAGGCCGCCTTCGCGGCGATGGGCCGCGTGTCGCCAAACTACTTCGTGCAGGACGGCGTCATCCCGCGTACGAAGCTGCCCGAGGTGCTCGTGAGGATCAGAGAGCTCGCCGACGAGTACGGCATGCGCGTGGGCAACGTCTTCCACGCCGGCGACGGCAACCTGCACCCGCTCGTCTGCTACGACGGCGAGGAGGAGGCCGAGCGCGCCGAGGAGCTCTCGGGCAAGATCCTCGAGGTGTGCGTCGACGCGGGCGGCTCGATCACCGGCGAGCACGGCGTCGGCGTCGACAAGAAGCGCCACATGCCGAAGATGTTCGACGAGCCCGACCTGGCGGCATTCCAGCACCTGCGCTGCGCGTTCGATCCGCGCGGTCTGGCGAACCCCGGCAAGGTCATGCCGACGCCGCGCCTGTGCGGCGAGGTGCCGGGCCCGTACCGCGCCCACCCGCTCGAGCGCGACGGCATCGCGGAGCGCTTTTGAGCGCGCAGATCGCGCAGCCGATCACCCCGGCGACGGCGAGCGATGCCGCCGACCTGCTGCGCGGGTACAGCGCTCGCGGCATCGCCGTGCGGATCGCCGGCGCGGGCACGAAGCCGTGGGGCGGCGCCGGCGGCGAGTGCGGCGTCGAGCTCGGCAGCGCGGCGCTCGACGCGGTCGTCGAGCACAACGTCGGCGACCTGACGGCCGTCCTGCAGCCCGGCCTCTCGCTGCGCGCCCTCGCGGAGCGCTTCGCCGGCGAGGGTCAGATGCTCGCGCTCGACCCTCCGCTCGGCGAGGGTGACGCCGCGACGCTCGGCGGCGTCGTGGCGAGCGCCGACTCCGGGCCGCTGCGCCACCGCTACGGCGCCGCGCGCGATCTCGTGCTCGGGATCACGGTCGCGCTGTCGGACGGCACGCTCGCGCACGCGGGCGGCAAGGTCATCAAGAACGTCGCCGGCTATGACCTCGCCAAGCTCTTCACCGGCTCCTTCGGGACGCTCGGACTGATCACCGAGATCGCCGTGCGGCTGCACCCGCGCCCGCCCGCGGAGGCGACCGCCACCGGCACGACGGACGACCCGGGGCTGCTGCAGCGGGCCGCGACGGCGCTGTCGGCAAGCTCGCTGGAGGCGCAGTCGCTCGACGTGCGCTGGCAGGCCCAGAGCGGGATGGTGCTCGCGCGCTTCGCCGGGGTCGCGGCGCCCGCGCAGGCGGCGGCGGCGCAGAAGCTGCTCGCGCAGTCCGGCGTCCAGGCTGCCGCTACGGAGGACGACGACGAGCTGTGGGCCGATCAGCGCGCGGCGCAGCGCTGCGCCGACGGCGGCGCCGCGATCCGCGTCTCCGGCCGGCCGAGCATGCTCGCCGACGCGTGCGTCGCCGCGCAGATCGCGGGCGCGACGCTCGTCGGCCGCGCGGCGCTCGGCCTGTACTGGATCGCGCTGCCGACGGCGGCACCCGGCGAGCTCGTCACCGCGATCGCGCGCGTGCGCGAGGTGCTCGCGCCGGCGCCCTGCGTCGTGCTCGACGCGCCCGCCTACGTGCGCGCGCACCTCGACCCGTGGGATCACCCCGAGGACGCGGCGCTCGTGCTCATGCGCCGCGTCAAGGCGCGCTTCGACCCGAGCCGCACCTGCAATCCCGGCATCTTCGTGGGCGGCATCTAGTGGCCGCCCCCGCAAGTACGCACCCTGCCAGGCGGCCGCTGATCACCGGCTGGCGGCGTCCTCGCTCAGTCATGGGCCTGGCTGGGGCCCACTCCTTCGTTGCGTCCTTGCCAGCCGGCGCCAGCGACCGCCTGAACAGGGCACGTACTCACGGGGACGACCACTAGGCTGGTCGTCATGTCCGCCTTCGACACGCACAAGCCGCCCGAGATCGACCTCATCGAGGACTGCGTGCACTGTGGCTTCTGCCTGCCGACGTGCCCGACATACGTCCTGTGGAACGAGGAGATGGACTCCCCGCGCGGGCGCATCGTGCTCATGCACGAGGGCCTGCAGACCGACAGCGTCCTGTCGGACACGATGGTCGGCCACTTCGACAACTGCCTGGGCTGCATGGCCTGCGTCACCGCCTGCCCGTCGGGCGTGCGCTACGACCTGCTGATCGAGGACACGCGCCAGCAGGTCGAGCGCCAGCACCCGCGCACGCCCCGCGAGCGGCTGCTGCGCCGCGTGCTGTTCTCGACGTTTCCGTTCCCCGGCCGCCTGCGCGCGACGATCCCTGCGATCGTCTTCTTCCGCGGCTCGGGTCTCGCCCGCTGGGCGCAGCGCTCGCGGCTCGTCGAGCGCTCGCCGCTCATGCGCACGCTGAGCGAGCTCGCGCCGCCGGTGCGGCTGCGCGACATGGCGCGGCGGCTGCCGGCCGTGACGAAGGCCGTCGGCGACAAGCGCGGCACGGTCGGGTTCCTGCAGGGCTGCGTCCAGCGCGCGTACTTCGGCGACGTCAACGCGGCGACCGTCGCCGTGCTCGCCGCCGAGGGCTTCGAGGTGCACGCACCGCGCGCGCCGCGCTGCTGCGGCGCGCTGGGTCTGCACGCGGGTCAGGAGGAGGACTCGCTGCCGCTGGCGAAGGCGACGATCGAGGCGTTCGAGGGCTATGACCACGTCGTCGTCAACGCGGCCGGCTGCGGCTCGGCGATCAAGGATTACGGCCACCTGCTGCGCGACGAGCCCGAGTGGGCGCAGCGCGCGGCGGAGCTCTCCGCTCGCGCGCGCGACGTGCACGAGCTGCTCGCGTCGGTGCCACCGCGCGCCAAGCGCCATCCCGTGCCGATGAAGGTCGCCTACCACGACGCCTGCCACCTCGCGCACGCGCAGAGCGTGCGCTCGCAGCCGCGCCAGCTGCTGCGCTCGATCCCGGGCCTGGAGCTTGTCGAGCCTGCCGAATGGGAGCTGTGCTGCGGGTCGGCGGGCATCTACAACCTCACGCGCCCCGCGGCGGCCGGCGAGCTCGGCGTGCGCAAGGCCGACAACCTGCTCGCCACGGGAGCCGACGCGATCGCCGCCGCCAACCCTGGCTGCACGCTGCAGATCGCCGCGCACCTGCAGCGCAAGGGCGAGCCGCGGCCGCTCGTGCACCCGATGCAACTGCTCGCGCAGTCGATCGAGCAGGGCGCCAGGAGCCGGCGCCGCCGGCTGCGCCTGCCCTGGCGTTGACGGCGTTTCTCAAGGCGCACGGCACGGGGGAGAACCCGCTTGCCGATCACTGGCTGGCAGGCGGCTCGCGCCTCGTGGCGCCGGGCCGCACCGGGTTTCCGCGCCGCCCGCGGATGGCGCCCGGCGACCGGCTCGTGCTCTACGCATCGGTCTGGAGGTGCGTGTTCGGGATCGCCGAGGTCACGAGCGAGCCCGAGCTTCTCGCCGACGCGCCGAAGCGCTGGCCGTGGTCGGTCGCGGTCGAGCTGCTCGTCGTCGTGCCGATGCTCTCCAACGCGCCGCCGGTCGAGGCGATCGGGATCGCGCCGCGCTCGATGTGCCAGCAGAGCCACATCCGCCTGGAGCAGCGCCACTTCGACCTGGCGCTCGAGGCGCTGGCGGGCGTCGGCCGCTAGCGCCGAACCGGCGAACGGCGCGCTCATCGCCGCTACGGTCCGGGGGTGCCGCGGATCGTGTTGCTCGCCACCGTCCTGCTGGGCCTGCTCGCCGCGCCCGCGTCGGGCGCCGACGAGTTTCCGGGTCAGGACCTGCTGATGCTCTCGCGAAACGAGGCGGGGGCGGCGGCGAACGCGCCTGCGCGCAACCCCGTGATCTCGCAGGACAAGCGCTTCGGGCGCGTGGTCGCGTTCGAATCCGACGCGACGAACCTCGTCGCGGGCGCGGGAGCGTTCACGAACGTCTACGTCGTGCGCCGCACCGAAGGCTACGGCGAGAACGGCACGCCCTGGCAGTTCGGACGGATCGCACTGGCGTCGGGCGGGATGAACGGACAGCCGGCCAACGGCCCGTCCTCGCGACCGTCGCTCGGCGGAACCTCGCGTGAGGCCCCGCGCTGCGTGGCCTTCGTCTCGGCGGCGAGCAACCTCGTCCCGGGTGACACGAACGGCAAGCCAGACGCGTTCGTCAGCGACCTGCCCACGGGGCGCACGACGCGCGTCTCGGTCGACAGCCGCGGCCGGCAGTCCGGCGGCGCGGTCTCCGAGGTCGCCGTCAACGGGTTGTGCACGCGGGTGGCCTTCGTCTCCGACGGCGGCGACCTCGCGCTGACGAGCACCCGCAACCGCTCCTGGCGCAGCGCCGTCACGTTCCGCTCGCCGCCGGGACGCCGGCAGGTCTACCTGCGCGCGATCGGCGGCGCCAAGGGAATCGACCGCGCCCTGCGCGGGCTGACGTTCCTCGCCTCCGCGACCGCCCGCCTGCCCGGCAACGGCGACTCCTACGACATCGCCTACGCGGTCAACAGCCGTGCGCTGACCTTCGCCTCCGAGGCGAGCAACCTCGCAGCGGGTGACGGCAACGGCGCCGCCGACATCTACCAGCGCGTGATGGTGCGCTCCTACGGCGTGCGGATCAACCGCCGCCGCGCGCAGCAGTTGCGGATGACGACGCAGCTCATCTCGCGCACCGACGACGGCAAGGCCGGAGCGGGCCCGTCGCGACACCCCGCCAACAACGTCGACGGCAGCGTCGTCGCCTACGTCACGACCGCGCCGGACCTGATCGGCGGCGACCCGCACGGCGCGCCGCAGGTCGTGCGCGCGAGCGTCGACGACCGCGTCGTGGAGCGCAAGCTGGTGTCGCGCGTGGACTCGGGTGCCCCGGGCTCCGGGCCGAGCGGTGCGCCGAGCGTGACCGCCAAGGGCGACTGGGTGTTCTTCCATACCGCTGCTCCGAACGTCGCCTGGGACACGGCGCGCGGCGCGGACGTCAACGGCGTCCAGGACATCGCGTTCTTCCTGCAGGTCGACAGCTCGCGCCTGCTGCTCGCTCGCAGCGGCGCGACGTCGCCGGCCGCCAACCCGGTCACGAGCCCGCACGGCAACTACGTCGTCTTCGAGCGCGCCGACCAGGTCTGGCTGACCTACCTCGGCCCGAAGTAGGCAAGCCCCTCTGCACAGCGCCGAACCTCAGCGCCGTCGGCGCTGAGGTCGGGCCACCGCGTCTCGTTCAGCGCTTGCGCTGGTCTTCAGGCCGGACGTACTGGAAGCGGTTCTCGGGCATCGCGTTCTTCTTCAGCCCGTTCCCGGAGTAGCCGGCCCGGCCGGGGTACCGGGGATCGTCCTGAGCCGTCGGCCGGCCGTGTTCCTTCGTCGCCGGCGGTCCGGAATTGCGCTTCTTGAACAGACCCATGCCTTCCACCTTTCGGTCGCATCCGACCGTCGTATGTCGTTGATCCTGCAAGCCTGCACACGCCGACGGCGTGTTGACGTTCCCGGCAACGTAGCGCCAATCCGCCCCGGCGGCTAGTTGCAAGCGCTACTCCTGGACATCACGACCCGCCTGCCCGCGCCACGGCGCGTTTCAGCTGCTCGGGATCGCGCAGCGGCGCCCCGTGGCCGAACAGCGTCAGCGCGGGCCGCAACTCGGCCAGGCGCCGCATCGACGCGCGGTTGAGCTCGGGATCGATCGTGAGGAAGTCCGGTGGCGCAGCCGGCCTGCGGATGTTGAAGAACGCGTCGGCGACGATCAGCGTGCGGTCGGACTCGCGCCACAGCGAGATGTGGCCGAGCGTGTGCCCCGGCGCGTCGAGGACGACGAAGCCGTGCCCGATCTCGTCACCCTCGCGCAGCCTGCGCGCCACCGGATGGGCGGGCGGCGGCTTGGACTTCATCAGCACGAGGCCGATCCCCTTCGCCGGTAGCTTCGGCGTCGCCTGCTCGATGTCGTCGGCATCGGTCGCACCCGCCCACAGCGCGATGCCGAGGGCCTCGCAGATCGCGTGGCTTGACCCGAAGTGATCGGCGTGCGCGTGCGTCACGAGATGCGCGCGCACGTCGCGGCCGGCGAGCTGCCCGAGGATCCGGCGCTCGGCGGCCGGCGTGCCCGCGTCGACGAGCACGTCGCCGACGAGATACACGTTGATGGCGTTGGGCGGGCGCCCCGCCAGCTGATGCACGTCCTGCGCCAGCGTTCGCATGGCCCGATCGTATGGCACCCTCTGCGCGGTGACACGCGAGCTGTACGTCTGCGTCGACGTCGAGCCCGACGGCCACGTGCCGGGGGCCAGCTCGCTCGTCTCACTCGGCGCATGCGCCGCGGTCGTGCGCGACGACGAGGGCGCGATCGAGCGGCTCGACCTGGACGTCGCGGCAGACAGCTTCTATGCCGTGCTGCGCCCGATCACCGACCGATACCTGGAAAAGGCGCTGCGCGCCACGGGCTTCGATCGCGCCGCCCTCGAGCGCGACGGCCGGCCGCCCGAGGAGGCGCTGCCCGAATTCGCCGCTTGGCTGGACGCGCGCGCCGCCGAGCACGACGCCCAGCCGGTGCTGGCCGCCTATCCGCTGGGCTTCGTCTGGCAGTTCACCCAGTACTACCTGCACGAGTTCGCCGGCCGCAGCCCGTTCGGGCAGTCGGCGCACTACGACATGAAGTCCGCCTACGCCGCCCTCGCCGGCAGCGCCGTGCGCGACGCGATCAAGCGCCGCATGCCGAGCGCGCTGCTCGGCCCGAAGGACTCAAAGACGCACCACGCGCTCGAGGACGCGAAGGGTCACGTCGACCTGCTCGTCGGACTGCTGCGCTGGCAGGAGCGCGCGCGGTAGGGCGCGGCCCGCGGGTCAGCAGCGCGAGCCGCCGCGCGCGAGTGACTTCGAGCGCGAGAACCCGGTGATCCCCGTCGGGCCGTAGACGGGCTCATAGCCGCGGCTGGCGCGCGCCGACGTGACGCGGAACGGCCTGCCGCCGGCGTCGACCGAGACCGTCGCGGTGTTGCCGTCGTCGTCGGTGACCAACAGCTGCGCCGTCCACGCGGCGCGGCGCTTGCGCGTCGTCGCACGCAGCTCGAGGACCTGCGGCGCGCCGCGCTTGACCTCGAGCGCGAGGTTGCGCGACACGACGTCGTTCTTGCTGACGTAGCGAACGCGACCGCGCTTGGAGTCCAGGTCGCCCTGCGCGCGCCGCACGGGCGCGCCCGTGCAGCCCGACAGCGCCGTGAACCACCCGCGCAGCGGCCGAGCGTCGCTGACGACGCGGAAGCGGACCCCGGAGATCGTCACCGGCTCATCGCCCGTCGATCGCAGCGACAGGCGCACGACCTGCGGACTGCCGGCGAGAGCGCCCTTGGACATCGCGCTCTCGGGGTCGGACACGATCTTGCTGCGTGCGACCCGCGACAGCTGCGACGGATCGCGCAAGCGCTGGCCCGGCACGACGTAGTACGGGGCGAACGGGTGCGCGCTCTCGAACGTCCCCGGGGCCATGACGCTCACGCGCAGCGACGCCGATGGATCGGGCTTCTCGTCGGAGGAGAGCAGCAGCTCGTTGACCGCGTAGACGGCGACGACAAGCACGATCAGCGCGCCGACGACCCGCGGAGCACGCCGCGGCACCCTCCGTAGAACCGGCGCAATCCGGCGCAGCACCCTCCTCGGCACCGGCGGCAGGCTAGCGGGAATCCGCGGCGCGCAGCGCCGGCGCGACACCGGCGCGCACGCAGCCGTCCAGCGCGGCGGCGGGGGCGGCCGAGATGGACCGGACTGCGCAGAGGGCGGCCCATCGGCCGTCTCGCCTGCGCTGGCGCCGACAACCGCGTTGCGCCGGGCGGGGCCGAGCAGCCCCGCCGGCGGCGCTCACGCGTCCGTCAGTTGTAGATCTCGCCGCGCGGCACGAGCTGCGGTGCCTCGCGGCCCGGCAGCAGCCCGCCGGGGCGCATCTCGCCGTGGTGACGCCAGCCGCCGCGACCGCCGTGGCGGCGCAGGCGCAGCGCCCTGCCCGACACGATCGCCGCGAGCTTCTCGTCGACCCTCGCGAGCATCTCGTCGGCCTGCTTCTGCGTGAGGTCGCCGTCCTTGACGGCCTCGTCGAGACGCGTCTTGATCGCGGTCTTGGCGGCGGCGCGGACGTCGGCGAGCGACTTGCCGCTGGCCTTCGCGATGTCGGCCACCGACCTGCCGGAGCGCAGCGATTCGAAGAGCTTCGCGGGCGTCGTGCCGAGCGCCTTCGCGATGTCGTCGAGCAGCCCCTGGCGCATGCCGAACCCGGGACCGCCCGGACCGCCCGGGCCGAAGTGCTTGTGTCGCATGCCCGGTCCGCCGAGCGGCCCGAGCACGCGGCCGGACTGCTCGCGTGCGGCCTTCATCGCATCGGCCTGCCTCTGGGTCAGGTCGCCGCGCTTCACGGCCTCGTCGAGCTGTGCGTCCTGCGCGGCGCCAAGCGCCTCGCGCAGCTTCTCGGGCGCGACGTTCAGCCGCTTCGCGGCGTCGTCGAGGACCGCCTGCTCGGCCTGCTTGCCGTCGTTCTTGCTCACCGCCGCGATCGCCGCGCCGGCGCCGCCCGCCACGAGCGCGCCGCTCAGCGCGATCGTTGCGATTCGTCGTCTGCCCATGTCTTCAGTCTCCTTCTTCTGGGTCGCACGACGATCCCAGTCGAACGTAAGAGCCGCGTACGAAATCGCGACGGGCGCAGCGTTCTTAAGCCCAGCTTGAGGCGGGCGCGGTGGACTGCGTGGCGTGTCCGCGCTTGCCGGCAACCCACACGCGCTCGACGACCCGACCGCGGCCCTCGAGGCCGCCCCGCACGGCGACGATCATCGCGGCGAGCCCGGGCTGCGGCTCGACTCCGGCCGCTACCTGCTGTGCGCCGGCGAGGCCTTCGCGCTGACCGCGGAAGTCACGCACGTCGGCCGCGGGATGGCCGCCGACCTGCGCCTGGACGACCACACGGTCTCCGCGCGCCACGCGATCCTCGTCGCGCGCGCCGACCGCCTGCGGATCCTCGACGACCGCAGCACGAACGGCACCGTCGTCAACGGTCGTCGCATCGACGAGGCCGAGCTGCACGACGGCGACGTCGTCGTGCTCGGGCGCGTCGTGCTGACATACCGCGTGGTGTAGGGGCCCGCCGCGGGCGGCGACCTGTGGCGGATGTCAGCTGCCGGCCGCCGCGTCGGGATGCGACTGCAGGATCTCCGCGCCGGCCTCGCCGGTGCGCACGCGATAGGCCTCCTCGACGGGCACGACGAACACCTTGCCGTCGCCGACGCCGCCGGTGCGGGCGTGCTTGAGGATCGTGTCGACGACGAGCCGCACGTCGCCGCCTGCCACGACGCACTCGATCTTGACCTTCGGGCGCAGGTAGTTCGTCAGCTCGGCGCCGCGGTAGCGCTCGGTGATCCCGCGCTGGCGCCCCGAGCCCTTGACCTCGCTGACCGACAGCGAGGGAAAGCCCTTCGCGAGCAGGTCCACGCGGATCGGCTCGAAGGCCTCATGGCGGATGTAGGCAATCACCATCTTCATGCGGTCACCTCGGGTCGGTCGACAGGCCGCCGCCCGACCGGAAGGTCGGGCCGAAGCGCACGGTACCCCACCCGCCGGGGCGCGGCGACGGACGCGCCGCTAGTGGACCACTAGACCCGTTCGGGCACCCGCGCGGCCCCGTCGGACGGCGTCTCGGGGCGGATCAGCATCGCGCCCTCGCCGCTGGCGTAGGCCTCCTCGCCGTGGTGGATGATGTCCATCCCGACGGCCTCGTCGTGGTCGCTTCCGCGCAGCGGCATGAGCGCGCCGAGCACCCGCAGCAGCACGTAGGTCATCCCGAAGGCGTAGACCGGAGTCGCCACTGCCGCGACGAGCTGCGAGCCGAGCTGGCCCGCGTCACCGTAGAGCAGGCCGTCGGCGACGCCGTTCCAGCCCTCGTTCGCGACGAGGCCGATGAAGACGATGCCGGTCATGCCGGCGACGCCGTGCGCGGCGAGCACGTCGAGCGTCTCGTCGACGCGGGTCCGGGGGCGCCACGTGACGACCGCATAGCAGGGAATCGCGACCACGACGCCGAGCACCATCGCCCAGATCGGGCTGATGAACCCGCCCGCCGGCGTGATGCCGACGCAGCCGACGATGATCGCCGTCGCGGCGCCGATCGCCGTGATCTGGCGGTTGCGAGCGAGGTCGAGGACAAACCAGGTGAGCAGCGTGCAGGCCGGCGTCAGCAGCGTGTTGGTGAACGCGAGCACGCTCGACTCGCCCGTCGTGAAGCCGCTGCCGCCGTTGAAGCCAAACCAGCCGAACCACAGCAGCCCGGCGCCGAGCAGGACGTACATCGCGTTGTGCGGCAGCAGCGCCTGGCGTCCGTAGTCCTTGCGCGCGCCGACGACGAGCGCCGCCGCCAGCGCCGAGAAGCCCGAGCCCATCTCGACGGGGACGCCACCGGCGAAGTCCAGCGTCCCCTGCGCCTGCAGCCAGCCGCCGCCGAACGCCCAGTGCGCCAGCACGGCGTAGACGAGCACCGACCAGAGCGCAGCGAAGATGAGAAACGGCCCGAAGCGCATCCGTTCGACGACGGCGCCCGAAACCAGCGCCGTCGTGATGATGCAGAACGTCCCCTGGAAGGCGAAGAACAGCAGGTGCGGGATCGTCGTGCCGTCGCGCGGCGCGAAGCCTACGTCGCCGAGGAACGCGTGGCCGAGGCCGCCGATGATCTTGGCGTCGCCGTCGAAGGCCAGCGAGTAGCCGACGAGCGCCCAGGTCACGGCCGCGACCGCGATCGCGCCGACGCACATCATGAACGTGTTCAACGTGTTCTTCGAACGGACGAGGCCGGCGTAGAAGAGCCCGAGCGCGGGCGTCATGAGCAACACGAGCGCGGTCGCGACGAGCATCCACGCGGTGTCGCCGGCGTTGATCTCGCCGCCCGCCGCGATGACGGTCGTCATGCGCCCACCGGCGTGACCGCGCCGTCGTCCTTCTCGCCCGAGCGGATCCGCACGACGCGCTCCAGCGGGACCACGAAGATCTTGCCGTCGCCGACCTCGCCGGTCTGCGCGCCCTCGCAGAGCGCGTCGATCGCCGGCTGCACGAACTCGTCGGAGACCGCGATCTCGAAGCGCGCCTTGTCGGACAACCCCATCTTCACGCGCATGCCGCGGTAGGTCTCGACGCGGTCGAGCTCGCCGCCGTGTCCCTGGACGCGGCTCAGCGAGAAGCCGCGCACCTCGGCGCGGTACAGGGCCTCGAGTACGTCGTTGACCTTGTCCGGGCGCACGATCCCGATCACGAGCTTCACTGGTTTCCTCCCCGTCGGATGGCCAGTGCCAGGCTCGCCGTCGGTCAGGAACTGGTCTTTGTCCCACCGGACAAAGTTCGATCCGGGCCTATGGCCCGGATGTACAACGATCAGCTCTCGCGGTTGGACCGAGTGTCATCCGCGCGCGCCCACTCGACCGCGAACTCGGCGCCGAACACGACGACGTTGGCGGCCGCATAGACGAAGATCAGCAGCGCCATCAAGGCGCCCAGCGAGCCGTAGATCGCGCCGAAGTCGGCGAGCTGCTCGAAGTACAGCTCGAGTCCCTGCTTGACGACCGTGAGGCCGAGCGCGGCGACGACCGCTCCCGGCCAGATGTCGCGCAGGGGCTCGCCGTGCATCGGCAGCACGCGGTAGAGAAACAACATCGCGAGCGCGACGAACACGAGCGGCAGCAGATCGCCGGCGACCTCGAGCACGATCGCGAGGAGCCAGCCGCCGCCCGCCTCGTCGTCGACGATCCCCGCGAGCCGGTGCGTGATCGTCAGCGACACGCTGAGCGCGAGGATCGACGTGCCGCCGAGCACGAGCGCGAAGTCCAGCGCCTTGCGCTTGAGCAGCGGCGGGCGGTCTTCGATGTCCCACGCCTCGTTGATCGAGTGGCGCAGCGCGCCCATGACGCCGCTGGCGGCCACGAGCAGCAGGAGCGTCGTGAAGATGCCGAGGTTGCCGGCCTGCTGCAGCGCGTCGCCGACGGCCTGCTCGAGCTTGGGGCGGTCGCCGCTGCTGGCCAGCGGCACGTTGTCGAAGACCGTCTGGATGATCCGCTTGCGCACGGCCGAGTCGTCGAAGACGAGGCCGAACGCCGCCGCCTGCAGCAGCACGAGCGGGATGAACGACAGGATCGCGAAGAAGCTGATCTGCGCCGCCGAGCGGTGCCCGCGATCCTCGACGAACTCCACTGCGGCGCGGCGAGTGGCAACGACGGAGCGCCGCGCGAGGGGACGAAGATCGGGCCGGCGCACGCGCGCACTGTACGGTCCCTCCGCTCAGGACAGCGCGCCGGTCGAGCCGGGCCGCCCGCGCCGCCTGACCTCGCGCAGCGCCACCGCGAGGCGCCGCACGCCCTCCTCGAGCAGTTGCGGCTCGACGAGCCCGAAGGACAGGCGCATGCTCGTGCGCGTCGCCTTCTCGGCCATGACCGCCCCGCCGGGCAGGAAGGTCGCACCCGCGCGGACGGCCTCGACGTACAGCGCGCGCTCGTCGACGGGCTCGCGCAGCGTGACCCAGACGTGATGGCCGCCGGTCGGGACGTTCCATGTCGCGTCGCGCGCGAAGTGGCGATCGAGCGCGTCCAGGAGCGCGTCGCGGCGCCTGCGGTAGACCGGCAGCGCGTGCGCGAGCAACTGCTCGTGGCGGTCGCCGCGCAGGTAGTGCGCGGCGAGGTACTGGGGCAGCGCCGCCGTGTGGATGTCCGAGTCGATCTTCAGCTGCACGAGCCGCCCGAAGATCGGTCCGGAGGCGGCGATCCAGCCGACCCGCAGGCCGCCGCCGATCGTCTTGGAGAGCGAGTCGACGTAGATGACATGCGCCGGAGCGTCGGCGCGCAGACGCCGCCGCGGCGGGCCGTCGAAGCGCAGCGTCGCGTACACGCCGTCGTCGAGCACGAAGAAGCCGCGCGTTCGCGCCAGCTCGACGAGCTGCGCGCGGCGCGCCGCGGAGAGGTCGGCGCCGGTCGGGTTCTGGCAGGCCTCCTGGAGCACGACGAGCTTGATCTCGTGGCGCGCGAGGATCCGCTCGAGCGCGTCGACGTCGGGCCCGTCGGCGTCGATCGGCAGCGGCAGCACGCGCGCGCCCGTCGCCTGCAGCGAGGCGAGCGCGCCCGCGAAGGTCGGCGACTCGACGACCGCCACGTCGCCCGGACCGAGGATCGCGCGGGCGACGAGGTCGATCGCCTGGCGCGCGCCCGTCGTGACGAGGATCTCGTCGGCGCTCGTCGCGTAGCCGGCGTCGCGGCCCAGCTCGGCGAGGCGCTCGCGCAGCTGCGGCTGGCCTTCGACCTGCAGGTAGTCGGTGATCGCGCGCGGGTTCTCGCGGCCGATCGCCGCCGCCAGGGCACCGAGCTCCTCGGACGGACACAGCTGCGGATCGGGGTAGCCCGAGCCGAGCGCGATCGCGTCGCCCGCGAGCGGCGCGTGCAGCGAATCGCGCAGCATCTCGTCGGCGTAGGAGGCCGATCGCACGGCCAGCATGCCGAGCTGCCAGTCGTCGTCGTCGCGACCTGAGCTCGCGGTGCCCGGCGTGCCCGCGCCGTCGACCGGCAGCGGCACGCGCTGGCGCACGAAGGTGCCGCGCCCGACGGCCGCCGTCACGTAGCCGAGCTCGGCGAGGCGGCGGTACACGCGCACCGCCGTCAGGTGGTTGATGCCCGCGTCTGCCGCCAATGCTCGCGTGGCCGGCAGACGCTCCCCCGGAGCAAGCTCAGCGGCGTCGATCAGCGACGCGATGTGCGTCACGAGCTGCTGCGTGATCGAGATCTCGCCGTCGCGGTCGATATCCAACACCTTCAACTTGTGTGACATTGACATAGGCGTGTGTGATCGTACAGTGGCCCCCACGGTCCTACAAGAGGGGAACACGATCCACCATGTTGCACCACCTCGGACACATGATTGACAGCTTCCACGCGCAACCACCACCGCCGGCTCCCGCCGAGCAAATCGCGGTCGCGATCCGCCGCGCGCACGACGCCGACGCGCCGCTTCTGCACGACCTCGCCGAGCTGGACTCGGTCAAGCCGCTGGCGGGACCCGTCCTCGTCGCGGTCGTCGAGGGACGGATCTGGGCCGCGATCGGTCTCGACGACGACCGCGTCGTCGCCGACCCGTTCCTGCCCACCGCGCCCGCCGTCGAGCTGCTGGCGCTGCGGGTACGGCAACTGAGAGTTGCCGGCGGCCGGCCGGCGCGGCGCCTGCTGCCGCGCTGGGCCGCCGGTCGCGCGCGGGCGTAGCGCGCGCGTAGCGCGCGCGACGTCACAGCGGCGCCCCTGCGCCGTCCGGGGGTGGCACGTCGGCGGCGCCACTCTGGCAGTCTGTCGTGCCGCATGCGACGCCCGATCTCCTTCGTCCTGCTGCTCACCTTGCTCTGCGCGCTCGCCGGCTGCGGTGATTCCGAGAGCGCGTCCGACGCCACCGTCACGAGCACGAACGCGGCCGTCGGAGCGGCGGCCACGACCCCCGCCGCCGCGGCCGCGACCACGACGCCCGCGCCCGCGCCCGCGGCCGCCGGCAAGGACAAGGACAGCCCCTTCGTCGTCGTCACGTCGCTGCTCGGCCGGCAGCTGCCCAAGGAGCCGGAGTGCCGCTTCGCGAAGACCTTCGTGCCCGACAACCCGGCGCCCGCCAGCTACGACGGCGCGCTGGCGCTCACCGTCACGTGCGACAAGTCCGACGGCTACCGGTCGATGGGGCAGATCGTCAACCGCGCCGGCAGCAAGCCGACGCAGATCACCTGCCGCGACACGACCAACGGGGAGCTGTACTGCGTCTACGTCCCGAGCACGAGCGTCGGGCTGTACTTCACCGGCACCGACCGCGCCGTCGTGCGGCGCCGGCTCGAGCATCTGATCGAGATCGTCGAACCGCTGCCCAACGGCATCACGCCGCTCTCGGGAGCTTCGACCCGCTAGGCCGGCCACTTGAGCGCGGGCGACCTGTCCGCGTGCCACGATGGACGGGTGCACCCAGCCGCGCCCGCCCATTCGCTTGCCGCGCTCGAGCTGCTCAACGAGGTGCTCGCGCATGTCGACACCGACCAGGGCTCCGACGAGTTCTACTCCCGCTTGGCCGAGGCGGTCTGCCGGCAGGGCCAGATGCGCCGCGCGGTGATCTTCCGCTATGACGACGCGCGCCGCCGCGTGCATGCGGCGGGCGGGCACGCCATCGACCTCGACCGCTTCACGAGCGGCGAGATCACCGTCGAGTCGGCGCCGGTCGCGCGCCAGGCGCTGACCGAGGATCGCGTCATCGAGGTGCGCGGCGACAGCGGCCACGCGATCTCCGACGACTTCGCCGAGCTCGTCGGCGAGCATCCGCTCGTCTACGTGCCGATCGTCGCCGCCGGGCGCTGGATCGGCGTGATCATCGCCGAGCCCGAGCACGGTGCGGCGCCGATCGACGAGCACCGCCGCGAGCTGCTGTGGATGCTCGGCAAGACGCTCGCGCTCGCCTCGACGTCGCGCATCGCGACGAAGACCGTCGAGCGTGCCCGCGAGCTCGAGGAACGCATCGACTTCGCCCGCGGCATCCACGAGAGCGTGGTGCAGCGGCTCTTCGGCGTCTCGCTCGTGCTGTCGGCCGAGCAGCCGCTGACGGCGCAGGCGCGCGCCCGCTGCGCGCTGGAGGTCGGCGCCGCGCTGGGGGAACTGCGCTCGGCGCTGCAGCGCCCGCTGGGCCGCTCCGCCGCCGCGACCGGCACGACGCTGAAGGCCGAGCTCGAGCGCCTGCGCACCGAGCACCGCGACCTCGGGCTGATCGTCGAAGGCGCGGTGATCGACGTGCCCCAGTCACTCGAGCCGCTCGCGCAATCCGTGCTGACCGAGGCCGTCCGCAACGCGCGCAAGCACGCCGATGCACAGCGCCTCGTCGTGCGCACGCACGCCAGCGATGACACGCTCGTGCTGGAGATCGAGAACGACGGCGTGCCGCACGAGCGCACCGCCTCGACCGGCGTCGGCCTGCGGCTCGCCGCGCTCGAGGCGCTGCAGGCCGGTGGCCTCGTGGAGTTCGGCGAGCGCGCGCCCGGGACGTGGGTCGTGCGCCTCGTCGTGCCGCTGGCGGGCAACGGAAGCGCCGGATGAAGGACGGCGACAGCGACCGCCTGCGCGTGCTCGTCGTCGACGATCACGACGTCGTGCACTGGGGCTTTCGGCTCATGCTCGGCGAGCTGGAGTGGGTCGAGCGCTGCCTGTCGGCACGCAACGGCGACGAGGCGCTGGCGCTCACGCGCGAGCACGCGCCCGACGTCGCGCTCGTGGACCTCTTCCTCGGCGGCGAGTCGGGACCGGAGGTCTGCGAGCGGCTGCTGACCGAGCGCCCCGAACTGCGCGTGCTGCTGATCTCCGGCGCCGGCCGGATCTCGCCGGCGACGGCGCGGGCATGCGGTGCAAGCGGCTTCGTGCCGAAGGACTGGCCGGCCGCCGACGTCGCCCGCGCGGTCCGCATGGTCGCGCTCGGGATGGCGCTGTTCGAGCCCGCGCCGCCCGCCGCCGATGGCGCGCTGATGCTGTCGTCCCGCGAGCGCGAGGTCCTCGAGCGGATCGCCGGCGGCGCGACGAACCGCGAGATCGCGGGCGCACTTCACCTCTCGCCGCACACCGTCAAGGAACACACGAGCGCGCTGTACCGTAAACTCGACGTCCGAAATCGCGCCGAGGCAGTCCAACGCGCGCAGCGCCTCGGGCTGTTGAGCTGACGCGCGGCGCCGGCTGGGCGCCCAGACCGCCACCCATGGGACTTTCGTTTGGAGTACGCGCCCTGGGGTAGCGGTCAATCGATCGTTTATCGCGGCGAAACCCAGACCAGAAGGAGCCTCATGGCCACGCTCGACAACGTGGACTACGCGCTGCGCCTCCCCCCGAAGCATGCTCGTGGCGAGCTGGACCAGGACGAGGAATGGTGTGAGATCGAGTTCGTCGATGGTGAGCGCCGCCGGATCCGCTTTCACGACTACGCCGAGATCTACAAGGTGCCCGGGCTGTACGAGCGGCTGTTCGCCGATCAGCTTGACTGCGAGTCGCCACGGGTGGTCGCCGACCTGCTGGGCGAGGCGTTGCGCGACGACGGGCTGACGCCCGACAAGCTGACCGCGCTGGACTTCGGCGCCGGCAACGGGATGGTCGGCGAACTGCTCGCCGAGCTCACGATCGGCGACATCGTCGGCGTCGACCTGCTGCCCGAGGCGCGCGACGCCGCACAGCGCGACCGCCCCGGCCTCTACGACGCCTACTACGCCCTGGACATGACGCAGCTCACGTCAGAGCAGCGGCGCGACCTCATGCGCCACGACTTCGACGTGATGACGGTCGTCGCCGCGCTCGGCTTCGGCGACATCCCGCCGCTGGCGTTCGCCGAGGCGTTCAACCTCGTCGGCTCGCCGGGCTGGATCGCGTTCAACATCCGCGACCGCTTCGTCGAGGAGAAGAGCTCGGAGGAGGAGAGCTCGGGCTTCGGCGGACTGATCGAGCGGATGTTCCGCGAAGGGATCCTCGAGGAGCGCACCCGCACGCGCTACACGCACCGCGTATCGGTCGACGGAGAGCCGCTGGAGTACGACGCCGTGGTGGCCGAGAAGCACGCCGACATCCCGCTGGACTGGGTCCGCGACGCCACGGGCTGAAGCCGGCCCGGAGTCATGCAGGCGCGCCGCGCCGCGGCTCAGGCCGTCGCGAAGCGCCCGAGCGTGGCCTCGGGGCGCACGCCGGGCAGGTGCTCGGCGAAGATCCGGTGGTAGGCGAACTCCTCGCGGGTGCGCAGCGGCGGGTCGATCGTTTCGCGCTCGCGCGTGAAATCCGCTGCGCTGACGCCCGCCTCGACCGTGCTCGTCAGGACGTCCCGGGCACCGCTGCCGTCGCCGAACTCCGCCTTGACGCGCCAGAGGATCTCCTCGGGTAGCCAGCCGTCGAAGGCGCGGCGCAGCAGGCGCTTCTCGAGCTCGCCGGGCGCAGACTGCTTCCACGCCATCGGCAGGCCGAACGCGAACGCGATCACCTGGCGGTCCAGAAACGGGACGCGCGCCTCCAGCCCGTGCGCCATCGTGACGCGGTCGCAGCGCTGCAGGTTGAGGTTGTGCAGGCCGTGCACCGTGCGCATGAGCTCGGTCTGCAGCGCCTCGGCGCTGTCGAAGCCGCGCAGGTACTCATAGCCGGCGAACAGCTCGTCGGCACCCTCGCCGGTCAGCACGACCTTGACGTGCTGCGCCGTCATCTCGGCGAGCAGGAAGTTCGGCACGGCGCTGCGCACGAGCGAGGGGTCGAAGTGCTCGATCGCGCGCACGACGTCGGGCAGTGCGCGCACCGCCTCGGCGGAGTCGTAGACGCGCTCGTGGTGCTCGCTGTCGAGGTGGCGGGCGACGACGCGCGCGGCCAGGAGGTCGGCGCTGTCCTGCGTGCCGACGGCGAACGTCTTCAGGCGCTCGCCGCTACGGGCGAGGTGGCGGGCCGCGATCGCGGCGACGATCGCCGAGTCCAGGCCGCCGGACAGAAAGACCCCGACCGGGACGTCGCCCATCATCTGGCGCTGCACCGAGCCGACGAGGATCTTGCGCGTGGCGGCGAGCGCAGCGGCGGGCGGCTCGGCGTCCGGGGACCAGACCGCGGCCGCCGCCGGCGCCCCCTCGCCGTTCTGCGGAACGGCGCTGGCAAAGCGCACGACGCCGTTCTCGGGCGTCCAGTGACAGCCCGGCGGGAACGCCTCGACGTAGGGCATCCAGTCCGGCGCAAAGGCCGACATCTCCGACGCGAAGCGCACGCGCCCGTTCCGCCCGGGCGGGCCGGGCGGGCAGGGCGGGCGGGCCCAATACAGCGGCTTGATGCCGACGGGGTCGCGCGCGGCGATGAAGCGGCCGTCCTGCGCGGCGACGAGAAACGCGAACATGCCCTCGAGCTCGTCGAGCGCCGCGGGCCCGCGCTCGTCGAGCAGGTGCAGCGCGACCTCGTTGTCCGAGCGCGTCGCAAAGGGCGCCGAGCTCAGCGTGGCGCGCACCTGCTCGTGGTTGTAGACCTCGCCGTTGCCGACGAGCCAGACGTCGCCGGAGGCGTTGGCGAATGGCTGGCGGCCGCCGCCGACGTCGACGATCGACAGGCGCCGGTGGCCGAGCCAGGCGCCGTCGACGCGCACCTCGCCCTCGTCGTCGGGCCCGCGGTGCACCAGCCGGTCGAGCATCCGCTCGGTCTCGCGCGCAGCGTGTGCGCCGTAGGCCGCCGCGATTCCGCACATGGGCGTTAGGCCCCCACCGCGTAGGCCAGCGGCTGGCGGTCGTCGAGGTAGGAGAGTCGGTCGCGCGCGGCGGCCACGACGCCCGGCGCGTCGACGCGGGCCAGCGCGGTGCCGGCGCGCAGGCCGGTCCTCGCAAGCACGCGCCCGCGCGGGTCGACGACCTTGGCCTGCCCGGCGAAGCGCAGCCGGCCGAACCGGCCGACCTGGTTGGCCGAGACCAACACCACCTGGTTCTCGAGCGCGCGCGTCTGGTCAAGCAGGTTGAAGTGGCGCACCTGCAGGTCGCGCCGCATCAGCGTCGCGGGGTCGACGCGGCAGACCGGCCAGGCCGACAGCGAGGCGATCAGGCCGGCGCCGTCGAGCGCGAGCTGGCGCGCGGCCTCGGGGAACGTCTTGTCGTAACAGACGAGCATTCCGATCCGCCCGATCGGGGTGTCGAACGCGGCGAAGCCCGTGCCGGGCCGGAACGTCGCGCGCTCGCCGAGCGGAACGTGGACCTTGCGGTGGTGGCCGAGGATGCCGTCGCCGTTGACGCAGACCGCGCTGGAGTAGGGGCCGCCCGGCGCATCCTCGGTGTAGCCGATGCACACGACGATGTCGCCGGCCATCCGCGCGACGCGCGCGATCTCCTCGCCGTCGCGGCGCAGCGCAGGGGGCGTCTCGCACGGCGCCGGAGCGCCCGCGACGTGCGGCTCGTACAGATAGCCGCCGAGCGCCGACTCGGGCAGCACGACGAGCGATGCGCCACGCCCGCGCGCGTCGGCGACGATGCGCTGCACCTGCGCCATGCACTGCGGCATGTCGCGCCCGAACCGCGCGGCGACGGCCATGACCGCCGGCGCCTTGCGAGATCGTCGGCCACTCATACCGCGCAGGTTGCGGCGTACGCCGGCATCGCCGTATGGCCGCCGGTCCAGGAAACACGGGCTCGGGTTCGACAACGAGTCCTGCACTACCCCGGTCTCTGTCCGTCCAGCCGCGGCGTGCCCCCCCAACCGGGGGGTCGAGGTCCCGCGCCCGGGGGGAAGTCGTTGGCAACGGCGCAGCAGAGCGCCAGGGTGGTCTCATGGCTACTACCACCACACCGCAGGACGTCGAAGCAACCGTCATCGAGAACCTCGTCGCCTTCGGCGCCGACGCAGACGCGGTCTCCCGCGATGCGACGCTCGAGGCGATCGACGTCGACTCGCTGGACCTCGTCGAGCTCACGCAGGTCATCGAGGAGACCTATGACGTCGACCTCGACGGCGCCGACTTCAAGAACATCAAGACGGTCGGCGACGTCGTCGACCTCGTCGTGGCACGCGTACAGGCGTGACCTTGCGCGACGTCGTCATCACCGGAGTCGGAGCCGTCAGCCCGCTGGGTGTCGGCGCTCGGACGCTGCACGAGCGCTGGACCGCCGGCAACTCGGGCATCCGCGACGGTGAGGCGCCGTGCGCGGATTTCGAGCCGACCGATCACATGTCGGCCAAGCAGGCGCGCCGCGCCGACCGTTCGACGCAGCTTGCGATCGCGGCCGGCAACGAGGCGCTCGACGACGCCGGCTGGGCGGACGGGCTGCCCTACGACGCCGAGCTGATCGGCTGCGTGCTCGGCACGGGCATCGGCGGCATCTCGACGATCGAGAACAACCACGATCAGCTGCGCGACGAGGGCGCGGGCTCCGTCTCGCCGCTCGCCATCCCGCTGATGATGGGCAATGCCGGCTCGGCCGCGCTGTCGCTGCAGCACGGCCTGCGCGGCCCCGTCTTCAGCGTCGTCTCCGCGTGCGCCGCGGGGACGCATGCGATCGGCACCGCGCTGCGGATGATCCAGCACGGCGAGGCCGAGGCGATGGTCACGGGCGCCGCAGAGGCGCCGCTGACGCCGCTCTCGCGGGCCTGCTTCGAGCGGATGGGCGCGATCTCGCCGAGCGGCGTCTCGCGGCCGTTTGACGCTCGCCGCGACGGCTTCGTCATGGGCGAGGGCTCCGGCGTCGTGGTGCTCGAGTCCGGCGACGCGGCTCGCGCGCGCGGCGCGCGGATCCTCGGAACCGTGCGCGGCTACGGCTCGACCGGCGACGCGCACCACATCACGGCGCCGCACGCCGAGGGACGCGGCGGCGCACGTGCGATGCAGGTCGCGCTGCGCGATGCCGGCGTCGAGGCCGAGCACGTCGACTACATCAACGCGCACGGCACCTCGACGCAGCTCAACGACCGTGCCGAGACGCGCGCGCTGAAGACCGTGTTCGGCGAGCGCGCCGGGCAGATCCCGGTCTCGTCGACGAAGTCCGCGATCGGCCACCTGCTGGGTGCCGCGGGCGCCGTCGAGGCCGTCGCGACGGTGCTTGCGCTGCGCGACCGGATCGCGCCGCCGACGATCGGCTGGGAGGAGGCCGAGGAAGGTCTCGACCTCGACTACGTGGCCGGCTCGGCGCGCAAGCTCGAGATGTCCAACGGGCGCTGCCCCGTCGCGCTGTCGAACTCGTTCGGCTTCGGCGGACACAACGCGTCGCTGTGCCTGGAGGCCGCATGACCCCCGCGGGGTCGGTCTTGCTCACCGGAGCGACCGGCTTCGTCGGAGTGGAGGTGCTCGCGCGCGTGCTCGAGGACACCGACCGCGACGTGATCGCGCTCGTCCGGGCCGAGGATGATGGCGCCGCCCAGGCGCGCGTCGACGAGCTGCTGACGACGATCGTGGCGCCGGGCGCGCGCTCCTGCGGTGGGCGCGTCCGCGCGCTGGCCGCGGACCTCGAGTCGCCGGGCCTCGGCCTGTCGGCCGCCGCGCGCGAGCAGATCGCCGGCGAGATCACGGCGGTCATGCACTGCGCGGCGTCGATCAGCTTCACGCTGCCGATCGAGGAGGCGCGGCGCATCAACGTCGAGGGGACGCGCCAGATCGTCGAGCTCGCGCTCGAGGCACGGGCGCGCGGCATGCTCGAGCGCTTCATCCACGTCTCGACGGCGTACGTCGCCGGCGACCGGATCGGCCGCGTCAGCGAACACGACGGCGACGTCGGCCAGGGCTTTCGCAACACGTACGAGCGCACGAAGCTCGAGGCCGAGGAGGTGGTGCGCGACAGCGGCCTGCCCGCCGCGATCGTGCGCCCGAGCGTCATCGTCGGCGACAGCGTGACCGGCTGGACACAGGCCTTCAACGTCATCTACTGGCCGCTGCAGGCGTTCGCCCGCGGGCTCTTTCCGACGGTGCCCGCCGACCCCGGCGCCTGCCTGGACATCGTGCCCGTCGACGTCGTCGCCGACGCGCTGCTGGAGCTGCTGCGCGGCCCCGTGCGCGGCGGTGCGTTTCACATCGTCGCCGGCGACGCGGCCCCGACGAACGCGCGGCTGGCGACGATGGCCGCCGAGGCCTTCGACGCCGAGCCGCCGACCTTCGTGCGCCCGGGCGAGGACGCTCGCGCCGAGCAGCGCGCCGGCGCGCTGCTGCCGTACTTCCGCGTGCGCTGCACGTTCGACGCGCGGCGCGCGAAGGAGCTGCTCGGCGCGACGCCGCCGGCGCTCGAGGACTACTTCCCCTCGCTCATGCGCTACGCGCGCGATTCGAGCTGGGGCAAGCAGCCGTCGCCGCGCTGGGGCACCGCGTCCGCGCCGCGCGCCGCTTGATCTGGGCGGGGGTCCAGGAGGGTCAGGCCACGGACGGCCCACCCTTCCGCGTGGCTTGAGGGCACCCGTAAGGGGCCGCGTGAGGCGGGCGCCCGCTCCGCGCGGCTATCGGTCGGGGCGAGCCGCCTGCAGGGTGCGCTCGAGGTTGTCGAAGATCCTGCCCCACCCGCCCTCGTGGGAGCGCACGGCCTTCTCGTCCCACAAGCCACTGTGGGTGAACCGGACGGTCGTGATGTCGTCGGTCTCCTCGAAGTCGAGCTCGATCAGCGTCCGCGTCGTGTCGCCGTCCCAGATCCAGGTGAACGCCAGGCGCGTCGGCGGCTCGATCTCGGTGTACGTGCCACCGCCGCCGTACTCGACGTCGTTGGCGGGGTCGCGCATGACGACGCGCACCACGCCGCCGACGCGCAGGTCGACCTCGGCCTCGGACGTCTCCCAGCCGTGCTCGGCCTGCCACCAGCGCCGGATCACCTCCGCGCTCGTCCATGCGTCGAACACCGCCTCGGCGGGCGCGTGAAAGGTGCGCTCGATGTGCAGCGTGTTACTGGCGATCACGCGCGCGACCTCGAGCCGCGCTGGGAGGCGCTGGCGTCGGACAGGGCCGCCTCGACGCCGGTCGCGGCGTCGTACTCGTCGTGGAGGTTCCACCACTGATAGGGCGGGGTCTGCGGGTAGCCCGCGGGCGAGTCCTCCCACTCCTCCTGGCGCCCGAGCGCCGTCAGGTCGAGGTAGGCCCAGGCGCTGCCCAGCGCTTCGTCGCCACGCTCGTTGACGAAGTAGGTGCGGAAGATCTGGTCGCCGTCGCGCAAGAAGGCGTTGGTGCCGTGCCACTCGTCGACGCCGAAGTCGGCGTCGAAGTCGTCGGTGATCGTGTACCAGGGGATCTCCCACCCCATCCGCGCCTTCCAGCGCTCGATGTCGGCCTGCGGCGCGCGCGAGACGTTCACGAACGTCGTGTCGCGCGCGTTCAGATGCGCGAGATGCGCGACCTGGTCGGCCATGAACGAGCAACCGCGGCAGCCTCTGTCAGGCCAACCGCTCACGCCGGGCTCGAAGAAGAAGCGATAGACGATCAGCTGGCGGCGCCCCTCGAACAGGTCGAGCAGGCGCGCCGGTCCAGCCGGGCCCTCGAAGGCGTAGTCCTTCTGCACGGCCAGCCGCGGCATCCGCCGGCGCTCCGCGGCCAGCGCATCGCGGGCGCGGGTCAGTTCCTTCTCCTTCACGAGCAGTTCCTCGCGCGCGGCCTCCCACTCCTGCGGCGACACGATCGGCGGCATGTTCATGGCGATCCTTCCTCCTTCAGGTACTCGTCGACGACATCGAACAGGCGCCCCCAGAGGGCGCGCTGGCGATCCATCCAGTCGGCGGCGACGCTCAGCACATCCGGCTCGAGTGAGAGCCGATGCGTCCGGCCCTCGACGACGCGCTGCACGACGCCGGTCTCCTCCAGCACCTTCAGGTGCTTGGAGATCGCGGGCTTCGACACCCCGAAGCCGGCGGTGGCCTCGCCGACGGTCGCCGGACCTGCGGCGAGGCGCTCGACGATGCCGCGGCGGATCGGATGCGAAAGCGCCTTGAACGGATCGTTAACCATTAGGTGAACTATAGCACGCGCGCGCCCCGCGCTGCGGACCGCGGTGGCGACCTGCGGCCACTAGGCTCGGGCGATGGCGTCACCACCCGCTCGCAACCGGGCGCTGCGCGCTGCCAGCGGCGGCGGGATCGATGTCGAGGCTGTGGCCGCCAGGGCGCGCGAGCTGGGTGTCATGGGGTGGGTGCGGCCCACGGGAGAGCTCCATGGCGAGGGCGCCCCCGACGCGGTGCAGGCGCTGATCGCGTTCCTCGGCGACGGCGTCGCGATCGAACGCGCGCGCGTCGAAGGCCACGAGCAGTTCGCGATCCGCGGCGTGAGCGCCGGCGTGTTCGTCGTCCAGGAGCACCAGGCGACCGCCCATCACTACGACCTGCGCCTGGAGGTCGACGGGGTCATGCGGTCCTGGGCGGTGCCCAAGGGGCCGTCGTTGGATCCGGCCGTAAAGCGGCTGGCCGTGGAGGTCGACGACCACGGCCTGGCCCGCAACGACGTTCAGGGAACGCTCGGCGACGGGGGCGTGATCGTGTGGGACCGCGGGTCGTATGAGCAGGGCGGCCGCGTCGCCTGGCCCGAGGCGCTGCAGCGCGGCCACGCCGTCTTCGTCCTGCACGGCGAGAAGCTGCGCGGCGGGTTCGCGCTGCAGCGCACGCGAGCGGGCGCCAAGCCGCAATGGTTGCTGATCAAGCGCCGCGACGACGAGGCGCGTCCCGGGTCGGACATCGTCGCCGAGCGACCGGAGTCTGTGCTCGACGGCCGTACGCTGGCGCAGCTGCTCGACTGAGGGGACCCGTCGGGCGACGAGGCCGCCGGCGGCCGCAGCGTCACCTCGGCCAAGCGGTCTTCCCGGTGTTCGTGGGTCGTCGCGGGCGGTTCGCGGGCGCGCGCGTGTCGCGCGGGGTGCGGATAACGCCCGTCGCTCTGCGGGCGCCGGCGCCCCCGTCCCCACCGGCAGGTCGCGATCGCGACGTGAGCGGCGGCGTGAGGCCTGATGGCCCGCGCTGCGCGATGGCCAAGCGGGCGCCAGACCGGTCAGGTCGTTCGATGAGAACTTGATGAGGCTGTCGCGACGGACGTCGCGGCTGCTGGGATTCTCCAAGAAGCGGACCGACGCGTGGCAGGGACTGCCTGGCAAGGATGCCTCGACTGCGCTGGGACAGGAACCCAGAGTTGCGCCTGAGGGGTTCGGCGGAGCCAGATCCCTCGGGCGCGGCTTGCAGCGGATGCCTCGACGCGGTTGCGGCCGGCGTTCTTCGCGGAGTGCCGGCGTCGGATCGGCGGCTGGTCGATGTCTTGGGACGTAGCCCGGCAGAGGCTGCTCATCACCAGGCCCCGCATGCCGACAATGCTGCGCGACCACGTAGCGACTATCCAGTCACTGTCGACGTCGCCGGCGAAAAGGCCGCCTACGGCAGCGACGACCACTACGCCCAGAAGTCTGCGACCCGCTCGGTGTCGCCGCCCTCGGGCTTGCGGCCGCCGATGCAGACGAGGTCGAGGCCCTGCGGCCCGGCCTCGAACGAACGGAGCACTGCGGGAGCGACGCGCAGCACGTCCCACGTCGCGAGCTCGACGATCACGTCGTCGAGCTTGGCGCGGCCGGAGCCGGCGACGACGACGTAGGCCTCCTCCTGCTCGCGGTGCCTGTGGCCGAACGGCATCCGCGCGCCGGCCTCGTAGGTGAAGCGGCTGACACCGAGCTCGGGGGAGCGCAGCGCTCCGCGGGCGAGCTTCCACTGCATCGGAGCATCGCGAGGGCTCTGGTCGCGGAGATCTTCGAAGTTCTTCTTCGTCCAGTCGGGCATGCTCCTAGAGGCCGTGCCCGGCGTCCGCGGGTGTGTCCATCCGACCACTATGGAGGACGCCGCGCGTTCGGCAAGGATTGTTGCTAGTGGACGCGTCCGCAAGTTCTGCGGGTTTTCCGGGCGCCCGATCCGCGCCTGACGTCCGCCGGCGCCCGCCCCCGTGCCACCAGCACGAAGGCGGGACACCGTCGACCGTCAGATCACGGCCGGGCATCCCGCAAAACCTCGCACAACTTCCGGACGCGCCCACTAGTCCGGCAAGCCACCAGAGGTGAAATGGTCGCCGCGGCCAGGAGCGTAGAGGAGCGCTGCGCTCCCGGCCGGCTCAGGCGAGCTGGACCACCGCGGAGCGATCGGGGGTCAGTTCACGCTGGGGTCGATCGGCATCCGCGCCACGAGCGCGAAGTGCCCGCCCTTGCGCGCGAGCACGCGGCCCCAGAGCTCGTCAGCGTCGGGGTTGAAGATATCGTCGACCCCGGCCGGCGCGACGAACCAGTCCTCGCGCTCGAGCTCGGCGTCGAGCTGACCGGGTCCCCAGCCCGCATAGCCGGCGAAGATCCGCACCCGCCGCGTCGACTCGACGAGATCGTCGATCTCGCTGCCGTCGCCGACGAGGCCGACGTTCTCGACGACGCAGATGCCCGCCTGCGAGACGTCGTCGAACTCGGCGAGCACGAGCAGCGCGTCGGGCTGCACCGGGCCGCCGACGCCGATCAGGGCATCGTCGCCCGCCAGCTCGCAGAGCTCGGGGGCCGCGTCGCCGACGATCAGCTCGCCGGCGCGGTTGAGCACGAGACCGAGCGCGCCGTCCTCGCTGTGCTCGCAGACGAGCACCACCGTGCGGGCGAAGTTCGGGTCCGGCAGCGTCGCACCGGCGATCAGCAGCTGTCCGCGCAGGGAGTCGATCGTCAGCTTGTACCCCGTTTTTACACAAGCAGCACGATCGCCACGCTCACCCCGTACGCGATCACGACGCCGCGCAGCACCCGCGCCGAGAGCCGGCGCGCGACGCTCACCCCCAGCACTCCGCCGGCGAGGCACGTCACGCCGACGATCGCCGCCGCGTCCCAGGCGACGGGCCCGAAGAGCGCGAAGCCGACCGCCGTGACCACCGCGACGAGCAGCGACAGCACGCCCTTGAGCGCGTTCAGGCGCTGCAGCTCGTCGTCGACGAAGACGCCGAGGATCGCGAGCAGCATGATCCCGAGGCCGGCGCCGAAGTAGCCACCGTAGACGCTCGCGGCGAGGACGGCCGCGTGCAGCGCGAGCGGTGACCGCGCGCGCGGCCCCTGCGCCGCCGCGGCGACGCGCGGCTGCACGGCGAGCAGCCCGCAGGCCGCGAGGATCAGCCACGGCACGATCGCCTCGAAGACGCTCGCGGGGCTGACGAGCAACAGCGCCGCGCCGGTCGCCGCGCCGAGCGCGCTCGTCAGCGCCAGCGCGCGGATCCGCGCGGCCTGCCCGCCCAGCTCGCGGCGGTAGGCGAGCGTGCCGCCGACGTAGCCGGGCAGCACGGCGATCGAGTTCGTGACGTTGGCGGTGATACTCGGATAGCCGGCCGCCAGCAGCGCCGGAAAGGAGACCAGCGAGCCGCCGCCCGCGACGGCGTTGACAGCGCCTGCGCCGAGACCGGCGGCGGCGAGCAGCGCCACGGTGCCGGCGTCCACTACGTCAAGCCCGCCCGCGGCGGCTCAGTCATCGAGCTCTGCGACCGGGCGCGCGGGAACGCCCGCGACGGCGACGCCCGCAGCGACGTCGCGCGTCACGACGGCGTGCGGTCCGACGACTGCGGCCGCTCCGATGCTGACGCCGCGCAGGACCCCCGCGCCGAGGCCGATCCGCGCGCGGTCGCCGATCGTGATCGGCGACGACACCAGCGGCTGCGCGCGGATCGGCAGCTCGACGTCGTCGATGACGTGATCGAAGTCGACCATCACGGCCCCGTCCTGCAGCCACGCGCCCGCGCCGATCGTCACGCGCTCGTGGGCGACGATCGTGCAGCGCTCGCCGAGCATCGCTCCCGCTCCGATCTCGACGCGCCCGCCCTGGACGACGATCCGCGTGCGGTCGCCGATCCGGCACCGATCGCCGAGGATCAGCTCCCCGCCGTGCAAGACCTCGAGCTGCACGCGTCGACCGAGACGGACGCCGCGCCCGCAGCGCACGCCGGGCCGTCGCGAGGATCGCAGGAGCGCCATGGCAGCGGATGCTACGGGCCGGGCGCCGCGTCAGCGCGGCGGCAGCATGCGCTCGCGAGCGCGGCGCGCGAGGTCGCGCGCGAGCGCCCGTGCGTGCGCCGGCGCGTACCGCACATCGCGGCCGCGGCGATCGGCGACGAGCGCCGACGGAAGCAGCGCCGCGCCGAGCGCCCGCGCCGCCCGGTCGGCGATCTCGAGCTGGCCGATCGCCGTCGGATGCACGACGTCGGGCAGCACGAGCGTCCAGCCGCCGAAGTCCGCCAGGTCCGCGAGGACTGCGCCGTGGCGCGCCGCGACGCGCCGTGCCGCGGCGTTGGCGATCGACGGCTTGGGCGCCGACGGCGGCCGGCCGAGGTCCTCGGGCAGCGTCAGCATGAGCAGGCGATCGGCGCGTGCCGCAAGGCCGCCGGCGACCGCGTCGAGGTCGCGCTCGTAGGCGCTCGCGTCGAAGTCGAGCGCGCGGACGTCGTTGACGCCCGCGTAGAGCGCCGCGACGTCGTGGCGCGCGCGCACGCGCGGAAGCTGCAGGTGCAGCACGTCGCTGGTGAGCGCGCCGTTGGCGGCGTAGGAGGTGAACGGCAGATCCAGCGCCCTGGCGAGCCACTGCGCCCAGGACAGCGGCGTGATGCCGAGCGCCATCGAGCCCTCGCCCACGGTGATGCTGTCGCCCAGGGCGACGAGCCCGAGGCCCTGCGGCTCGCCCGACACCGTCATCCGGGCTTGCGTCCCGCGATCATCAGGTTGTAGAAGACCTGGGCGGGCAGGCGGCCCTCGAGCAGGGCGACGTCGACGCGCTGCAGGGCGAGATAGCCACGGAAGGCGTACTGGCGCCACAGCCACGGGATGTCGTCGGGGTGGGCGGTCGCCTCGAGCGTGCGGTTCACCCAGCCAAACCAGTTGGCGAGCAGCTCCTCGCCGCGGACGCGCACGTCGGCGAAGCCCGCGCCGCGCGCCCACGCGCCCAGCTGTTCGGGCGTGAAGGCGTGCACGTCGACGAACGCCTCGAGCGACTCGCCGTCGAGCGCGTCGTGTTGCGCCGGCGGTTGGCCCTGCGTGTCGGGGTACTCGTAGCCGTCGACGGGGCGCGCGCGCATGAGCCTGCGCCACAGCGGTGCCGTCCGCAGCGCCGCCCGCTTGGGATAGGCGGCGATGCGGTCGCCCGTCTGCGACGGCTCGCCCGCGAACAGGAACTCACCATCCGGGCGCAGCACGCGCCGCAACTCGCTGAACGCCCGGTCGAGGTGGGGGATGTGGTGCAGCACCGCGTGGCCGAGCACGAGGTCGAAGGAGTCATCGTCGAAGGCCAGCTGCTCGGCGTCGCAGGCGACGGTCTCGACGACGACGCCGATGCGCCGCGCGTTGGCCTGCAGCGCGTCGAGCATCCGCGGCGAGATGTCGGTTGCGACCGCGTCGCGCACGACGCCGTCCTGCAGCATGTTCAGCGTGAAGTAGCCCGTCCCGCAGCCGATCTCCAGCGACCGGCCGTACCGCGGCAGCGGCGTGCCGAGCAGCTTGTGCAGCTTGCCGCGCACCTGCTTGCGGCCGACCGCGCCGAAGTCGACGCCCCATTTCGTGTCGTAGCTCTCGGCGGCGGCGTCGTGGTAGCGCGTGTTGACGTCGCGGATCGCCTCGGCGGTGCTCGGAGCGGCCATGGCGGCGGCAGTGTAGTGGCCCACTGGTGCGCCGGGCCTCGGCGCCTACGCGCGGCCGGCTTCCTCGGTCGCGGCGCGCAGCCGCTTGGCGTGCTCGGCGGTCAGGGCGCCCGGCGCCATCTGCCAGCGCCACGAGCCCGTCGCGCGGCCGGGGATGTTCATGCGCGCCTCGCTGCCGAGGCCGAGCACGTCCTGCGCCTGCACCATCGCCAGCCGCGCCGGCGACGAGTAGGCCAGCCGGATGACCGACCACCAGGGCTCGCGCTCCTCGACGCCCGCCGCCGCGATCTGCTGCCCCGCCGCGTCGCGTGTCGGCGCCGGCAGCGACTCCCACCAGCCGCGCAGCGTGTCGTTGTCGTGCGTGCCCGTGTAGACGACGCTGTTGTGCTCGTGGTTCTCCAGGCGATGGGGCCCGTGCGGATCGTCGGGATCGAAGCCGAACTGCATGACGACCATGCCCGGAAAGCCGAGCGAGCGGCGCAGGCGCTCGACGGGCTCGGTGATGACGCCGAGATCCTCGGCGATGACCGGCAGCGCATCGAGCTCGAGCGCCGCCGCGTGAAACAGCGCGCGGCCCGGGCCGCGCCGCCAGCGCCCGCCGCGTGCATCCGACGCCCCCTCGGGCACGGCCCAGTAGGCGACGAGGCCGCGGAAGTGGTCGATCCGCGCGACGTCGAAGAGCTCGAAGGTGCGCCGCAGCCGCTCGGTCCACCACCTGTAACGGCGTCGCTGCAGCGCCGGCCAGTCATAGAGCGGGTTGCCCCACAGCTGGCCCGTTTGGCTCAGCGCGTCGGGTGGCGCGCCGGCGACCTCCCCGGAACGAAAGAGCCGAGGCCAGGCGAGGTGGTCGGCGCTCCCGGGCGCGACGTAGATCGGCACGTCGCCGATCAGCCCGATGCCGTGCTCGCGCGCATACGCACGCAGCGCGCCCCACTCGCGATCGAAGCGCACCTGGTCGGCCGCTGCGCGCCGGCCACCCGCCACGGCCTCCCAGTCGCCGATCCAGAACGACTCGCGCGCGCGGAACTCCTCGATCTCCTCGCCGGAGACCGCCGCGCCCGGGTCCGCGAGCAGGCCGCGCCACGCGGCGAACGCCGACGTTGCCTTGTACGGTGAGCGAGCGCGGTCGGGCGGGCCGAGCGGCAGCATCTGCCACCAGGACTGGCCCGCCGCCACGAGCCAGTCGACGAAGCGGTAGGCGTCGTCGCCGAGCCGGCCGGCCGGAAGGCTCGTCGGATGCAGCTGGACGCCTGCTGATCGGTTTGGAAGCTGCACGTTACGAACCATCCGAAACGGAGAGAGTGTCAGGGAATGCCCGCGCCGAAGACCGCGAAACCACCGCCGCGCCGCGCGAGCCCCGTGGCGCCGCCGCCGCCCCGCATCCAGATCGGCCGGCCGGCCCCGATGATCGACTGCGGCCGCTATCCCTCCAAGCGGACCGTCGGCGATGCCGTCCAAGTCAGCGCCGACATCTTCGCCGACGGACACGACGTGCTGCGCGCGGTCGTCCGCTCCTGCGCCCCCGGCTCCAAGCGCTGGGTCGAGAACCCGATGGCCCGCACCGACGCGCACATCGACGGCGACCGCTGGGCGGGCCGGTTCCAGGTCGACGTCCTGGGCCGCCACGCGTGGACGATCGAGGCGTGGACGGACGCCTTTGCGAGCTGGCGCGAGGAGCTGCGACGCAAGATCGACGCCGGCCAGGAGAACCTGTCGGGTGAGCTGTCGGAGGGCGAGGTGCTGCTCGCGCAGGCCGCCGGGCGCGCCAAGGGCCCCGACCGCAAGCTCATCGAGCGCGCGCTCGCGTCCCTGCGCGACGACGGCGCCAACCCGCAGATCGCGCTGGACCCCGAGCTCTTCGCGGCGATCGCGCGCGTTCCCGACCGCAGCCGCTCGACGACGATGGTCCCCACGCTGTACGTCGACGTCGACCCGGTCAAGGCCCGCTTCGGCACGTGGTATGAGCTCTTTCCGCGCTCCTGGGGCGGCTTTACCGGCGTCAGCGAGCAGCTTCCCGAGCTCGCGCGGCTGGGCTTTGACGTGCTGTACCTGCCGCCGGTGCACCCGATCGGCATGACGAACCGCAAGGGCGCCAACAACAGCCTCGAGGCCGGCGCCGGCGATCCCGGCTCGCCCTGGGCGATCGGCGACGCGACCGGCGGCCACGACGCCCCGCATCCCGAGCTCGGGACGATGGAGGACTTCGACACGATGGTGCGCGTCGCCCGCGAGGAGGGCATCGACATCGCGCTGGACTTCGCGATCCAGTGCTCCGCCGATCATCCCTGGCTGACCGAGCACCCGGAGTGGTTCAACCGCCGCCCCGACGGGACGCTGAAGTACGCCGAGAACCCGCCCAAGAAGTACCAGGACATCTACAACGTCAACTTTGACTGCGAGGACTGGCAGGGCCTGTGGAACGCG
The DNA here is from genome assembly GCA_902806175.1 of uncultured Solirubrobacteraceae bacterium. Classification (GTDB taxonomy): domain Bacteria; phylum Actinomycetota; class Thermoleophilia; order Solirubrobacterales; family Solirubrobacteraceae; genus CADCVQ01. The sequence goes on from CADCVQ010000160.1 coordinate 37,372, forward strand.
CTGCGCGACGTGCTGCGCTTCTGGGCCGGCCACGGCGTCAAGGTCTTTCGCGTCGACAACCCGCACACGAAGCCGCTGGCGTTCTGGGAGTGGGTCATCGGCGAGCTGCGCTCAGAGCACCCGGAGATCATCTTCCTGGCGGAGGCCTTCACCCGCGCGGCGATGATGCGCCAGCTCGCGAAGGTCGGCTTCAACCAGTCCTACACGTACTTCACGTGGAAGAGCTCCAAGTGGGAGCTGATGGACTACGTCACCGAGCTCGCCACGAGCGGCATGCAGGAGTACTACCGGCCCAACTTCTTCGTCAACACGCCCGACATCCTCACCGAGGAGCTGCAGCACGGCGGGCCGCCGAAGTTCGCCAGCCGGCTCGTGCTCGGCGCGACCCTGAGCCCGACCTACGGCGTCTACTCGGGCTTTGAGAACTTCGAGCGCGTGGCGGTGCGTCCGGGCAGCGAGGAGTACGAGAACTCCGAGAAGTACGAGATCAAGAAGCGCACGCTCAACGGGCCGCTGCTGTCGCTGATCGAGCGCATCAACACGATCCGCAACGAGAACGAGGCGCTGCAGCACCTCGACAACATCCAGTTCCTCACGACGGAGAACGACGCGCTGATCGCCTACGCCAAGCGCACCGGCGACAACATCATCATCGTCGTGGTCACGCTGGACCCGGTCAGCGCGCAGGAGGGGATCGTCGTCATTCCCTACGGCCTCGGGCTGCCGCCCGTCTTCACCGTCACCGACCTGCTGTCGAACGAGAGCTTCGACGACTGGCGGATGGGACGAAACTTCGTGCGGCTGGACCCGTACCGCGTCGCGCATCTGCTGCGCGTGAGCACGAGCACGCCCTCGTGATGCAGCCGGCCGGGCAGTGGTTCGAATCAGATCCGCTCTGGTTCAAGACGGCGATCTTCTATGAGATCCACCTGCGCGGCTTCTTCGACGGCACGGGCGACGGACACGGCGACTTCCGCGGCCTGAGCGACAAGCTCGACTACCTGCAGTGGCTCGGCGTCGACGTCATCTGGCTGCTGCCGATGTACCCCTCGCCGCTGCGCGACGGCGGCTATGACATCGCCGACTTCTACGGCGTGCATCCCGACTACGGGACGATGGACGACGTGCGGTCGTTCATCGAGGCCTCGCACGAGCGCGGCATCCGGGTGATCGCCGATCTCGTCATGAACCACACGTCCAATGACTGCGAGTGGTTTCAGGAGGCGCGCTCGAGTCCCGACAACCCCAAGCGCGACTGGTATGTCTGGAGTGACGACTCGACCCGCTACAGCGAGGCGCGGATCATCTTCGTCGACACGCAGACCTCCAACTGGACATGGGACGAGAAGGCCGGCGCCTACTACTGGCATCGCTTCTTTCACCACCAGCCCGACCTCAACTACGACAACCCCGAGGTCCGCGAGGCGATGCTCGACGTCCTGCGCTTCTGGCTGGACGCCGGCCTGGACGGGTTTCGCCTGGACGCCGTGCCCTACCTCTACGAGCGCGACGGCACGAACTGCGAGAACCTCGACGAGACGCACGCGTTCCTCAAGGTCGTGCGCAGGACCGTCGACGACGAGTATCCCGACCGGGTCCTGCTCGCCGAGGCCAACCAGTGGCCGGCCGACGTCGTGCAGTACTTCGGCGACGGCGACGAGTGCCACATGGCCTTTCACTTCCCGGTCATGCCGCGCATGTTCATGGCGCTGCGCCGCGAGGAGGCCACGCCGATCCTCGAGATCCTCTCCCAGACGCCGCACATCCCATCCAACTGCCAGTGGGGCCTGTTCCTGCGCAACCACGACGAGCTCACGCTCGAGATGGTCACCGACGAGGAACGCGACTACATGTACTCCGAGTACGCCAAGGACCCGCGGATGAAGCTCAACGTCGGCATCCGCAGGCGCCTCGCGCCGCTGATGGACGGCGGCCGCGACGAGATCGAGCTGCTGCACGCGATGCTCTTCAGCCTGCCGGGCTCGCCGGTCCTCTACTACGGCGACGAGATCGCGATGGGCGACAACGTCTACCTCGGCGACCGCGACGGGGTACGTACCCCCATGCAATGGACCGGCGACCGCAACGGCGGCTTCTCACGGGCGGACTTCGCGCAGCTCTACGCGCCGCCGCTGATGGATCCCGTCTACGGCTATCAGGCCGTCAACGTCGAGGCCCAGCTGCGCACGCCCTCGTCGCTGCTGCGCTGGCTGCGGCGCTTCATCGCGCTGCGCAAGGAGCACCCCGTGTTCGGCCTCGGAAGCTTCGAGGCGCTGACGCCGGCCAACCCGAAGATCTTTGCCTGCGTCCGCACCTACGAGGACGATGTCGTGCTGTGCGTGCACAACGTCGCGCGCTCGGCGCAGGCGGTCGAGCTCGACCTGTCCTGGTACACGGGGCGCCGTCCGGTCGAGCTGTTCGGACGCTCGCGCTTTCCGAAAATCGGCGAGTTGCCGTATCTGCTGACCCTCGCTCCGCGCGGGTTCTTCTGGTTTGGGCTGGAGGAGGACGATGAGCCTGCCTGACCGCATCGACGGCCCGCTCGCGGCGTGGGTGATGAGACAGCGCTGGTTTGCCTCCAAGGCACGCGCGGTCGCCGCCGTCAACGTGCTCGAGCGCGTGCAGCTCAGCGAGGACCCGCCGCTGGCCCTCGAGCTCGTCGAGGCCCGCTTCCATTCCGGCACGCACGAGCTCTACCAGCTGCTTCCCGGCGAGGGCGAGGCGGGCGTGCGCATACTCGCGCGGCTGCTCGGCGACGAGGCACAGATCGCCGGCGTCAGCTTCCACGGCGGACTCGAGCCGACCGGCGACGTGCGCGCGATGGGAGCCGAGCAGTCCAACTCGTCGATCGTCTTCGGAGAGCAGCAGGTGCTCAAGCTCTTTCGCCGCGTCGAGCCGGGCGTCAACCCCGAGCTCGAGATGCTGCGCTTCCTGTCGGCGCGCGGCTTCGAAGCCGTCGCGAAGCTCACCGGCTGGTACGACATCTCCGGCGAGCTCATGCAGGCGACGCTCGGGATCATGCAGGAGTTCGTCCCCGACGCCCACGACGGCTGGCAGCGCGCGCTCGACGACCCGATCGGGGTGCTGGCGCGTCTGCCCGAGCTCGGCGCTGCGACCGGCCAGATGCACAGCGTGCTGGCGTCAGATCCGACGGACTCGGCATTCGCGCCCGAGGAGCCGAGCACCGAGGCGCTGTCGCTGCTGACGGCGACGATCGACGAGCAGATCGAGCAGGTCTTCCTCGACCTGCGGCCGGGGACGCCGGGCCTCGAGCCGATCCTCGGGCGCGGCGAGGAGGTCCGCGACCGCCTGCAGCTCATGTCGCACGTGGGCGTCGGCGGACGGCTGATCCGCCATCACGGCGACTACCACCTCGGCCAGACCATGTTGGGCGACAAGGGCTGGACGATCCTCGACTTCGAGGGCGAGCCGGCGCGCTCGCTGCTGGACCGCCGCCGCAAGCGCTCGCCGCTGCGCGACGTCGCGGGGATGCTGCGCTCGTTTGCCTACGCCGCATCGGCGGCGGAGCTGCTGCGCGGCGCGCCGGCGCCCGCCGGGTGGGAGGAGCAGGCGCGCGAGGGGTTCCTGGAGGCCTACCTGGAGACGGTCGACCAGTCGCTGCTGCCCGCCGGGCGCCCTGCGACCGACAAGCTGCTTGCGATCTTCGAGCTCGAGAAGGCGGTCTACGAGCTGCGCTACGAGCTCAACAACAGGCCCGGTTGGGTGCCGATACCGGTGGCGGGCATCGCCCGGCTGCTGCAAGAGGAGGTCCCCACATGAGCGCTTCGCCCGTGAGCACCGCCGACCGCGATCGGCTCGTCGCCCGCGATCACCACGATCCGCACGCGATCCTCGGCGCGCACGAGTCCGATGGCAGCGTGATCATCCGTGCGCTGCATCCGTCCGCCGCGGCGGTCGTCGTGCAGCCCGAGGGCATCGAGCTGCAGCGCGTGCATCCCGGGGGCCTGTTCGAGGGTGAGATCCCAAGCGCGTCGATCGGGGCGGGCGGCGCGTCGTTCTCCTACGAGCTCGAGGTCCGCTACCCCGACGGCGCCACCTGGACGACGCAGGACCCCTACCGCTTCGCGCCGACCCTCTCCGACCTCGACGAGCACCTGTTTCGCGAGGGCCGACACGAGCAGCTGTGGTCGAAGATGGGCGCGCACGTGCGCGAGATCGACGGCGTCCGGGGCTCGTCGTTCGCCGTGTGGGCGCCGGCGGCGCGCTCGGTCTCCGTCGTCGGCGACTTCAACTTCTGGGACGGGCGCCTGCACATGATGCGCACGCTCGGCGGCTCGGGGATCTGGGAGCTGTTCGTGCCGGTCGTCGGCGACGGCGCGCGTTACAAGTTCGAGATCCGCACGCAGTCCGGCGAGCTGCTGCTGAAGGCCGATCCCTTCGCGTTCGCGACCGAGCTGCCGCCGCAGACGTCCTCGATCGTGCACGAGTCCACATACGAGTGGAAGGACGCCGAGTACCTCGCGGCGCGCGCGTCGGGGACGCCGCACGAGCGCCCGATGTCGGTCTACGAGGTGCACCTCGGCTCGTGGCGCCGAAACCCGCTGGAGGACAACCGCTCGCTGACGTACGTCGAGCTGGCCGGCGAGCTGGCGGCGTACGTGTCCGATCTCGGCTTCACGCACGTCGAGCTGCTGCCGGTCATGGCGCACCCGTTCAGCGGCTCCTGGGGCTACCAGGTGACGTCCTACTACGCGCCCACGCCGACCTTCGGCGGGCCCGACGACTTCCGCGCCTTCGTCGACCGCTTGCACGAGAGCGGGATCGGCGTGCTGCTGGACTGGGTCCCGGCGCACTTCCCGCGCGACGACTGGGCGCTCGCGCGCTTCGACGGCACCGCGCTGTACGAGCACGAGGATCCGCGTCGCGGCGCGCACCCCGACTGGGGCACGCTCGTCTTCAACTACGGCCGCAACGAGGTGCGCAACTTCCTCGTCGCCAACGCGCTGTTCTGGGCACGCGAGTTCCACGCCGACGGCATCCGCGTCGACGCGGTCGCGTCGATGCTGTACCTGGACTACTCGCGCAAGGAGGGCGAGTGGGTTCCCAACCAGTTCGGCGGGCGCGAGGATCTCGAGGCGGTCGCCTTTCTCAAGGAGCTCAACGAGGTCCTGCACCGCGACGAGCCCGGCGTCGTCAGCGCCGCCGAGGAGTCGACGGCGTGGCCGGGCGTCTCGCGGCCGACGTACCTCGGCGGGCTGGGCTTCGGCTTCAAGTGGAACATGGGCTGGATGCACGACACGCTGGCCTACTTCCAGCAGGACCCGATCCACCGCCGCTACCACCACCACGAGCTGACGTTCTCGATGGTCTACGCGTTCACGGAGAACTTCATCCTGCCGCTGTCGCACGACGAGGTCGTCCACGGCAAGGGCTCGCTGATCGACAAGATGCCCGGCGACCCCTGGCAGAAGCTCGCCAACCTGCGCTGCCTGTACGCCTACATGTGGGCGCATCCCGGCAAGAAGCTGCTCTTCATGGGACAGGAGTTCGCCCAGGCGCAGGAGTGGAGCCACGAACGGTCGTTGGACTGGCACCTGCTCGAGCAGGGCGAGAACTCCGGCATCCAGGCGCTCGTGCGCGACCTCAACCGCGTCTACCGCGCCACGCCGGCGCTGTTCGAGGTCGACTTCGACGGCAGCGGCTTCTACTGGATCGAGCCCAACGACGCCGACGCCAACGTCGTCGCCTTCGCGCGCGCCGGGCAGGATGCTGCCGGCGAGGTGCTCGTCTGCGTCGCGAACCTCTCGCCGGTGCCGCGACCGGGCTACCGGCTCGGGCTGCCGCGCGCGGGCCGCTGGGTCGAGGCGCTGAACACCGACTCGGCCTTCTACGGCGGCACGGACAGCGGCAACCTCGGCGGCGTGGACTCCGAGTCGCTGCCGTGGCACGGCCAGCCCTGCTCGGCCGACGTGTCGCTGCCGCCGATGGGCGTGGTCTGGCTCGTGCCGGAGCAGCGCCCGGCGCCGGCCCGCGCCGGCGCCGGCACCCCGCGCTCCTAAGAGCTCATTCGATCGCCAGGACGGCGACGGTGCCGTCGTCCTCCAGCGGCTCGCGCCAGCAGTCGGTCACCGCCTGCAGCACCGCCATCGCGGTCGCGGCCGCGGTCGGGTGCTCGAGGCCCGCGATCGCCTTCGCGATGCCGTCGGAGCCAAAGCGCCCGCCGCCCTCCATGCGCCGCCCGGTGATGCCGTCGGTGACGAGGATGATGCGCTCGTCGGAGTGCAGCACGCGCTGCGTGGCCGTGAACTGCAACTCCCGCTCGCCACCGCCGCCGAGCGGCGGGTGATGCGGGCTCTGCAGCTCGATGAGGTTGCCGTCGATGTCGGCGAGGTAGGGCGGCGCATGGCCGCAGTTGACCCACGTCAGCGTCTGCGTCGCCGCCCGCCAGCGCGCGGCGAGCACGCTGACGTGGAACTCCGGGTTGCCGAGCTGGCAGACCGTCTCGTGCATCGTCGCCAGCGCCTGCTCGAGCGTGTGGCCGCTGCGGCGGGCCGCGCGCAGGGCGCCCAGCGCGGACGCGCCGAGGCCCGCGGCGGTCGGGCCGGTGCCGACGGTGTCGGCGATCGCGATCCACGCGCCGTCGCGGTTGTCGACGAAGTCAAACCAGTCGCCGCCGACGTCGTAGCTGGGCAGCAGCCCGCCGGCGAGCTGCGCGCCCTGGATGCGCACGACCCGCGGCGGAAAGAGGTTCTGCTGGATCTCCGCGGCCGGCGTGGTCGGCTTGCGGCGCCGCGCGGCCTCGATGTGATCGGTGTAGTCGTTGGCGAGCTCGAGCGCGGCGGCGCCCTGCTTGGCGATGTCGTCCAGCGGCGCCATCGGCGTGCCCATGCACAGCAGCAGACCGGTGACGCGGCCGCGCAGCCAGAGCGGCTCGCAGTAGCAGCCGGGAAGGCGCTGGCGCAACCGATCGACGTACGCGGGCATGCCCTCGGGAACGATCTCGGGGCCGAGCGCGGGCGGCTCGGGCAGCGCGTCGGGAAACTCCTCCGAGCCGGCGAGACGCAACAGCTGCGAGCCGTCGATGTCGACGATGTACAGCGCGACCGCGACGCCGCCCGCGCGGCGCGCCTCGGCGACGAGCTGGTCGGGGACGAGGTGCGGGGGCACCTCGTCGAGGATGTGCGTCACCTCGAGCGCGAGCGGGCGGTCGCGGCCCAGCTGGCCCGGCGCGCGGAACGGCAGCGTCGCCACGCGCCCGGTCGGAACCGACTGCCCAACGTCATCGTGCGCCTCGAGCGCACGCTGCAGAACCTCGCGCGTCGCGAAGTGGCGGTAGAGGGTCGACCGCCCGACCCCCGCGGCGGCGGCGATCTCGCCCATGCTGACGCGCCGGTCGCCGCGCAGCGCCTGGGCCGCGGCGAGGATGCGCTCGCGGCTGGCGACCGCGTCAGCGCGCAGCGCGCCGGCCGCCTCTGGCGGCGCGCTCTCCTCGCGGTCTGGGGCGGGCTGATTCATCGCGCCGTCACCGTAGCGGCCGCGTTTGCAGGCATAGTCCGCCTCGTATGTGTCCCGCCTTGTCCCATAGAAGCATCCGGGGCGTTTTCCCCGCCAGCCGCTGGATGCACGCGACAACGCTGGTCCATCGGTCCAGATCCGAGCGTTTACGCGCCAACAGCGGGAACCTCGCGGAGGCGGAACCCTGCGCGGGGTACGGTGGCGATGTGTCTCAGTTGTCCCATGGCGTGTTCCACATAGGAGAGCTGAGTCGTCGCACAGGTGTGAGCGTCGACGTCATCCGCGTGTGGGAGCGCCGCTACGGTCTGCTGGCGCCGATGCGCTCGGAGGGCAACTTCCGGCTCTATTCGCCGCACGACGTCGCACGGCTGCGACTCATGCGCCACTACACCCGCCAGAACATCACCCCGTCGCGTGCGGCCGCCCTCGTCGGCCAGGCGAAGGCGCCGCTGGGAAGCAATCCCGGCATTCCGGTGGGCGACGTGCGCAAGGCGGTCGCGGTCCTCGACGGCGCGCTCAAGCGATTCGAGGACGGGGCCGCGGAACGGCTGCTGCAGCGGCTGGTGAGCGTGTTCACGCCGGGCGTCGTCCTGCGCGACGTCCTGCTGCCCTACCTGTACGAGCTCGGCGAGCGCGCACATCGCGACGAGGCCGCGGCTGCGCAGCAGCACTTCGGAATCTGCTCGCTCGAGAGCTGGATGCTCGGGATGGCGCGCAGCAGCCACGTCCGTGCCGACCGGCCGGCGGCGGTTCTGGCCTGCGTGCCCGGCGAGCACCACGCGGCCGGCCTGGCGGCGTTCGGGCTCGCGCTCGCCGACTTCGACTGGAACATCGTCTACCTCGGCCGCGACACGCCGCTGGACGTCGTGCAGAACGTCGCCGACGCCGTCGACGCCGATGCCGTCGTACTGGCTGCGACCCTGGCCGACAACCTGGCCGGCGCGGCCGACGCGATCGACGCGCTTGCGCGGCGCCATCCGGTCGTGCTCGGCGGCCGCGCGACGGAGCACGCGGCGCCCGTCGCGGCGTGCGTGCTGGCGCCCGAGGTGCTGCTCGCCGCGCGGCTTGTCGCAGACGGCGCTGCGCAGCGCGGCGCGCAGCTCGCGATCCACTGAGGGCGGGTCTCCAGCGTCGGTGCTGGTGTGATCGCCGGAGTCTGGGTGGGTGACGCGTTCTCCAGAACTCGGGGAGGCGGCGTGGGCCGGCTTCCCGCGGTGACGCAGCAGAAGTGCGCCCGTCTGGGTCCCGAGGCTGTCATGAGAGCAAGATGCTGATTGCCTCGGCAAGCCAGGTGCGTGCGCGGTCGACGTTGGGACCGCTCGGCGCGAGCAGCACGGCGTCGAGCTACAGCTCGGTCATCACGCGCAGCGCGCGCCGCGGATCGGGCTCGGACAACGTCTCCTCGATTCGCTCAGCGAGCCGGTCGGGCTTGATCCGCAGCGGCGCGACGCGCACGGCAAGGCGCTTTGTCGTCGGCTGCCAGACGCGGTTGAGCGCGAAGACGATCGTGAGGACGCGGATGGCGCAGTCGACAATCCACTCGATGAGCGCTTGCGCCTGCGAGAAGCGCCTCGACCTGCTCTTCGGCGTAGTCGCGCGGCCACCAGATCAGCTCGAGGGGCACCCGCTCGCAATAGCCGGAGACGCGCCGCGTCGGCCCACCCGGTGCGCCCCAGGTGCCCAGGCGTCAAGGCCCGCCGCGCGAGCGAGCCCGAATCAGTCCTCCAGTTCGAGCGGCTCACGAGTGACCACGAGCATCTCGATGTCCGATACCTCGTCGGCCATGCCGCGCGAGACGCCGCCGGTGAGCACGACCTCCTGCGCGAGCTCGGCCGGAAGGGCGTCCGCCACCCGCTGCGCGAGCGTCCTCAGAGCCATGTTGCGCAGCGTCGCCATACCGACCGAATGTAGAGACGGAGTCGCCCCGGTCGTCGCGCGGCGCTCACCTTCGCGCCTTCGCCGCCGCGCCGGCCGCGCCGTCGGCCGCGTGTGAGCGCCGCGAACGGCGGACGGTGAGCGGCGGCGGCCGCCACGGCGTACGCGGGCGCGCCGGGTGGTCGTGGCGCGGCAGGTGCGTATATCGCCCCGCGGCGCGCCACGATTGCACGCCCGGACATGGTCGTGGCGAATGTGCTGCGCATAGCGCTGCATTGGCGCCATGACCGTCCGCCCGGACATGGTCGTGGCGAATGTGCTGCGCATAGCGCTGCATACGCGCCACGACCGCGCGCCACGACCGCATGTCGTCAGGTCGGCCGCTCCTGCGCAGTCGCTGCGCCTTCAGGTTGCCGCGGTGCTGCAGGGCCGCGGTCGCGCCTTCGCCGGCGCGGCGGTCGCGCCTTCGGCGCGGCGGTCATCGACCACGAGGCCGCCGCGGCACGGACGCGGCGACTACACCTCCGCCGGCGTCGTCGCCCCCCAATCCTCAGGCGCCGTCTGGGCGATCTTCTGCGCGAAGTACCACTTGTGGCCCTCGGGATCGGCCGCGCCGAAGCGCCGATCGCCGTAGTCCTGGTCGGCGGGCTCCTCGGTGATCTGCGCGCCGGCTGCGCGGGCGCGCTCGCAGAGCGCGTCGACGTCGTCGACCCCGTCGACCATCACGAGGACGGTGGCGGCGCCGAGCGCGGCCGGGTTGCGGTACGGGCTGCCCGCGGTCGTCGGGTCGCCGAGGTAGACGTGGCTGTCGCCGAGGCTCGCCTCGGCGTGGTTGACGCGGCCCTCCGCGCCGGTGTAGCGCAGAACCTCCTCAAAGCCGAACGCGCGCGACAGAAAGCCGAGCGCGGCGTCGACGTCGGCGTACAGCAGGTAGGGGGTGATCGTGATCGTCATCGGTTCTCCTTCGCGGTGGTGGTGGCGCCGCGTCTGCGGCGGCGGGTGATCTCGGTCTCGAGCGCGTCCAGGCGGTTCGTCCAGAAGCCGCGATAGCGCGCAAGCCAGTCGTCGAGCTCGGCGAGCGGTCGCGGCTCGAGCGAGTACAGGCGCCGCGCGCCGTCCTCGCGCGCGCGCACGAGTCCATGTTCGCGCAGGACCCGCAGGTGGCGCGACACGCCGGGCCGGCTCGTGTCGAACTGCGCCGCCAGCTCGCCCGCGCTGCGCTCACCCTCGAAGAGCAGCTCGACGATCCGCCGCCGGGTGGGATCGGCGAGCGCGGCGAGCGCGTTCATCCGCCGAGCTCCCGATCCAGGCGCGCGAGGGCGCGCGTCCAGCGCGCGATGTAGGCCATGCCGACCGGCTCCTCGATGCGGCGGTGGTCGAGCACGAGCAGCGTCCCGTCGCCGTCGGGCTCGAGCTCGAAGCGCACCACGGAGCGCTCCTCCTCGGCCTGACTCCAGTCGAGCTCGAGCACGCGCTCGACCTCCACCTCGCGCACCCGCGCGTGAATCCGGCCGCCGCCGGGCAGCGCGAGGACGAACGCACCGCCGGCGACGAGTTGCACCTCGACGACGCCTGCCAGCCAGCGCGCGAGCGACTCACGCTCGGTGAGCGCCTGCCACACCTCCGCCGGAGCGGCGGCGTAGCGGCGCCGCAGACGCACTGCGCACGGGCCATCGTTCATGGGACGAGAGCGTAACGCACAAGTTACGTAACGCAAGCGTTACGTCGGTCGGCATCGTCGCCGCGCCACGCGGAGATCGGCGCCGACATCGTCTGCTCGATCGAGACAGCCTCGGCCACCTCGCGCCCGCCGTGCGCGCCGAGCACGAGCGCTGCGACGGCAGCGGCTCCCCCGACGGCCCCGAGCGCGACGCGATCCGGCCGCCATCGCTGACCTATAGTGCCGTCACGTGAGCGGCGGCCGTTCATCCGGCGGACGGCCGTGCGCGGCCCTGTTGCTGCTGGGCATCTGGTCGCTTGCCCTCGCGGCCCATCCTCTTGCGGCGGCGCGTGCATCCGGCGACGGGCGCGCCGCGCCGGCGACCGTCAAGGCACCGAACGATCCGCTGTTCGGGCAGCAGTGGAACCTGCGCGCGATCCAGATCCCCGCCGCGTGGGCGGTCTCGCGCGGTCGCGGCGCGACGGTGGCCGTCCTGGACACGGGGGTCGCCTACGCGACGCGTGGCCCATACCGGCGCGCACCGGACCTCGCCGGGACGCGTTTCGTCGCGGGCTGGGACTTCGTCGACGACGATCCCCATCCTCATGACGTCGCTCCCCGCGACGGGCGCCGCAGCCACGGAACGCAGATGGCGGCGATCATCGCCCAGACCGCAGACAACGCGCTCGGCGGCGCCGGCGTCGCGCCGGCCGCTGCGATCATGCCGGTCCGCGTGCTCAGGCCGGACCTGAGCGGGACGGTGACAGCCGTCGCGCGCGGCCTGCGCTTCGCCGCCGACCACGGCGCCGACGTCGTCAACCTGAGCTTCGAGGGTCTCTCGCAGTCGCGCCCGGTGACAGCGGCGGTCGCCTACGCGACGGCCAAGGGCGTGACCGTCGTCGCGGCGTCGGGCAACGGCGGGCGAGCGTCGGTCAGCTGGCCGGCCGCAGATCCGAAGGTCGTCGCGGTGGGCGCCGTGGCCCGCGATCTCACGCGCGCGCCGTACTCCAACTACGGCGCGGCGCTCGACCTCGTGGCGCCCGCCGGCGCGGGCGCCGACACCGACACCGGCAACGGCCCGGCGGACGGGGTGGTGGCGCAGACGCTGAAGGGTGGGCCGTCGCAGTTCTGCTTCTGCTCTACCGCCTCGACGTCGGCGGCGACCGCCCGCGTCGCCGGCCTGGCCGCCCTCGTCGTCGGTGCGGGACGAGCGCGCGGGCCCGCCGCGGTGCGCGCAGCGCTGCTGCGCAGCGCGCGTGACCTGGGGCCCGACGGGCGCGACCCCCAGTACGGGGCCGGCCTGGTGCAGGCGGCACGCGCCGTCGGCGTCACGGGTGGCGAAGCGGCCGGCGGCTCGGACGCGCGGCCGGTGGCGCTCGCGGGCGCGGCGCTCGTGGCCGTGGCCACGCTCGTGCTCGTGACGAGGAGGCGCCGGCGCCGCGCAAGCTGACGCGGCGTGACTGCGCCCGACAGACGCGAGCAGGCTTGCGCGTCAGCCGTCCTGCGGCGCCCAGCCGGGCCGGCGCGGCATGTACCCCAGCGCTCGCGCCACGCGCGCGCGGCGCGCACGTCGCGGCGATCGCCGTGTACTCGTCGGCGAGCGCCCGCTCGAGGGCAGCGCGTCGCCCGCGCGGGACGGCCGGTGAGGACCCCGTCGCGCAGGCGGCACGAAGATCGTCTCGGAGAGTGGGAGCGCGACCGGCCACGCACCCGTTGCAGTTCGCACGCTCGTGCCACTGCGCCTCGGGTAGCTCGAACATGCGTCCAACCCGCGCCGCGGGGCTGCCTACCGGAAGTCCACCGTCTCTGTGAACGGCCTCGACGGCCGGCGAACTGCGATTGGGCCGCTATCGCGGGGCCTGCGGACATGCCACCACCAAAAACCGGTGCGCGGCGCGGCCGGCGTCGGCGCGTCGACGCGCCAGAACGGCGGTTGCGGGAGTTCACGAACGCCCGCGGTCACGTCGATGCAGCCGCATGCCCCGCCGCCGGACCGCATCGTCGCCCACCCGCTCGCGGCTGCTCGTCGCCGCCGCGGCGGCGCTGCTCGGCGGCCTCGTCCTGCCCGCCAGCGGCCACGCGATCGCGCTGAACTGCCTCGTCCCCGCCGGCGCGCGGGCGAGCGCCGGCTCGCAGGCGCCGCTGCGCTTCGGGATCTTTCCCGGCGGCCCCGCCGGCTCCGTCAACGCGAAGGCTGCGCCGCGCGCCGAGGACCCGGCCAAGCGGCTGTCGGCCCTGCAGTCGCTGGCGGGCTCCAGCCCGTTCGTCGTGCGCCTCTACGACAGCTGGACGGGAACCTCGGCCGACGACGACGGCGGCTGGCTCGATCGTCAGATCGCCGGCTACACCTCAACAGGGCTGCAGGTCGAGCTCGTCGTGCGCTACACGCCCGCCGCGGCTGACACCGGGTCCGCGCCGGCGGCGTTCGCCGAGCACGTCCGCGCAATCGCCGGCCGCTACGGACCGGACCCGCGCTTCGTATCACTGCAGGTCACCAACGAGGCCAACCTCCCCGGCCAGCCCGACGCATCCGACGGCGCGTTCGCCGGCGTCGCCGACGCGGTCGTCAAGGGCGTCATCGCCGCCAAGGACCAGGTCCGCAAGGGCAACCACGGGCAGTTGCGGATCGGCTTCAGCTGGGCCTACGACGAGCGTCCGCTGCTCAGCACCGAGTTCTGGGCGACGCTTGGCCGCATCGGCGGACGCGCGTTCGCCGACAGCGTCGATTGGGTCGGCCTCGACTCCTACCCCGGCACGTGGGCTCCGCAGCTCGCACTGTCCAACCTCCTGCCCGGCCAGGCCGCCGGCGCGGTGAAGGAGAGCGTTCGCTCGCTGCGCGACTGCCTCATGCCGATGGCGGGGCTCGGCAGCGGCACGACGATCCACATCGCCGAGAACGGCTTTCCGACGGGGCCGGGTCGCTCGGAGGAGATGCAGGCGCAGGTGCTCGACGCGATGGTCCGCAGCGTCAACTCGATCCGCGCCACGTACGGGGTCAGCGACTACCGCTGGTTTGACCTGCGCGACAGCTCCACGGCGGATCCGAGCATCGAGAGCCAGTACGGCATCACCCGCGACGACTACTCGCCCAAGCCGGCCTTCGCGACGTACCGCGACCTGATCGGCAACCACGGCGCCGGCGCCACGACGTCGACGGCCACCGCGACCGCGGACGCCGCAAACTGCACGCGCTCGCCGGTCAAGGTCGTCGTGCCGCGGGTGAAGAAGAGCAGGCGCCTGTCGTCGCTCGTCGTGCACGTCGGCAACAAGGTCGTCAAGCGCGTGAAGCGATCGACGATGCCGCGCAGCGTGCGCATCAGCTTGCGCGCCGGCCGCGCCGCCGTGAAGGTCAAGCTCACGTCGCAATTCGACGGCAAGCGTCGCACCCGCGTCCAGCGCCGCACCTACCGGGTCTGCGGATGACGCCGCTCGTCGAGTTTCGCGCCGGCGACGGTGCGCGCGTGGACATGCCGGGCGTCGGGGTCGAGGCGGGTCCGCGCAACGACCCGCCTGGCTTCTCGCCCCGCCGGCGCTGGCGGCGGCGCTACCGGCACAACCGCCATCTGCGTGACCTGCTGTCGGTTTCGCAGCGCCTGACGCTGTCGGGCCTGATCCTCGCTTGGGCGCTGGCGACCATCTGGTCGGCGCGCTGGTGGCTGGAGCCACAGCACTGGACGTCGATGACCGGGCTCGTGCTCAACTCGGTGCCGCTCGCGGTCGAGCTCATCTTCATGCCGCTGTATCTGTACACGTGGCTGTGGCGGATGAAGCGGCCCAACCCGGACCTCGAGGTACCGCACCTGCGCACGGCGATGATCGTGACGAAGGCGCCCAGCGAGCCCTGGCCGGTCGTGCGCGAAACGCTGCAGGCAATGCTCGCCCAGGACTTCCCCCATCGCTACGACGTCTGGCTCGCCGACGAGCGCGTCGCGCCCGAGACCAGCGCCTGGTGCAAGGAGCACGGGGTGCGGATCTCGACGCGCGAGAGCATCGCGGCCTACCACCAGCCCTCGTGGCCGCGCAGAACGCGCTGCAAGGAGGGCAACCTCGCGTTCTTCTATGACATCTGGGGCTATCGCCTCTACGACGTGGTGGCACAGCTCGACGCCGACCACGTGCCGGCACCCTCCTACCTGCGTCAGATGGTCACGCCGTTCGTCGACGAGCTCGTCGGCTACGTCGCCGCCCCGAGCATCTGCGACCGAAACGCCGACCGCTCGTGGTCCGCGCGCGGGCGCCTCTTCTACGAGGCCGTCCTGCACGGGCCGATGCAGGCGGGCCACAGCGGCGGCTTCGCACCGAGCTGCATCGGCTCGCACTACGCGGTGCGGACGGCGGCGCTGAAGCAGATCGGCGGCATCGGCCCCGAGCTGGCCGAGGACTTCACGACGACGCTCATGATGAGCTCGCATGGCTGGCAGGGTGTCTTCGCGATCGACGCCGAGGCCCACGGCGACGGGCCCGCGTGTCTGGAGGACTGCCTGACTCAGGAGTTTCAGTGGTCGCGCAGCATGATGAACGTCATGCTCGGCGTCAACGGCGCCTACTGGGCCGGGCTGAGCGTGCGCGCGAAGCTGCGCCTCGGCTTCTGCCAGGTCTGGTATCCGCTCTTCGGCGTCCTCATGCTGCTGTCGATCGTGCTGCCGCTCGGCGCCGTCCTGACGCAGACGCCGCTCATGCACGTCGGCCTCGGCGACTTCTACCGGCACATCCTGCCGGCGCTGCTCGTGCTCATCGCGACGGTGTTCTGGCTGCGCTCGCTGGAGTGGCTGCGCCCGCGCACGGCGCGGGCGGTCTCCTGGGAGGCGGTGCTGTTTCAGCTCATCCGCTGGCCGTGGGTGCTGCTGGGCTGTGTGCATGCGGTCGTCGGCCGGATCGCCGGGCGCGAGTTCAGCTTCAAGGTCACGCCGAAGGGCCGCTCGGGCGTCTTGCCCCTTCCTACGCGGGTCGTCATGCCCTACCTCGTCATCGCCGTCGTCTCCGCGCTCCCGACGCTGCTGGACCTCGACGCCGGCGCGGCGGCGGGATACCGGATGCTCGCGCTGCTCAACGCCGGGCTGTATCTCACGGCGGCGATCGCGATCGTCGCACTGCACGTCCGCGAGCATCCGCGCGGCACGCGCCGCGTCGTCCTGCGGTCGATCGCGTCCAAGGCAGTCGCGACGGGCGCGTGCGCGTCGTTCATGCTGGTCGGGCTGGGGCTGCAGGGCTTCGGCGGGCAGGGCGCCCAGTCGGCGATCGCGAGCGCGCCGTTCGTCAGCGCTCCGCTCGCCCCGGGCATTCCGGAGCTCGGCGTGTCGACGCCGTCGCTGGCGAAGAACCCGGTGGTGCCCTGGCGTCCGGACGACCTCGCCGAGGTCAATGCGTTCGAGCAGATGAGCCAGGCGCACGTCGGGATCGTCCAGTGGTTCGCCGACTGGCGCCACTCGGGTGTCGACGTCGAACAGTTGCGCGCGGTCGCGGCCCGCGGAAGCACGCCGCAGATCACGTGGGAGCCGTGGGACAGCCTCGGCAGCACCGTGCAGTCCAAGTACACCCTGAAGTCGATCATCCGCGGGCGCCACGACGCCTACATCCGCTCGTGGGCGCGCGCACTGGCCCGCTACGGAGGCCCCGTGCAGCTGCGGTTCGCGCAGGAGATGAACGGCTACGTCTACCCCTGGGTC
This sequence comes from uncultured Solirubrobacteraceae bacterium, assembly GCA_902806175.1. Taxonomy (GTDB): domain Bacteria; phylum Actinomycetota; class Thermoleophilia; order Solirubrobacterales; family Solirubrobacteraceae; genus CADCVQ01. The sequence goes on from CADCVQ010000160.1 coordinate 54,049, forward strand.
GAGGGCCTGAACGGAAACCGCGCCGGCGAGTTCGCCCGTGCCTGGCGCCACGCGCACGACATCTTCACCGCCGAGGGCGCGACGAACGTCCGGTGGGTGTGGGCCCCGGTGACCGGTGGCGTACACCGCGGCCAGTACCCGGGCGACCGCTACGTCGACATCGTCGGGCTGTCGGGCTTCAACGGCGGCAGCGAGCTGAACTGGAGCGGATGGCGGACGTTCGCCGACGCGTTCGAGGCCCCGATGCAGGAGTTGCGCCGCGTCGCACCGGGCAAGCCCGTCCAGATCAGCGAGGTCGCGACCGCGAAGGAGGGCGGCAGCAAGCCGCTGTGGATCAAGGAGATGTTCGACTACGTGCTGGCGCACCCTTACATCAAGGCGGTGCTCTGGTTTGACCTGCCCAAGCAGACCGACTGGCGCGTGGCCACGTCGCCGGCCGCCGAGCGCGCCTTCGCCGAGGGCGTCGCGCGCATGCAGGGCGCCACCACGCCCATCCGGGTGCCCGCGCCGGCGCTGGCGTCACGGCCTCCGGGGTAGGAGTTTCGGCGAATCTTTGCGTCGCGCACGCTGGTCGCCGGGTGGCCGAGGGGCGCGAGCTTCTGACCCGTCGCGCGTGCCGTGCGCCGTCCGGCGAGGACGACGTGGGGGGCGCTCGTGCCAGGAGGGCGGGCAGCCGGTGTACTCGTGGCTCGCGGCTCCAAGTGGACAAGCGGGCGCTCGTGTGGTCAGCTACACGCTGCGCTGTCACCGGGAGATCGTGTTCCGTCGCCCCCGTGGGAGCGCCCTGCGATTCGCTATGACGGCATCGACATGAACTGGACCCGCGCTCTTCTGGTCGCGTGCGCACTTGCGCTCGCGTTCCCCGTGAGCGCGCAGGCGCAGACGCGGACGATCGAAGGCCAGCCGTCGCCGAGCCCGCGCATGCTGTCGATCTTCGTCGGCGACACCGGCTCGCTGCAGGCCAAGCGCGGGGTGCCTTTCGTGGGACAGCCCGGTCAGGACCAGCCGGTGTTCGGCATGTTCTTCGGCAGCAGCACCGCCCCGGCGGCGAACTTCTGGCACCTGCGTGTCAAGGGAGCACCGGCCGCCAACCTGACGTTCGGTCCGCGCGACGCACCGGTGACGACGATCTCCAACGGGCCGGTGCTGGGTGACTGGACGGCTGCGTCACCGGCCCGCGTCGACACGCTCATGCGCCTCCGACACAACGGCGCCGACCTCTTCGAGGTCAAGCAGACGGTCCTGTACGTCGCGTCCGAGCTGCGCTACCGCGTCATCTGGGACATCCGCAACGTGACCGCACAGGCGATCCCGTTCATCTTCGGGACCTCCGCGGACCTCTTCATCGAGAGCGACGCGGGCGAAGGCGTGTTCATCGACGGCCCGACCCGCTTCATCGGTGGGCGAAACAAGTTCTCCGGAACGGTCGGGGGCATCGAGCAGGTGACCTCCTCACAGCTGCCCGGTGAGGCCGCCACGACCCCGGTCGCGCCGTGGGCGAGCTACGAGGAGGGCGACCCGTTCCCCGTGACGCGCCGTCTGAGCGGCCAGGACGCGTTCCTCAACACGATCAACCCGGTCTTCATGGACAACGGCGTCGGCGTGAGCTTCGACGACCGCGCAACGACCGGCCTTGCGGCCGGCCAGACCGCCCGCTACGAGGTCCTCTGGCATGTGTCACGGCCCACGACCTTGAGCGCGGCGGCGACGGTGACGAGCGCCGGGCCGCCCGACTCGCGCGACGAGCAGCCGCCGCCCCCGACCGCCGCCGACAACGCTCGGGGCAGCGGCAGCGGCAGCGGCAGCGGCAGCGCTTCCGCGGCGACGGCCGGCGGCGCCGCGGACACCGCCGCGCCGGCCCTCAGCGCGCTGAGGCTGGCGCCCACCGCACTCAGGTCCGCCTCCGCGCGGGCGAGGACCGCTCCGAAGATCGTGTTCCGGCTCAGCGAACCGGCCGGGGTCGTGCTGCGGATCGTCCGCCGGACCGCCGGACGCCGCGTGACCGTTCGCAAGCTGACGCGCGCGAACCTCCCGGCCGGCTCCAACGCAGTCCCTATCGCAGGCAAGCGCCTGGCCGCCGGCGCATACGTCGTGACCGCGCGCCCGATCGACGCCGCGGGCAACGCGGGCAGACAGCGGTCGGCAGCGTTCCGGATCACCACTCGCTGAGGCCGCTTGCCCGGCGAGCACGGCGGCTTCCGACGTGACCCGCGGTGCTCTGCGGCCGCGTGAGCAGGGTTCGTTCATCCGCCCTCGGGCGGCGCGCGGTCCTGTGCGTCCTGGTCAGCTCGTCGCTCGCGCTCGCTGCCCGGCCGGTTGCGGCAGCGCAGGCGGCGAGCACGCCCCGCGACGGCGCTCGGGCGGCGGCGGCGACCGTCCAGCCGCCGAACGACCCGCTGTTTCGCCACCAGTGGTACCTGCGCGCGATCCAGATCCCCGCTGCGTGGGCCGCTTCGCGCGGTGAGGGCGCGACGGTGGCCGTCCTCGACACGGGGGTCGCCTACGCGACGCGTGGTCCGTACCGCCGCGCACCGGACCTCGCCGGGACGCGGTTCGTCGCGGGCTGGGACTTCGTCGACGACGATCCCCATCCTCATGACGTCGCTCCCCGCGACGGGCGCCGCAGCCACGGAACGCAGATGGCGGGGATCATCGCGCAGACCACGAACAACGCGATCGGTGGCGCCGGCGTCGCACCGGCAGCTGCGATCATGCCGATCCGCGTGCTCCGGCCGAACCTGAGCGGGACAGCGACAGCCATCGCGCGCGGCCTGCGCTACGCCGCCGACCACGGCGCCGACATCGTCAACCTGAGCGTCGCGGGTCGCTCGCAGACGCGGCTCGTCAGAGACGCGGTCGCCTACGCGACGGCCAAGGGCGTGACCGTGGTGGCAGCGTCGGGCAACGACGGGCGTGCGTCGGTCAGCTGGCCGGCCGCAGATCCGAAGGTCGTCGCGGTGGGCGCGGTGGCCCGCGATCTGGTGCGCGCGCCGTACTCCAACTACGGCGAGGCGCTGGACCTCGTGGCTCCCGCCGGCGCGGGCGCTCTCGGTGACAGCGGCTACGGGCCGCCGGACGGAGTGGTGGCGCAGACCCTGAAGGGCGGTCCGTCTGAGTTCTGCTTCTGCTTCACCGCCTCGACGTCGGCGGCGGCGGCTCAGGTCTCCGGCGTGGCTGCGCTACTCGTCGCAACAGACCGGGCGCGAGGACCCGCCGCCGTGCGGGCGGCGTTGCTGCGCGGCACGCGCGACCTGGGCCCGGACGGGCGCGATCGCGAACACGGGGCCGGCATGGTGCAGGCGGCGCGTGCCCTTGGCGTCAGCGCTGGCGAACCGCAGACCGGCCCGAGCTCACGACCGCGGACTCCGGCACCGGACGAGGGGGCGGACGTGCGGCCGGCGCTGCTCGTGGCCGCAGCTTTCGCGACCGGGCTCGCGCTCGCGCTCGCGAGCCGCAGGCGTCGCCGCCGCGCAGGCTGACCCTTGCGAGGCCAGGCGCCGACCATCCCCGCTCACCTATGTGATGAGGACATCTAGACTTGCTATTCGGCTCCGACATATAGTTGGATTGGATAGACGAAGTACCCGGGAGAGCGATTGGCAACGCGGAACAGCACCCGCAACGCCGTAAAGGGGTCGGAATGAGGCGGAGAGTCGGGCTGTTCCTGTTGTGTGGGCTGGTGCTGCCATTGGTGGCCGCGGCGAACGCGTCGGCGCAGGGCGCCATCCTCGAGCTCAACCCAAAGTCCGGGCCTCCTGGAACCGTGATCAACGTCGCCGGCGCCGGCTTCACCCGGCCCACCGTGAACATCGGCCAAGTGCAGATTCGCCTTTCGACGCGCGACGCGTTGCCCGTTCTGCGCAACGCGCTGCCGGACTCGAGCGGCCGGATTACCACGGAGTTCGTCGTTCCCGATGGACTGGCGCCCCGCGAATACCTCGTGATCGCCACCCAGACCAGCGTCCGGGGCCGGCAGGTGTTCGGGGGTCCGGGCCGGGCGAAGCTTCGGGTCACGGCCCCAGCCGCGGCCACGGCGTCCGCTCCACCTGGGCCCTTCGCGAGCGCAACCACGATGGCGATCGGCGCCGCGGGCATCGCGCTGATCCTGCTCGCCGGCGGCGCGCTTGCCCTTCCCAAGCTGCGGACGCTCACCCGCTCGGCAGCCCGACGCAACGCAGCCGAGTTCTCGAGGTGACCCACATGACGCTTCGCAAGACAAGCCTCGCCGCGATCACGGCAGCCGCCGTCCTGCTCGGTCTCGTTCCCGCCGCTCAGGCCGAGCTCCGTGTCAGCCCGAACTTCAACCTCGCCTCTGACCCCAGTGCGTTCCGCGCCCGCGACCAGATCGGCCTCGCCGTCAAACCCAGCGACCGCGACCACGTCGTCGCGATCAACGCGAACTACCTGGACCTCGAATGTGAGGCCAGCGTGAGCACGGACGGCGGGACCACGTGGAGCGACGCCACTCCGCTCCTGCCGCCCGACCCGGGGCCGGGGGAGACCCCGTTCAGCAAGCGCTGCAACTTCCATCAGTCGGTGCAGTTCGGCAAGGGGGACAACGTCTACGCGATCGTCACCGCCTCGCGGACCGCGCCGAGCTCGCCGGACGCCGCCGTGCTCATCTACAAGTCCGCGAACGGCGGCGCGACATGGGGGCGCGGCATCGTCGCGATGCCCGCCGGCCCTGGCAGCAGCGACCCCGTCGCATCGCCTTCGCCGGGGCCGAGCTACACGCGCCCAGGTCTCGCGGTCGACCCAGGCGTGGGCGCCGCCGCGGACAAGGTCTACGCCATCGGCCGCGACTTCGTCGGCACGGGCAACGGCGGAAGCGCGAGCGATCCGGCGCCGTACAACTGCACGTCGGGCTGCGGCTCGGTGAAGGTGGCCGTCTCCACCGACAGTGGGTCGTCGTACGGGACGCCGGTCAACGTCAGTCCGGTGGGGCTCAACGCCCAAGACCCGCCGGTCGCGGTCGTCAACGACGACGGCTCCGTCACGGTCGCGTGGCGCCAGTCAGGTCAGGGGTCGCCGTCGCCGACGAACCCCTCGAACGTCGGGCGCCTGCAGGTGTCGCGCTCGGCTGCCCCCGGCGTGGCCGGATCCTGGAGCACGCCGGTCGACGTCGCGGGCGTCAGGAACACCGGCGGCAACACGCATCTCATTCCCACCACCTGGCGCGAAGGCGTCACAGGGACCTCGACGACCGCGACCTATCCGCGCGTCGCCACCGACCCCACGCGGCCCGGTTGGATCTACATGGTCTATGGCCAGACGCCGCCGGGCCCGACTGAACCGGCGGGTGGATACCAGGGCAGCGACCATTTCATCGGCTACGACATCCAGGTCTGGTTCCAGCGGTCCAAGGACCGAGGCCTGACGTGGTCGCGACCGCAGCGGGTCAGTGATCCGGCGGAGGTGCCGGGCACCCTGATCCACCAGACCCGCCAGCCGAACATCGGCGTCTCGCCGGGCGGCCGCGTCAACGTCGTCTGGCAGGATCGCCGCCACTGGTACCAGAGCGGGATGCCGTTCCCCGGCGACACGGCCGCGGCCCGGGCCATCAACGACGCCTCGATGGAACGTCAGTGCACGTACTCGCACAGCTTCTGTGAGGACATCCGCCTCGGCGACACGTACTACGCCTATTCGGAGAACGGCGGAGACACGTTCTCGCCGGACATCCGCATCAACGACCGCTCGCACAACAACGACGTCGGCTATGACACGCGACCGGCATCCGGGTACTGGTCCTGGGGGCCGCAGGTCGTCACGGTCGGCGGCGGCCAGCTCCTGATCGGCTGGATGGACTCGCGCGAGGGCAACTGGGACACCGACACCGAGGACTTCTACCTCGCCAAGGTCAACCACAACGCCACCGGCGCCGACCCGCAGACGACCGTCGAGCAGCCCGATGCGATCGCGCGTTCGGTCGCGCTGTCGAAGCTCGGGTACATGGGCGGCAACGAGGGCGCGCTCGTCGGCGGGGCGCGGGATCCCGCCAACGCGGGACTCGCCAACCCGATCCCCGGCGGCGTCTCCTCGAGGAACGCCTCAGCCGTCGTCATCGTCAACCAGAACGACGTCGCGGGCGCGATGGCGGGCACGGTGCTCGCCCGCGCGAACCCCGGCCCGGTCCTGCTGTCGCCGTCCGCAGGCCTGCCGGCCAGTGTCAAGGACGAGATCGCCCGGATCAGGCCGGCCCGCGCGTTCATCATCGGGAACACCGACAGCCTGTCTGACCAGGTGGCCGTCGACGTCGCGGCCGCCGCCGGGATCCTCCCCGGGCTGGTGACGCGCCTGTCAGCCGGCAGCGACGCGGCCATCGCCGCGCTCATCCCGCAGGAGTTCGACTATCGGGTGCAGGCCGAGAAGGACGCTGACGTCCCGGCGTTCGACGCGGCCGTGATCGCGAACCCGGCGACGCCGGACGCCGCGGCGGCCGTCGGGCTGGCCGCGGCGCGCCGGCTACCGATGCTGTACGTGGGCGCGAACGCGGTCCCGACCGAGACGCTGAACGCGCTGAACGCGATGGACATCAAGAAGCTGATCATCGTCGGCGGCACCGACGACGTCAGTGCCGGGGTGCAGTCGCAGCTCGATGCTCTCGACAAGGTCACCGAGCCGGTGACCCGGCGCGGCGGCGCCACGCAGTACGACACCTCCAGGGGGGTCGTGGCGGAGTCCGCGGCGCGCGGTATGCCCAGCAACGTGGTCTATGTCGCCAACGGCGCCGAGCCCATGGATGCAACGTTGCTCGGCGGCGTGGTCGCACGGGCCACGGGCATGCTGATGCTCGCCCCGACGCCGCTGGGCGGCACGGCGGCGGGCCAGGCAGCGGACTTCGGCCTGAGCGGGATAGACCGATACGTGCTGCTCGTGGCGCCCTCGCCGCCGCCGCCGCTACCGCCACCGCCCGATGAGGTGCCGCCGCCACCGCCGCCCGCTCCGGCGCCGCCACCGCCGCCGTCTCCGGCGCCGCCACCGCCGCCCGGGACCGGGCCGGCAGCGAGCAGGCCGGTGCTGAGCAGGGTGTCCCTGACCCGCAAGTCCTTCCGGGCGCTGCTCGGGACGACGATCCGGCTCACGCTGTCCGAGGACGCCAAGGTGTCGATCGTCGTGGCGCAGCGCAGCGCCGGCCGGCGCAGGGGCTCACGGTGCGTCGCCCTCACGCCCGCCACGCGCAGGAGCAGGCCCTGCGTGCGCTACGTCAAGCGCGGGACGTTGACGACCAGCCGCAAGAAGGGCGCGAACTCGGTCCGGTTCACGGCCCGAGTCGCAGGGCGGCGCCTGAGGCCGGGCAGCTACCGGTTCACGTTGCGTGCCACCGACGCCGGCGGTCTGCGCTCCAACGTCGTCAACGTGACGTTCCGGGTGGTGCGCTGATCGGTGAGACCGTACCCGCGCGGCAGTGCCGCGCGGGTACCGGTCGTCTCCCGAAACCTGCTGCGGTAGGGTCGCGACGATGAGGAGCACGTGGTTGTCTCAGCCGGCCGGAGGGCGCGCGCCGCGGGCGGTCGTGCTGCTGGTCACGGTGGTCGCCGCGGTCGCAGCGGTTCTCCTTCCGGGCGGAGCGGCGGCAGACCAGGCTTCGCAGCCGGCATCGCCCGAGGCCGGGTTCATCGCGACCGGCAACTTCCACAGCTGCGCGGTGCTCGCCGGCGCGGTGCGCTGCTGGGGCTTCGGCGGGCACGGCGCGCTCGGCTACGGCAACACGACGAGCATCGGCGACGACGACGCACCCGATGCGGCGGGGCCGGTTGCCCTCGGCGCGGGACGGACGGCGGTCGCGGTCGCCGCCGGCAGCGTGCACACGTGCGCGTTGCTCGACAACGGCACCGTGCGCTGCTGGGGCTTCGGCGGCGACGGGCGGCTCGGGTACGGCAACACCCTGACCATCGGCGACGACGAGACCCCCGCCTCGCTCCCCGCGGGGGTCAATCTCGGGCCCGGGCGCACCGCCAAGGCGATCACCGCCGGCAGCGGCCACACGTGCGCGATCCTCGAGGACGACACGGTTCGCTGCTGGGGCTTCAGCCTCGACGGCCGTCTCGGCTACGGCCGCACCGACAGCATCGGTGACGACGAGGCAGCGGGCTCGGCCGGGCCGGTCAATCTCGGCGCCGGGCGTACCGCCAAGGCGATCGCCGCCGGCGGCTCTCACACCTGCGCGCTCCTGGACAACGGCGGAGTTCGCTGCTGGGGTTTCGGCGGCGAGGGCCGGCTCGGATACGGGAAGACCGCCGACATCGGACGGACGCCGGATGCCACGCCTGACACCGTCGGGCCCGTCGACCTCGGCGTGGGCCGCACCGCGACGGCGATCACCGCCGGCTTCGGGCACACGTGCGCGATCCTCGACGACGCGACCGTGCGCTGCTGGGGCTTTGGCAGCGACGGTCGGCTCGGTACCGGCAACACGAACTCCGTGGGCGATGATGAAGTGCCGCGCATGGTCGCCCCCGTCGACCTCGGACCGGGGCGAACGGCGCGCGCGATCCACGCCGGCTCTGGCTCTGAACACACCTGCGCGATACTCGACGACGGCAGTGTGCGCTGCTGGGGCCTCGCCCTCTTCGGCCAGCTCGGATACGGCAACACGAACTCCATCGGCGATGATGAAGTGCCCCGGATGGTTGCGCCGGTCGAGCTCGGCTCCGGGCGCACTGCCACGGCGATCAGCGCCGCGCTGCAGCATACCTGCGCACGGCTCGACGACATGAGCGTGCGCTGCTGGGGGCGCGGCGCCAACGGCCGGCTCGGGTACTGCAACGAGCTCACGATCGGCGACAACGAACCGCCCTCGGCGGCGGGGCCGGTGCCGCTCGCCCAGCCGGGCATTCCGATACCGCCGGCGTGTTCGGTCGCTCCTCCCGTGTCGCCGCCGCCGCCCCCGCCGCCGGCCGAAGTACAGGTGCCGTCGCCGACGCCTCCTCCACGAGGCTCCGCGCCGGATGATGGTCTGGCCGCCGCGCTGGCGGCGCAGCGCGCCCGCCGCACGCGCCTGCAGTCCTGTCTGCGCCGTGTAGGACGCCGCCGCCTCGGCGACGTTCGCCGCGCGCGCCTGCTCGTCGGCTCCCGGCGCCGTGTCGCTCTGCTGGTAGCCGGCAAGCGCGCTGCGCGAGGGCGCGCAGCGTGCCTGCGGCGCGAGGGGCGCGTTCCCGGGCGCGTGAGCCGGCTCACCGCCGTCGCGACCGGCAGCGGCAGCGTCCGGCTTTCGTTCCGCGTGGCCGGGACGGACGGCGCCAGGCAGCCGGCGGCGCGCCGCTATGTCATCAAGCAGTCGCTGCGCCCGATCCGCACCGCGCGGGACTTCTCACGGGCATTCTCCTTGTGCAAGGGCCGGTGCTCGTTTGCCGTCACGAGGCTCGACACCACCGCCATCCTGAGCATCAGGAGCCTGCGGCGCAATCGCGTCTACTACTACGCCGTCGCAGCGCTCGACAACGTCTCGGGGCGCAGGGGCCCGCGCTCCGCGGCGATCAGAGTTCGCTCCCGATAAATGGAAGCGGCCGGCGTATCGCGGACGCCCGCGCAGTAGGCACTCAGTACCACGTGGGGCGAGCGGGTCGCGGTCGCGACGCGCTTGACGAGCGAGGAGAGGCGCTCAGGCCGGCGTGCGAGACGACCGACGTGAGCTAGATCGCCGGACACGACAGCCGGGTGAGGAGGCTTCCGGCGGCGCGCTCAGCGTCGTGAACGTCATCTCGCTCGTGCTGTTGGGCATCCTCGTCCTGCTGGCGGTCTTCGCGCTCCTGCAGCGCCGCTCGCACCGACTCGGATGTCAGCCGTCCCGCGGCGTCCAGCGATCCCGCCTCGGCTTCGATCGCGCCCGTGCGGGTACCTTGGGCGGATGTCGGAGGCCATCGAGCTTTATCCATGGGAGCGCCGGCTCGGCGCGACTGCGCTCGATGACGGGATCGTCGAGTTCCGCGTCTGGGCGCTCGGCGCCGAGAACGTCCGCGTCCGCGTCGCCGGCGAGGAGCACGCGCTGACGCCTGTCGGCGAAGGCGTGCACGAGGCGCAGGTGCCGACGCAGGGCGGCGAGGACTACGTCTACGTGCTCGGCGACGACGGCGACGGGCTGCCCGATCCCGCCTCGCGCCACCAGCCGGCGGGCCTGCGCGGGCCCTCGCGCGTGGTCGATCCCGAGGTCTTCACGTGGAGCGACGAGAGCTTCGCGGCGCACCCCCTCGAGCAGCTCGTCATCTACGAGCTGCACGTCGGGACGTTCACCGGCGAGGGCACGTTCGACGCAGCGATCGACTACCTCCCGGGCCTCGCGCAGCTCGGCATCACGGCGATCGAGGTCATGCCGATCGCCGAGTTCCCCGGCCGCCACGGCTGGGGCTACGACGGGGTCTACCTGTCGGCCGCGCAGTCAAGCTACGGCGGCCCGCTTGCCTTCCAGCGCTTCGTCGACGCCGCTCACACCAGCGGCCTGAGCGTGATCCTCGACGTCGTCTACAACCACGTGGGCGCGTCGGGCAACCAGGCGCTCGCCGCCTTCGGCCCGTACTTCACGAAGAAGTACTCGACGTTCTGGGGCGAGGCGATCAACTACGACGACGAGCACTGCGACCCCGTCCGCGAGTGGGTCCTGCAGTCCGCCGAGGGCTGGGTGCGCGACTTCCATGTCGACGGCCTGCGCCTGGACGCGATCCACGCGGTCTACGACACGGGCGCGATGCCGATCATGGCGCAGCTCGCCGAGCGGGTGCACTGCGCGCGCGCGGGCGCCCTCTTGATCGCCGAAGCGGGCCTCAACGACCCGCAGGTCATCCGCCCGCGCGAGCTCGGCGGCTTCGGTCACGACGCGCAGTGGGCCGACGACTTCCACCACGCGCTGCGCGTGCTGCTGACCGGCGACACGGGCGGCTACTACGCCGAGTTCGGCGCGGTCGCGGATCTGGCCAAGGCCTTCCGCCGGCCGTTCGTGCACGACGGGGGCTACTCCACGTTTCGCAAGCGGCGCTTCGGCGCACCGGCCGGCGACCGCCCGCCGCCGCAGTTCGTCGTCTTCGACCAGAACCACGATCAGGTCGGAAACCGCGCCTTCGGCGACCGGCTGCCGGCCGCGGCGCGCCCGCTGGCGGCGTTCTGCACGCTGCTGTCGCCGTTTACCCCGATGCTGTTCATGGGCGAGGAGTACGGCGAGCCGGCGCCGTTTCAGTTCTTCTCCGATCACATCGACGAGGAGATCGCGACCGCGACGCGCGAAGGGCGCCGGCGCGAATTCGCGGCGTTTGCCGAATTCGCCGGCGAGGAGGTCCCCGATCCGCAGGACCCGGCCACGTTCGAGCGCTCGAAGCTCACGCGCGAGCGAGACGAGGCTCTCGCCGAGCTGTACGCAACACTGCTGCGCGTGCGCCGGGAGCTGCCAGACGACGAGGTCGCGACGAGCCACGACGACGACGCCGGCTGGCTCGCCGTCGACCGCGGCCCGTACCGGCTGGCCTGCAACTTCGCCGACGAGGCACAGGCCGTGGCAGTCGGTGCGGGCAGGCGCGAGGTCGTGCTGGCGACCGGCGAGACGCAGGTGCGCGACGGCAGCGTCCTGCTGGCGCCGCGATCGGGTGCGCTCGTCCGATGAGCGTCCAGCCGGAGGTACAGCTCGAGGTCTGGCCCGGGCGCCCGTTTCCGCTCGGCCCGACGTGGACGGGCGACGGGACGAACTTCAGCATCTTCAGCGAGCACGCCGAGCGCGTCGAGCTGTGCCTGTTCGACGGCGATCAGGAGACGCGCATCGAGCTCGTCGAGCGAACGGCGCACAACTGGCATTGCTACCTGCCGGGGATCAGGCCCGGCCAGCGCTACGGCTACCGCGTCTATGGCCCCTACGACCCCGAGAACGGCAAGCGCTTCAACCCGACCAAGCTGCTGATCGACCCGTACGCGAAGGCGATCGAGGGCGAGATCCGCTGGGAGCTCGGCAGCACGCTGCCCTACATCCCTGACGAGTCCGACACGGCCGACCTCGAGGCCGACGACGAGGACGACGCCGACGCGATCCCCAAGTGCCTCGTGATCGACCCGGGCTTTGACTGGGAGGGCGACCAGCTGCTCGGCACGCCGTGGAACCAGACGGTCATCTACGAGACGCACGTCAAGGGCTTCACGATGCTGCACCCCGACGTGCGCGAGGACCTGCGCGGCACCTACGGCGGCCTGGCCTCCGAGCCGGCGATCCGGTACCTCAAGGACCTCGGCGTCACGGCGATCGAGCTGCTGCCGGTGCACCACAACGCCGACGAGCACTTTCTCGCCGACAAGGGCCTGTCGAACTACTGGGGTTACAGCTCGATCGGCTTCCTCGCGCCGCACGCTGACTACGCGGCGACGGGCTCGACCGGCGAGCAGGTGCGCGAGTTCAAGGGCATGGTCAAGGCGCTGCACAGGGCCGGCATCGAGGTGATCCTCGACGTCGTCTACAACCACACCGCGGAGGGCAACCACCTCGGCCCGATGCTCGCCTTCAAGGGCATCGACAACGAGAGCTATTACCGGCTCATGCCCGACGACCCGCGCTTCTACATGGACTTCACGGGCACGGGCAACTCGCTGAACCCCGTCCATCCGAGCGTCCTGCGGCTGATCATGGACTCGCTGCGCTACTGGGTCATGGAGTGCCACGTCGACGGCTTTCGCTTCGACCTCGCGTCGGCGCTGGCGCGCGAGCTCTACGACGTCGACCGCCTGTCGGCCTTCTTCGACACGATCCACCAGGACCCCGTGCTCTCGCAGGTCAAGCTCATCGCCGAGCCGTGGGACGTCGGCCCGGGCGGCTACCAGGTCGGCAACTTCCCGGTCCTGTGGACGGAGTGGAACGGGATCTACCGCGACACGATCCGCGACTTCTGGCGCGGCGAGGCGAGCGCCGCCGACTTCGCCAGCCGCCTGACCGGCTCGAGCGATCTCTACGCGCACGACGGCCGCATGCCGTTCGCCTCGATCAACTTCATCACCGCGCACGACGGCTTCACGCTCGCCGACCTCGTCTCCTACAACGCCAAGCACAACGACGACAACCTCGAGGACAACAAGGACGGCACGGACGACAACCGCTCGTGGAACCACGGCCACGAGGGGCCGACCGACGACCCGGCGATCAACGAGCTGCGCGAGCGCCAGCAGCGCAACTTCCTCACGACGCTGCTGCTGTCGCAGGGCGTGCCGATGCTGCTGGGCGGCGACGAGTTCTCGCGCTCCCAGGGCGGCAACAACAACGCGTGGTGCCAGGACAACGAGATCTCGTGGTTTGACTGGGACTTCGGCGAGCGCGGCGAGCGCCTGCATGCCTTCGCCAAGCGCGTCATCGCGCTGCGCCAGGCGCACCCGGTCTTTCGCCGCCGCCACTTCCTGCTCGGCGAGAGCACGCCCGGGACGGGACTGCCCGACGCGTGGTGGTGCCGGCCCGACGGCCGGCGCATGACGCAGCGCGACTGGCACGCCAACGGCCACGTCCTCGGGCTGTTTCTCAACGGCGAGGAGTTCCCCTATCCCGGGCGGACGGGCGAGCGCATCACCGACGACTCGTTTCTGCTGCTCTTCAACGGCCACCACGAGCCCGTGACGTTCACGCTGCCCGCGCGCCGCTGGGGGCAGGAGTGGGAGCTTGCGCTGTGCAGCGGCGAACCCGATGCCGCGCCGGGCGCCTTCTCGCGCTACGCCCGCGAGGAGCTCGAGGTCGTCGCGCGGTCGGTCACCGCGCTGCGCCGGGTAGACCCGCCGCGTGAGTGACCTTCGCGCGACCTACCGCCTGCAGCTCGGCCCGAATCTGCGCTTCGGCGATGTCCGCGAGCTGGTGCCCTATCTGACGTCGCTGGGCATCACGCACCTGTACCTGTCGCCGGCGCTGACGGCGCGCTCGGGCTCGACGCACGGCTATGACGTCGTCGACCCGACCCGGGTGTCGGAGTCGCTGGGCGGCGAGGAGGGGTTGCGCGCGCTGGCGGCCGCGGGGCTGCAGATCATCCTCGACATCGTCCCCAACCACATGGGGATCGGGGACGAGAACCGCTGGTGGGCCGACGAGGACGAGCGCGTGCGCGTGTTCGACGTCGATCCCGAGACCGGCCACTACCGGCGCTTCTTCGACATCGACGACCTCGCGGGGGTGCGCGTCGAGGACCCGGCGGTCTTCGAGCTGACGCACGCCAAGGTGCTGTCGCTGCTCGCCGACGGCGTGCTCGACGGGCTGCGGATCGATCATCCCGACGGGCTCGCCGATCCTGCCGGCTACCTCGAGCGGCTGGCTTCCGCCGGTGCCAGCCGCGTCTGGGTCGAGAAGATCCTCAGCCATTCCCACCCGCCCGAGAGGCTGCGTGACTGGCCGGTCTCGGGAACCGTCGGCTATGAGTTCCTCAACGACGTGCAGGGCCTGTTCGTCGATCCGGCGGGCGAGGAGCCGCTGACGGCGCTGCTGCACGAGTTGACCGGCGACGCGCGCTCGTTCGAGCAGGTCGCGCTGGAGGCCCAGCTCGAGCAGGCGCGCGGGACGTTCTCGCGCGAGGTGCAGCGCCTGGCGCGCCTGCACGACCCCGGCGATCTGGAGGAGGCGCTCGCGCGGCTGCCGGTCTACCGGACATATGTGCGCCCGGACAGCGCGTTTCACCCCGACGACCGCCACGCGCTGGAGGTCGCCGGCCGCCCGGACCTCTTCGACGGCGCGCCCGAGGAGTTCGTCTCGCGCTTTCAGCAGACGTCGCCGCCGGTCACCGCGAAGGGGATCGAGGACACCGCCTTCTACCGCTACCTGCGGCTGCTGGCCCTCAACGACGTCGGCGGCGACCCCGGCCGCTGGGGGATCTCCGTCGAGGAGTTCCACGCCGCCAACGCCGAGCGCGCGCGGCGCTTTCCCGAGGCGCTGCTCGTGACGCAGACGCACGACACGAAGCGCTCGGGCGACGCGCGCGCCCGCGTCGGCGCGCTGAGCGGGATGGCCGCGCCATGGTCGACGTGCGTGCGGCGCTGGTTTGAGCTGACGGACGCGCTCGTCGTCGACGAGGGACGGACGGGGCCGGATGCGCAGGAGCGCTACCTGATCTTCCAGACGCTCGCCGCGGTCTGGCCGATCTCCGAGGAGCGGCTCAGCGGGTACCTGGAGAAGGCCCTGCGCGAGGCCAAGCGCAACACGAACTGGGTCGACCAGAACCACCCGTGGGAGGAGCGCGTCAAGCAGTTCGCGGCGGCGCTGCTGACGCACGAGCCGTTTCTGGATTGCTTCATGCCGTTCATGGACGAGGTCGCCGCGGCGGGCGAGCGCGCGGCGCTGGGACAGCTACTGCTGAAGCTCACGGTGCCGGGCGTGCCCGACGTCTACCAGGGCGACGAGATGATCGACCTGTCGCTGGTCGACCCCGACAACCGCCGGCCCGTCGACTGGGACGCGCGGCGCGCGGCGCTCTCGGAGCTGCAGGACGGCGCCGAGCCGACGCGCGAGACGATGAAGCTGCACGTGATCGCGCGGGCGCTGGACTTGCGTGCACGGTGCGCGGGGGCGTTCGGGGCGGGCGGCGCCTACAGCCCGCTCGACGCGGGGGCGGACGTCTGCGCGTTCACCCGCGGCGACGACGAGGCGCTCGTCGTCGTGGCGCTGCGGGGCGCGGGGTCGTCGATCACCGCGGCGACCGGTCGCTACCGCGACGTGCTCAGCGGCCGCGAGCACGACCTGGCCGGCGCCGTGCGCGTGGCAGACCTCGTGGAGCCGTCCGGCATCGCGCTGCTCGAGCGCGTCTGAGCGTCGGTTCCGACGGCGACCGCCGTCGTTGTCGCGCCCGCTACCGGCGCTGCCGGGAAGCCCCGCGGAGCATCTCGGTCGCGTCGTATACGCCGGCGCCGGACGGCACGTCGACCCCGATGTCGCGCGAGTACGACGTCACGACGGCGTCCATCGTCATCTGCGATCCATTCATGTCGCCGGTCATCTGGAAGGCGCGCATGAGGTCGTCGTCGTCGAGCGCGAGCGTGACGGTCATCGTGCTGTCTTTGATGGCCTTGGATATCTCCGACGACTTGGCGCCGAGGCTCTTGACGAGGTCCTCCAGCTTGATCGTCGCGCGGTACCGGTGAACGGGGACGCCGCGAACGCGGCCGCTGCCGGCCTCCTCGATCTCACCGTCCTTGAGCATCGCGGCCAGCTTGGTGGGGTCCATCTGCTGCAGCTCGCGCATGCTCGTGTCCAGGCCGGCTTCCTTGAGCAGCTCGTCGAGGTCGACCTTCAGCCAGCGCGTCCCGCGCGGGAAGGGGCTCGCGCCGCCCAGCGGCAAGGAGTCGATGCTCATGAGCATCGAACTGCCGTCGAGGTACTGCTCCATCGCGACGCCGCCGAACGTCGACGTCATCCGCATCCGGCGCCCGCCACGCTCGACGACGGCCTGCGTGCGCCCGCGCACGGTCTGCCCGCCGTCGGTCATCGTCATGTTCATCGTCATGCGAGATCCCAGCGTGCGCGACTTCTCATGCGACCGCTCCAGTGCCTGCGCGGCATCGCTGTCGGCGCTGCAGCCGGCGACGACGCTCGCAAGGACAAGGACGCAGGCGACGAGCGCCGAGAGCAGCAGCGGACGTTTCACGGTGGGCGATGGTAGTGACGAGGACACGGTAAGCCAAGTCCGTTCGACGGTTGTTCCAAGACCCTCGCGCGGCCGGAGTCGTCCGGCGACAGCGCGTTCGGCGCAGGCGCGTCATAGACTCCCGCCGCGTGAGACGCAGCAGCCAGCTCGCAGTCATCGCCGTGCTCGCCGGCGCCGTCCTCGCGCCCAGCGCCAGCGGCAGCCCCGCCGGCGACCTGAAGTCCGTGCTGCAGGACTACTCGCCCGACGAGAAGATCACGCCCTGCCGGTTCACGCGGGGCCAGCTCGAGTCCGCGCGCTCGCAGATCTCGCAGGACGTCGAGACCTACGCGAAGGGCATCCGCCCCGCGATCGCGCGCGAGGTCAGGCGCTGGAAGGACGGTGGCTGCAAGGGCAAGGGCGCCGCCGCGAACAAGCTGCGGATCGTCGCGATCAACGCCGACGGCGGCCCGCGCAAGGAGTCGGTGACGATCAAGAACACCGGCAAGAAGACGATCAGCCTGCGCGGCTTCGCGCTGCGCGACGGCCTCGACCACACCGTGAAGTTCCGCTCGACGAAGCTCGCGGCCGGCCGCAGGCTGCAGGTCATCACGGGCTGTCGCACGGGCCACAGGAGCGCTGTGCGGCGCGGTTCGCGTTACTACGGGTGCCGCAAGAACGAGATCTGGGACGACGCCGGCGACACCGTCGAGCTGCTGGGCCGCGGCGGCGGCCTGATCGCGCAGAAGACGTACTGACGCGCCCGTGAGCGTCGTCAAGATCAACGCTATCACCGTCCCGCGCGAGCGCTTCGAGGAGTTCGAGCGGCGCTTCGCCTCGCGCGCCGGGCGCGTCTCGAGCGCCGCGGGCTTCGAGGCCTTCGAGCTGCTGCGCCCCAACGACGACCGCGAGGTCTGCCTCGTCGTCACGCGCTGGCGCTCTGAGGAGGACTTCGCGGCGTGGGTCGCCGGACCGGACTTCGCGGCCGGCCACGCGCAGCATCGCAGCGGCGGCCCGGTCGGGACGGCGAGCGAGCTGTGGTCCTTCGACGTGCTCGAGCTCGAGGGACCGGCAGCCGCGGGGTGAGCGGCCGGGCGCGCGCGGCGCTCGCCGCGGTGGTGGTATCGGCCGCGGCCGCAGCGCTCGCGCTCGGCGCCGCCGTCGTCGCGGGGTCGGCGACGGTGGGCGCCGCACCGGCGCCGGCCGCCGTGCCGACCTTCTCGCTGCGCGGCGCGCGGGTCATCCCGCGGCGGGCGTACTTCGGCGGGCGACCCCTGCAGGTCACGTTCACCGTCGACGCGGCGGCGCCGCTCGCGCTGCAGGTCGACGTCGTGCGCGAGGCGACGCGCAAGCCAGTCGTGGTCTTCGCGCTGCCCGCCGTCGCGCCGGGGGTGGCGCAGCTCGTCGAGTGGGACGGGCGCACCGGCGCCGGCGACGTCGCGCCGAACGGGCGCTACCGCATTCGCGTGACGGCACCCGACGGCAGCGCTCGCAACGCCGGTCGCACGCGGCTGCGCAGCCACATCTATCCGATCCGCGGCAAGCACCACGACCGCGGTCCGGCGGGCGAGTTCGGCGTGGGCCGAAACGGCGGGCGCACGCACAACGGTTTCGACGTCAACGCCGCCTGCGGCACGCCGCTGGTCGCCGCCCGCGGCGGCGTCGTGACGCGCGCCGGCTACGACCCTGTGCTCTACGGCAACATCGTGATCGTCCGCGGGGAGCACACGCAGCGCGACTACTGGTACTCCCACCTGCTGCGCACTCCGCGGCTGCGCGTCGGCGAGCGCGTCAGCACCGGGCAGCGGATCGGCAGCATCGGCGCGACCGGCAACGCGCGCACGATCGGCTGCCACCTGCACTTCGAGATCCGCGCCCGCGGCAAGCCGATCGATCCCAAGCCCGAGCTGCACGCCTGGGATGGGTGGAGCTGATGGCGCCGAGCCAGGCTGAGCGGGCGCGGGGCTTCCTGGAGCTGCACGCGCGCGACACGCCGCTGCTGGCGCCCAACCCGTGGGACGCGGGGTCGGCGAAGCTGCTGGCGCAACTGGGCTTCGAGGCGCTCGCGACGACGAGCAGTGGCTTCGCGGCGACGCTCGGGCGCCTCGACGGGTCCGTCAGCCGCGAGGAGGCGCTCGCGCACGCGGCCGCGATCGTGGACGCCACCGCGGTCCCGGTCTCCGCCGACCTCGAGAACGGCTTCGCCGAGGATCCCGCCGGCGTCGCGCAGACCGTGCGCGACGCGATCGGCGCCGGCCTCGCGGGCTGCTCGATCGAGGACTTCACCGGTGACGACTCCGGTCCGATCTACTGCCTCGAGCACGCCGTCGCACGGATCGGCGCCGCCGCGCGGGCGGCCCACGAGGGGTCCGTCCACCTCGTGCTGACAGCCCGCGCCGAGAACCACATCCACGGCATCCAGGACCTCGACGACACGATCGCGCGGCTGCGCGCCTACGGCGAGGCCGGCGCCGATGTGCTCTACGCACCCGGGCTGACGCGGATCGCGGACATCCGCCGCGTCGTTGGCGCGGTCGCGCCGCGGCCGCTGAACGTGCTCGCGTTCCCGGGCGCGCCCGGCGTCGCCGAGCTGAGCGCGGCCGGCGTGCGGCGGATCTCCGTCGGCGGCGCCTTCGCGTTTGCGGCGATCGACGCCGTGGCGCAGGCGGCACGCGAGCTGCGCGAGCAGGGCACGTACGGGTTTCTCGAGCGGGCGCGGGCCGGCTCGGCGCTGGCGCGGCGCGCGTTTGGCGGGGGCTGACCGTGCTGGCTGCCTGCCGGCGTGGGCAGCCGTGGTCTGCGCGACCCGTCCAGGTGCGACTAACATCTGCGCCGCCCGTGCGCACGGCCGCATTCGCCCGCTGCGCATCCGTCGAACCTTTAGTAGGAGGACAGCCACATGGCATTCGACGTCGGAGATCGAGTGGTCGCAGAGAAGTCAGGGCGCCGCAGGCGCACCGCGCGCCAGCCGCTGCGCCCCGGGCGCCACGGCGTCATCGTCCGCGTGCTGCGCGGCGAACCGAATCCGCGCTACGAGATCAGGTGGGACGAGGGCATCACGACGGTGTACTCGCCCGCCAACAGCGGCCTGCACCCGGACACCGACTACGACGAGGCGCACTCGGGCTCCTAGCGCGACCGACCAGCGGCCGACGGACGCCGATCCGTCCGGCCTCGCCGAAGGTCGCGTATCCACAGCGGCCGCCCGTGCGTCGTGTACCGTGCGTCGAGGCTCCTGAGTCCGAACCGGCCGACGTCACGATGACAACGCACAGGCAATGAACTTGCCGAACCCTCTCGAAGGTCGCCGGGCGTGGTCGGTCGTCCTGCGCGCTTGCGCGGCGGTCCTCGGACCGGCGCTGGCGTGCTGGCTCGCCGCGGCGCCACCGGCGCCCGCCGCCGCGCCTGTGCGCGCGGACCTCGCGGTGCAGGTCAGCTTCGATCCGGCAGGCGGCGTGCGGTTGCGGGGGCAGCGGTTCGTCGCGCGGCCAGGCGTCGACATCGCGGCGGTCAACGACCTCATGCGGCGCCAGTCCGTGCACGCGACGCGCCTGCTGCAGCTGCCCGAGAACGCCATCGACTCGCGCCGCAGCCGGATGGTCACCGCGGGCAGGCGCGACGTGCCCGACCTCAACCGCCATTACCGCCTGGTTGTCGATGACACCGCCGCCCGCGACCGGTTGCTGCGGGCGCTGCGCGAACTGTCCGCAGTCGACCAGGTCATCGCCGAGCCCGAGCCCGCACCGCCGCCGGCGACGCCGAACTACACGGCGCTGCAGCGCTTCGCCGGCCCCGCACCCGTCGGAACGGCCGCGTCGACGCTGTCGGGGCGTCCGGGCGGCCAGGGTCAGCAGGTCAAGCTCATCGACATCGAATACTCGTGGAACACCGCGCACGAAGACCTCGCGTCGGCGGCCGCGCCGGGCGCGATGATCTCCAACGGGACGCCGGCCGACCCATTCGCGAATCGCGACCACGGGACCGCCGTCCTCGGCCTGCTCACCGGCACCACCAACAACGGCTTCGGCATCAGCGGGCTAGCGCCGGCCGGTGCCATCGGCATGGTCAACGCCAACAGCACGACGGGCTGGACGTTGCCCAACGCCGTCAGCCTCGCCCACCAGCATCTGCAGCCGGGCGACGTCATGCTGCTCGAGCAGCAGGTCAGCCCGGACGCGGAGCTGAACCTCGGCACCCAACGGTATGTCGCCGCGGAGTACTGGCCGGCCGTCTACGACGCGATCCGCCTCGCGACACAGGACGGCATCGTCGTCGTCGAGGCTGCCGGCAACGGCGCCGGCAGCGCCGGCGGCGTCAACCTCGATGATCAGAGGCTTGGCTCCCCGTTTCCGCGCGGGTTGCCGGACTCGGGCGCCATCATCGTCGGCGCGGGAAGCGGCGATTGCTCGCAGCCCGCCAACGCTCGCCTTTCGCTGTCGGCCTACGGCAGCCGCGTGAATCTGCAGGGCTGGGGGCAGTGCGTGGCGACCACGGGCTACGGCGACCTGTTCAACGCCGGCGAGAACGCGCGCTACACGCAGAACTTCAGCGGCACGTCGAGTGCCTCGGCGGTCGTGGCCGGCGTTGCCGCGCTGTACTCGAGCGTGTTCGAGGCGGAGGTCGGCAGGCCCCCGAGCCCGCGCCACGTTCGCAGCCGCCTCATGTCGACGGGTACGTCGCAGGGCGGTACGGGCGGTCAGATCGGGCCGCTGCCCAACCTCGCCGCCGCGATGACGGGCTACGACGCCACGCCACCGTCCGTGGTCCTGAGCGGCGTTCCTTCGGGGGCGACGAGCGACACGACGCCGACGTTCCAGTTCAGCAGCGGCGAGTCGGACGTGTCGTTCGCATGCCGGCTGGTGGGGATCACGTCCTTCGGGCCGTGCGCGCAGTCGTACACGACGTCGCCGCTGGCAGACGGCGCGTACACGTTCGAGGTCAGGGCGACCGATGCCGCCTTCAACACGAGCGTGCCCTCGTCGCGCGCGTTCGTCGTCGACACGGCGGCGCCGACTGCGTCGATCACCGCGGGCCCGGCCGGAATGACCGGCGATCCGACGCCGACGTTCGAGTTCGCCGCCAACGAGCCAGGGGTGTCGTTCCAGTGCCGGGTGGCCGGCGCCGCGACCTCGTTCGCGCCATGTGCATCACCCCATACGGAGTCGACGCTCGCCGACGGCGCGTACACGTTCGAGGTCCGCGCCAGCGATCCGGCGGGCAACACGGGGCAGACCGCGGAGCGCGCGTTCACGCTCGTCGCCGCGCCGGTGCCTCCGACCAACCCCGATCCAATCACCGATCCGGCGCCGGTCGCCACGCCGGCGCCGGCGCCGGTGCCGACGTTCGGGGCGTCGACGGTGCCGCCCGCGCTGGCGCCGGTGCTGGCGCCGACGTTCGGCCCGGGCTCGCGGCTCACCGCGCGGGTTGCGCGCAATGGCACGGTGCGGCTCTCGCGCCCGCAGATCCGCTGCCCGAAGCTCCCCGCGAGCTGCATCGTCACGGCGCGGGCAGTGCGTGCCGGCGGTCGCGCGGCCGTCGCCAGCGGGCGCCTTGTCGTGCGGCCGGACCGGTCGGCCACCATCCCCATCAAGCTGACGAGCGGCGCGCGCGCGATCCTGCGCCGCCGCGGCCGGCTCGACGTGAAGGTCAAGATCACGGCGCGGCAGGGCAGCACGGTGAAGACGCGGACCGTCGCCGTGACGCTCAAGCGCTGAGCGCGGCGCTGCGGCCGGCCTCACCGCCGGGCGCGGTAGGCGTGCCGCACCGACGCAAGCGCCGGCTTGACGCGTCCGGCGAAGTCGTAGAGCCCCTTCTCGTTCAACCCCGGCGTCAAGCGCAGGCCGGGGCGCTCGTCGAGAACCGAGCCGCCGCGGAAGTCCGGGCGCAGGGCGTAATCGCGCAGGTTCCAGACGATGACGCCGCTCACGCCCGGCTCCCTGAGCAGCCCGCGCAGGCGACGAGACAGCAGCTGCGCCTGGTGGCGCAGCCCGCCGAACCCGCCGCCGGCGACCCGCGCCGAGCCGGCCGCGCCGAGCTCGGTGACAACGACGGGCTTGCCCGGAAACAGCGACCGCAGCTTCGCCAGCCGCGCCCTCGCCTGCGCGGCCTGCCCGGCGTCATCGAGATCCAAACCCTCGTACCAGCCGATGTAGTCCGTCACGCCGATCGCATCCAGCGCGGCGAACATGCCGCCGCTGCGGTTGGGCAGCACGCGTCCCCACAGGTCCGCCGCGACCGGCCGCGTCGCGTCGAGGGCGCGCAGCGCCCGCGCCGTGCGGCGGACGTACTCCTGCTGCGCGGGCTGGCCGTTTCCGGCGACCTCGTTCGTCAGCGTCCAGGTCAGCACCGACGGGTGTGCCTGCCCGGCCTCGGCTACCCGCAGCGCGCGGTCGCCCGCCGCCTCGATCTGCGTCGGCGTCTCAAAGCGCCAGCGCCCGCCGGGCTCCCACGGCCCGACCTCCTGCCACAGCAGGATGCCCGCGGCGTCCAGTCGCGCGAGCATGCTCTCCGACAGCGGCAGCTGCGAGCGTGTCGCGTTGGCCCCCGTGGCGCGCAGCTGCGCGACGATGCGCTCCTCGTCGGCGGGGTGCAGCGCGTCGCCGCGCCCGCGCGCGTCGGGCGGCAGCGCGACGCCGTGCAGCACCAGCGCCCTGCCGTTGAGCTGCAGGCGCCCGCCATCCCAGCCGATCTCGCGCAGGCCGATCCTGCGCCGCAGCGACGCCTCGCCCGGAACCTCGATGCGAAGGTCGTACAGCGCCGGGCTGCCGGGCGCCCACAGCGCGGGCGCGTCGATCGTCGCGCTCGTCGTGAACTGCCGCGAGCGGCTGGCGCCCAGGGGCGCGGCGCCGAAGTCCAGTGGCGCCACGGTTCGGCCCGCGCGGGAGATCGTGCCGCGCAGGTGCACGGAGCGCGCCACGTCGCGGTTGCGCACGCGCAGGCTGATGTCGACGCGCGCGCGCCTGCGCCCGCCGCGCAGCCGCGTACGCACGCTCAGCGCGCCGAGCTCGCTGCGCCCGAGGCGCATGAGCGTGACCGGGCGATTCAGCCCGCCGTAGTTGAACCACGCGCGCGCCCACCCGCGCTCGGCCTGGCGCCGCGGGCCGCGCCAGTCGACGCGCACCGCGACCGTGTGGCGCCCGCGGCCGAGCCTCACGCGCGCGGTGAACGGCTCGTAGGCACCGACGTGCTGACGCACGGCGGTGCCGTCGACGAAGACGGTCGCGCGGTGGTGGGCAGACTCGAAGCGCACCGCGTAGCGCCCGGCCGCCGGCGCCGTGAACTCCGTGGCAAACCAGCCGACCGCCCCGGCGTAGGCGCGCCTGCCCCCGGCGCCGCGGTACGCCGTCGCGTTGGGCGAGTAGGGCACGCGCACCGTGCGCCCGCCGAAGTCGCCGCGGCCCCAGCCGCGATCGCGGCCGCGATCGTCGGGATCGGCCCGGTAGCGCCAGCGACCGAGCGTGACGATCGCGCTGCCGGCGGGCCCGGCGCCCATCTGCAGCAGCCTCGCCTGCGCCGCCCCGAGCCGCGCGCCGGCGCCGCTGCCGCCCGGCGCCGGCGCGTCCTCGCCGCGCAGCACGAGCGCGAGCGCGACAGCGCACGCGACCACGATCAACAGGACGGCTGAAGCGAGGCGGCGGAGCATCCCTGGTCCAACGCGAGGCTAGGCGATCGGTTGCGCGCGCCGCGCGGCGGGCGCTCCGCAGCGAGGCCGATCACTAGGATCGCGTGCCGGGCGAAGGCTCGCTCAGCGACCGTGTCCCAGCGCATCCTCATCCTCTCGTGGGAGTACCCGCCGATCGTGGCGGGTGGTCTCTCGCGCCACGTCTGCAAGCTCTCCGAGGCGCTCGTCGCGCAGGGCGTCGAGGTCCACGTGCTGACCCGCGGCGGGTCCGAGCACGAGCAGGACGAAGTACGCGCGGGGGTGCACATCCACCGCGTCGTCGAGAAGGAGATGCCCTTGGACCTCGACGTCTTCGTCGGCTGGGTCGAGGGGATGAACGCGCACATGCACGCCGCCGGGCGCCAACTCGGAAAGCGCATGCGCTTCGACGTCGTGCACGGTCACGACTGGCTCGTCGCCGGCGCTGCGGCGGGTCTCGCGGAGCGGCTGCGCTGCCGCTATCTGACGACGATCCACGCCACGGAGTACGGCCGCCACCAGGGCTGGGTCGACAAGCACCCGCAGTCCTACATCCACGGGATCGAGACGTGGATGGCGCGCCGCGCCGACCATGTGATCACCTGCTCGCACTACATGCGCGACCACGTCGCCGACGTCTACGACATCGCCGAGTCGAAGGTCACGGTGATCCCGAACGGGATCGATCCCGCCGACCTGCAGCCCGTCGGCGACCTGGAAGAGCTGCGCGCGCGCTTTGCGCCGCCCGACGAGCGCCTCGTGCTGCTCGTCGGCAGGCTCGTCTACGAGAAGGGCTTTCAGCTCGCGCTGGATGCGCTGCCGCAGGTCATCAGGCGTGCCGGAAAGGTGCGCTTCCTCGTCGCGGGCGCAGGCACGCACGAGGCCGAGCTGCGCAAGCAGGCGCGCCGGCTGGGGCTCATGCGCCACGGCACGTTCATGGGCTGGATCGGCGACGACGTGCTGCACTCGCTGTACCGCATCGCCGACCTCTGCGTGGTGCCGAGCATCTACGAGCCCTTCGGCCTCGTCGCACTGGAGGCGATGGCCAGCGGCTGCCCGTGCATCGTCGCCGACACCGGCGGGCTGCGCGAGGTCGTGCCCGACAACGACGCGGGACTGCGCTTTCGCTCGCGCGATCCGCGCGCGCTGGCGCGGATGATGCAGCGCGTGCTGACCGACGACGCGCTGCGCGACCGGCTCGTGGCGGAGGCCTCGACGCACGTGCTGCGCTTCGACTGGGCCGACGTCGCCGAGCGGACAGGGCAGGTGTACGGCGAGCTTGCGGTGCAACCGGGCAGCGCCCGGCGGGCCAACAGGCGTCCTGCCTAGAGCTCCGTTTCGCTGTTGTTGCGCCGGCCCCAGCGGCCGCGCAGCTCGTCGTCGGCGTCCTTGTCGCCCTTGCCGGAGACCATCGCGACGACGATCAGCGCCGTCGCGACCGCCGGCAGCAGGACGACCCACGTGAAGAGCAGACCGACCGTGTCGGTCCAGATTCCGTTGCTTGCGGCGACGACCGTGGAGAGCATCCGACCCCGGATGATACTCAGCGTCCGGGCAGCGCGACCGACTCAGCGATCCAGTCCAGGTAGTCCGGCGAGCCGCCGGCGACGTCGAGCGCGACGAGCTCGAACGTCTCGTAGGGATGCAGCTCGCCGAGCGCGTCGTCGAGCACCGCGACGGCATCGCGCGTCGTCTTGATCACGAGCAGCGACTCCTCGTCGTGCTCGATCGCGCCCTTCCAACGGTAGACGGACTGCACGGCGGCGACGATGTTCACGCAGGCGACGAGTTCGCGCTCGACGAGCGCCTCGGCGATCGCGCGCGCGTGATCGGGCGGTGTCGTGACGAGGCAGACGACGGGCTGCATGGTCTCGCCGAGACTAATGGGCCGCTCAGAAACCGGCGACGCACTGGCCGCCAAGGACCGCCTTCTACTGACCACCCGCCCCGGCCGCCTACCATCGCGCCATGCCCTCCGCGACCGAGGCGCTGAGCGATGCGGTCCTCGCGATCGCCGCCGAGCACGCCGTCGAGCCGGTCCTGCAGAAGCTCGTCGACGCCGCGCGGGAGTTGGCCAATGCGAAGTACGCGGCGATCGGCGTGCCCGACGGCGACGGCGGCTTCGCGCGCTTCATCACGTCGGGGATGAGCGACCGGCTGATCGCCTCGCTGGGTGAGCTGCCGCGCCAGCACGGGCTGCTCGGCGCGATGCTCGAGTCCGACGTCCCGCAGCGCACGAAGGACATCCGCCGGGACCCGCGCTTCAGGGGCTGGTGGCCGGCCGCGCACCCCTCGATGAGCTCCTTTCTCGGCGTCCCGATCCGCTCGCGGGGCGGCGTCATCGCCGGCGCCTTCTACCTCACCGACAAGGAGGGCGCCGACGAGTTCTCCGACGCCGACCAGGCGCTCATCGAGACGTTCGCCGCGCACGCCGCGCTGGCGCTCGACAACGCGCGCCTGCACGAGCGCTCGCGGGAGCTGAGCATCGTGGAAGAGAGAAATCGGCTCGCGCGCGAGCTGCACGACGCGGTCACGCAGAAGCTCTTCGGCCTCATGCTGGCGGCGGAGTCCGGCGCCGCGCTGATCGACCGTGACGCGCAGCGCGCAGGGGTGCAGCTCGAGCTCGTGCGCGAGCTCGCGCGCGAGGCGATGGAGGAGCTGCGCTCGGTGATCGTCCACCTGCGCCCCGCGGCGCTCGAAGCGCAGGGCCTCGCGGTCGCGCTGGGCAAGCACGTCGACGTGCTGGCGCGCACGCACAAGCGCGACATCGCCCTCGCGATCGAAGGCGGCGCGCCGGTCGCCGCTGCCGTCGAAGGGGACGCGTTCCGGATCGCCCAGGAGGCGCTGCACAACGCGCTGCGCCACGCCGGCGCGACGGCTCAGATCGCCGTCACGCTGCGCTGCGAGCCGGGCCGGCTCGAGCTGACGGTGGCCGACGACGGCAGCGGCTTCGATCCGGGCGCCCCGGCGGCGCGCGCGCGAAGCCTCGGGCTCACGACGATGGCCGAGCGGGCGCGCGCCGCCGGCGGCACGCTGCAGATCGCGTCGGCGCCGGGCGCCGGGACGACCGTTCGCCTGGAGGTCGTCGATCCGTGATCTCCGTCCTGATCGCCGACGACCACGCGGTCGTGCGCCAGGGGCTGCGGACGTTCCTCGAGCTGCAGGAGGACATCGCCGTCGTCGGCGAGGCCGCCGACGGCGAGCAGGCGCTCGCGCAGGCCGCCACGCTCGAGCCCGACGTCGTGCTGATGGACCTCGTGATGCCGCGGCTGGCGGGCGTGGAGGCGATCGAGCGCCTGCGCGCGAGCGGCTCTACGGCGCGCGTCATCGTGCTGACGAGCTTCCTCGACGAGGACAAGGTGCTGCCCGCGGTGCGCGCGGGAGCGGCCGGCTACCTGCTCAAGGACGTCGAGCCCGCGCAGCTCGTCAGCGCGATCCGCACCGTCGACCGCGGCGAGGCGCTGCTGCATCCGGCGGTTGCCGCGCGCGTGTTGCAGGAGCTCGTCTCACCCGACGGCGCGCCGGCGCGGGGCGAGCGTCACGACGCGCTGACGGCGCGCGAGCGCGAGGTGCTCGCGCTCGTCGCCCGCGGCCAAGCCAACAAGGCGATCGCCTTCGAGCTCGGCGTGGCGGAGAAGACCGTCAAGACGCATGTCGGCAACATCCTCGCCAAGCTCGGGTTGTCAGATCGCACGCAGGCGGCGCTGTACGCGGTGCGCGCGGGCCTCGACGGTGGGGAAACGAATGAGCCCGTGGACGCGAGTTGACAGACCGGCTAACGTCCGCAGCTCAAGCTCGTTCGGGGACCTTGGCGGGGGTGCTGCGGGACTCGGCGGGTATTCATCAGCAACGAAAGGGGCATGCGTGGCGCGCAAGCGACCGACAGCCTCCAACGTCCTACCGCCGGGTCAAGACACGTCCGAACACGAGCGCTTCGCGGGCCCGTCCGGGCTCACGCGCGCCGAGGCGCATGCGCTGCGTCGCAGCGCACCGCTCACGAGCGCGCAGTTCAAATCGCTGAGGCGCCTGGCCGAACAGGGGCAGAGCCCGCTTCGACACATCTGACGGCTTGCCGGCCGGCGCCGTCCAGCGGCGCTGGCCGGGAGGCAGCGGCCGTCGCGAGTGCTAGGGTCCGTCTGACCGCAGCCCGACAGCCGCGGAACACAGCGCGTCGAGCTCCGAACCATGTCAGACACGCCTCGTCAAAAACCTCAGTTCTGCGCATGGTGCGGATCGCCGCTGGAGTATGAGGAGCATCACCACGAGCCGCACTTCGAGACGTTGGCCGAGCAGGCACGGGCCAGGGGCGAGGAGCCCCCGCCGCTGCCGCAGAACGTGGAGGAGCTGATGCGCGGCGACTCGTACATCGCCGCCTGCCCCGGTTGCCGCGTCCTGAGCCACGTGATCAGCCACCACGCGCGTACCTGACAACGGCCGCCGTCGGTCCGGGCCGCGGCTGCGCGCGACGGACGGTCCTAGGACCAATTGCCGATGGCGCCCGCGCCGCCCGCGGACGTACTGTCGCGCCATGCACGCACCGTCATCGACCGATGCCGTGCGCGACGAGTTTCTCGTGCGCTCGCAGGTCACCGAGAACCCCCATCGCTTCGGCGGGATCGAGTTCCGGCTCGGCCGCCGCGAGCTCGGCCACCTGCACGGCGACCGCGTGGCCGACCTGCCGTTCCCCCGCGCGATCCGCGACGAGCTCGTCGCGGCCCCGGTGACGGCGGACGAAGATCTGAGCCTACGATGAGCCAAACACGAACCGCGATCGTCACCGGCGCCTCGCGCGGCCTCGGGCTCGCGCTGGCCGGCGCGCTCGCGCAGCGCGGCTGGCGCCTGGTCATCGACGCACGCGGCGCCGACGACCTCGAGGCCGCGCGCGCCACGCTCGCGCAGAGCGCAGCGGAGGTCGTGGCCGTCGCCGGCGACGTCGCCGACGCCGGCCATCGCGGCGCGCTCGTCGAGGCCGCGGGCCGGCGGATCGACCTGCTCGTCAACAACGCAAGCGTGCTCGGCGCCACGCCGCTGCCGGCGCTCGCCGACTATCCACTCGACGCGCTCGAGCAGGTTCTGCGCATCAACACGATCGCGCCGCTTGCGCTCATCCAGCTCGCGCTGCCGCGGATGGCGGCGGACGCGCGGATCGTGAACATCACCTCCGACGCCGCCGTCGCGGGCTACGAGGGGTGGGGCGGCTACGGCGCGTCCAAGGCGGCGCTCGAGCAGCTCTCCAACGTGCTCGGCGCCGAGCGCCCCGACCTGCGCGTGTACGCCGTCGACCCGGGCGACATGAACACGCGCATGCAGCAGGACGCCTTCCCGGGCGAGGACATCTCCGACCGCCCCCCGCCGCAGGAGAGCGTGCCCGGTCTGCTCGTGCTCGTCGAAGGCGACGTGCCGAGCGGGCGCCACCGCACGGCCGCGCTCGCGCCGGTCGCGGGGTGAGCATCACAACCGCCGTCCCGCCCGCGCGCCGCGAGGCGCACGAGCCGCCGGAGGCGCGCGGGCTTGCGCGCGACGCGGTCCGGATGCTCGTCGCGTCGCTCGACGCCGGCCTGACGCACGCCCGTGCACGCGACCTCCCAGACCACCTGCGCGCGGGCGACGTGCTTGTCGTCAACACGTCGGCCACGCTGCCCGCGGCGCTGCCCGCGCGGCGCGCGGACGACAGCGTCCTGATGCTGCATCTGTCGACGCCGTGCGGCGGCGACGCGGGCTGGGTCGTCGAGCTGCGCGAGCGCGGCGAGCGCTTTGCGGGCGCTCGCGCCGGCGAGACGCTCGCGCTCCCCGCGGATGCTCGCGCGACGCTGCTGGCGCCGTACCTGGGCGGCGCGCGCCTGTGGCTCGCGCAGCTCCACACCGGGGCGCGCCCGCTGCTGGACTACCTCGGCGAGCACGGCGCGCCGATCCGCTACGGCTACGTCGAGCGGTCCTGGCCGCTGGCGGACTATCAGACCGTCTTCGCGATCCAGCCCGGCAGCGCCGAGATGCCGAGCGCCGGCAGGCCGTTCACGCCCGAGCTCGTGACGGCGCTCGTCGCGCGCGGGATCGCGATCGTGCCCGTCACGCTGCACACCGGCGTCTCCTCCCAGGAGGCGGGCGAGCTGCCCTATCCCGAGCGCTACGCGGTCCCGGCCCCAACGGCGCGTCTCGTCAACGCCGCGCGGGCGGGCGGCGGCCGCGTCGTCGCGGTCGGCACGACGGTCGTGCGCGCGCTGGAGACCGTCGCCGAGCACGACGGGACGATCCGCGCCGGCGCCGGCCGGACACGGCACGTCGTCACCCCGCAGACCGGCGTGCGCGCCGTCGACGGCCTGCTGACGGGGTGGCACGAGCCGGCCGCCACGCACCTGCTCATGCTCGTCGCCGTCGCCGGCCGCGCGCTCGTCGACGCCTCCTACCGCGCCGCCGCGCGCGAGGGCTATGCGTGGCACGAGTTCGGCGACCTGAACCTGATCCTGCCCTGATGCGCGCGGTCGCCCTGCGCGAGTTCGGGCCGCTCCCGCAGCGCGGCGGTTGGCGCCGTAGTGAGGCACAGGCTCACGAAGTCGCCACACTGCTCGATCGTCACGCAGCGCTTCATGCTCCGCAGAAGCGAAGGGCAGCCCCAACGGCATAACCTTCGCGCGCATGCGCCTGGCGACGTTCCTCCCACCCGGCTCGGACACCCCGCGCGCGGGGCAGATCCGCGACGACGAGGTCATCTCGTTCGTCATGAAGCGCGAGACGGTCCTGGAGCGGCTGCGCACCGATGACCACGATCCGGCGCTCGGCGACGCCTACCCGCTCGCCGACGTCACGTTGCTGGCGCCGGTTCCGCGGCCGCGAGCGATCTTCGGGATCGGCCTGAACTACGCGGCGCACGCCGCCGAGCAGGGCACGGAGCTGCCGGAGTTCCCGATCGTCTTCATGAAGCTGCCCAGCTCCAGCGCCCCGCCGAACGGCCCCGTCACGTGCCCGCAGGTCGTGCAGCGCCTGGACTACGAGGGCGAGCTCGCGGTCGTCATCGGAAAGGGCGGCGCGATCGCCGGCTACGCCGTCGCCAACGACGTCAGCGCGCGCGACCTGCAGCGCCGCGAGCCGCAGTGGACGCGCGCCAAGGGCGCCGACGGCTTCTGCCCGTGGGGCCCCTGGATCACGACGAAGGACGAGGTCGACGACCCGCAGGATCTGCGCATCACGACGCACGTCAACGGCGAGCCGCGCCAGGACTCCTCGACGAGCGACCTCGTCTTCGGGCCCCAGGAGATCGTCGACTTCATCTCGCAGACCTGCACGCTCGAGCCCGGCGACCTCATCCTCACCGGCACGCCGAGCGGCGTCGGCATGGCGATGGATCCGCGCCGGTTTCTCAGCTCCGGCGACGTCGTGCGGATCGAGATCGAGTCGCTCGGCGTCATCGAACATGCCATCGCCTAGCCTCGATCCGGCGCTGGCGGCACGGCTGGGCGAGCTGTCAGACCTGCGCCACGCAGGCCACGTGCTGGCGTGGGATCAGCAGGTGATGATGCCCGCCGCGGGCGGGCGCGCGCGCGGCGAGGCGCTGGGCACGATCCGCCGCCTGCACCACGAGCTGCTCGTCGATGCGCAGCTGGGCACGCTGCTCGACGCCGCCGCCGACGCCGAGCCGCGGATCGTCCGCACCGTGCGCCGCGACCACGAGATCGAGCGGCGCGTGCCGGGCGAGCTGGCCGCCGAGATCTCACGCGCCGGATCGGACGGCTACGCCGCCTGGCTGGCGGCGCGCGAGGCCAACGACTTCGCGGTCTTCGAGCCCGCGCTGCGGCGCAACATCGACCTCGCGCGGCGCTACGCCGGCTGCTTCCCCGAAGCCGCACATCCGTATGACGTGCTGCTGGA
The DNA here is from genome assembly GCA_902806175.1 of uncultured Solirubrobacteraceae bacterium. GTDB lineage: Bacteria > Actinomycetota > Thermoleophilia > Solirubrobacterales > Solirubrobacteraceae > CADCVQ01. The sequence continues at coordinate 86,101 of CADCVQ010000160.1, forward strand.
CCGCTATGAGCCCGGCGCGACCGCCGCGCAGGTCGCGACCCTCTTCGTCGCGCTGCGCGACGGGCTCGTGCCGCTGATCTCCGAGATCGCGATGCAGCCCGCGCGCCAGGCCCTGCCCGGCGACTTTCCGGTCGCCGCACAACGTGAGATCGGCCTGGAGATGGTGCAGTCGATGGGCTTTGATCGCACCGGCTGGCGACTGGACGACGCGGTGCACCCGTTCGCGGTCGCGCCGGCGCTGCGCGACGTCCGCGTCACCTCGCGCTTTGACGACCACAGCCTGACCGGCCTGTTCGCGCTCCTGCACGAGGTCGGCCACGGCCTCTACGAGCACGGCGTCGACCCCGCGCTCGCGCGCACGACGCTCGACACCGGCGTCTCGCTGGGCGTGCACGAGTCGCAGAGCCGGCTGTGGGAGAACCTCGTCGGTCGCAGCCCCGCGTTCTGGACGCACTGGCTGCCGCGCCTGCGCGACCGCTTTCCGCTCAGCCTGCGCGACATCGACCTCGACGCGTTCATGCGCGCGATCAACGTCGTGCGCCCCACGCTGATCCGGGTCGAGGCCGACGAGGTGACGTACTCGCTGCACGTCATCCTGCGCTTCGAGCTCGAGCTCGGCCTGATCGACGGCACGCTCGACGTCATCGACCTGCCCGCCGCCTGGGCGGCGAAGATGAAGCAGTTCCTCGGCGTCGACGTGCCCGACGACCTGCACGGCGTGCTGCAGGACATCCACTGGTCGGAGGGGATCATCGGCTACTTCCCGACGTACGCGATCGGCAACGTGCTGGCCGCGCAGCTCTGGCAGGTCGCGCAGGCCGAGATCGAGGGGCTCGACGACGCGCTGAGCCGCGGCGAGGTCGGGGCGCTACGCGTCTGGCTGCGCGAGAAGGTCCACCGCCACGGACGCCTGTACACGCCGGCCGAGCTCATCGAGCAGGCCGTCGGCGGGCCGCTGGATCCGGCGCCGATGCTCGCGCACCTGCGCGCGAAGTACGGCGCGCTGTACGGGCTCTAGCGACGCGCGCCCGCATCGCGCAACGCGACCGGGCCAATCCCGCGGGGGTCTCAGTGCTTGTCGAGAACCCGGTCGATGAGGCCGTACTCGACGGCCTCGTCGGGCTTGAAGAAGCGGTCGCGCTCCATGTCGTTGCGAACCGTCTCCTCCGGCTGGCCGGTGTGCCTGGCGTAGATCTCATCCATCCGCTTGCGCGTCTTGAGGATCTCGTTCATGTGGATCTCGATGTCGGTCGACTGCCCCTCGAAGCCCGCCGACGGCTGATGGATGAGGATGCGGCTGTTGGGCAGCGAGAAGCGCTTGCCCGCCGCGCCCGCCGTCAGCAGCAGCGAGCCCATCGACATCGCGATGCCCATGCACATCGTCTGGATGTCGGGCTTGACGAACTGCATCGTGTCGTAGATCGCCATGCCGGCGTAGATCGATCCGCCCGGCGAGTTGATGTACAGCGAGATGTCCTTCTCGGGATCCTCGGACTCCAGGTGCAGCAGCTGGGCGACGATCAGGTTCGCGACCTGGTCGTTGACCGCGGTGCCGAGGAAGATGATGCGCTCATTGAGCAGGCGCGAGTAGATGTCGTACTCGCGTTCGCCGCGCGCGCTGCGCTGGACCACTGAAGGGACGAGAGGCATCCGGGCATCCTAGTGGTGTCCTTCGGCCGGCACCGTGGGCGCGGCCGGGCGCGACGCCCGCTCAGAAGGTCATCCCGACGCCGGCGATGATGAGCACGAGGGCGAGGACGGCGCCGATCGCGCCGGTGATGATGCCGGCGAGCGCCAAGCCGTCACCGTCGAGGTTCGGGTTGGCCTTGATCTCGTTGCGCGCCATGACGCCCAGCACCACCGCCACCACGCCCAGGATGATCCCGAACAGGAGGAGGCTGATGATCCCGCAGACGAGCGAGCCGATCGCCTTGCCGGACTTCTTGCGCTCCGCGAGCGGTCCGGCGCCGGCCACCGCGGCCGGGGTCGTGGCCTCGTCGTACGCCGGTGCCGGCGTGATGTCGTCGTCTGCCATCCCAAGCCCTCCCTCGAGTGTTCGATCGCGCCGCAACGTACAGCGACTCCCGGACCCGATCGACCGGGCGTGAGCCGATTTACCCGCAGGTGACGACCACTACCCTGCAACGGGTGCCCAACGCGCTGAGCATCCGCGGCCTGACCAAGCGCTACGACGACAGCCGCCGCGACCGGCGCAGGCGCCGGCAGCCGCCGGGCACGGGCGGCTTTCTCGCCGTCCACGACTTCGATCTGGAGATCGAGGCCGGCAGCTTCTTCGGCCTGCTCGGCCCCAACGGCGCCGGCAAGACGACGATCATCAGTGCCGTCTGCAATCTGATCCGCGTGACCGCCGGTGAGATCGACGTCTTCGGCGAACCGCACGACGCGCTGCACGCGCGGCGGATCGTCGGGCTCGCCGAGCAGGACGTCAACCTCGATCGCTTCCTCGACGTCGAGGAGACGCTGCTCTTCCACGGCGGCTACTTCGGGATGAGCCGCGCCGAGGCGCGCCGCCGGGCGGGCGAGATGATGGACGTCTTCGACCTGCGCGCAAAGGCCGGAGTGCGCGCCCCGAAGCTGTCGGGCGGGATGCGGCGGCGGCTGCTGCTCGCGCGCGCGCTCATGCACGAGCCGCGCCTGGTGATCCTCGACGAGCCGACGGCCGGCGTCGACTTCGAGCTGCGCCTGGAGCTGTGGCGCTACATCCGCCGCCTGCACGACCAGGGCACGACGATCCTGCTCACGACGCACTACCTCGAGGAGGCCGACGAGCTGTGCGAGGAGATCGCGCTGATCCGTGACGGGCGCCTGATCGCGCGCGACACGGCCGACGGCCTGCGCACCCTCTACAACGCCGACTCGCTCGCCGACGCCTACGTGCGCGCGATGGGATCGCTCAGCAGCGGCTGACGCGGCGTTGGCCCGGCGGGCCAGCGGGCGCTCGCGTGCATGTGCCGCTGGGCCGGTTTGCGGTCGCCCAGATCGGGTAGCGCGGCGTCCACGGGGGCGCGCCGATTCGGCGCGCGCGGGCCAAATGAGGAGAAGGTCGCATGAGTCGAAGCGCGTACGTCGGGCTGACCGCGCTGGTGTGCGCGGCGGCGACGATCTGGCTGCTGCCGTCGGCGTCGCTGGGCCGGGGGGCCGAGCTCGAACGCATCGACAAGGCGCTCACCGATACGACGCAGCGCCTCGGTGCCGCGGTCGAGCAGACCGTGGCTCCCGTCTCCAGCGCGCTGCAGGCGACGACGGCCAAGACGAAGGCCGCACTCGACCCGACCAAGCGCGCGACGCGCGCGACGGCGACCGATCCTGCGCGCCAACCGCCGCTGCACGGCACGAACCCGCACGGTCAGGGCAGCGTCGGCGTCGTCGATACGGCCCCGAGCAACGAGCGGCCGCTCGGCGGCAATCCCAACGGCTCGGACGCCGGAGAGGAAGTCGTCATCGGCCGCGCGCGCGGCGAGCAGATCGCCGGCGGGGCCTACCACGGCCACATCACGATCCTCGCGCTCTTCGGCACCGAGCTTGCGGGCGTCGACAGCAACCCGGGCGAGACGAAGAACGGCCCGCTGCAGCCGCTGCAGACCGGCGTGCTCGATCCGCTGTGCACGTCGAGCGGCAACCAGGTCTGCCTGAGCGTGCTGACGGCGAACTCGACGACGACCGCCACCGGCTCGCAGAACGACTTCGCGCTTGCCCGCGCCCAGGTCGGCGGGCTCGGCGTCGGCGCCGCCGAGAGCGGCGGCTCGATCGGCACGACCGCCGACTGCCAGACGGCGCTCGGATCGGCGCGGACGGCGAACGTCGTGACGGCGGGCGGCCCGGTCGCCGCAGCCGCGAACTCGGCCACCGGATCGCAGTCCTGTCGCAACCGCGCGCCGACGACGATGAGCAACTCCCAGGTCATCCAGCTCGCCGGGACGGGGATCCCGGTTCCCGCCGCGGGCTGCGACGACGGCACACCGGACACCGTCTTCGACATCCCGCTGCTGGCGCGGATCGTCTGCAACGCCGACGAGGTCGCCGGCGCGGCGGCCGTCCGCGAGGCGCTCGACGTCTTCGCGCTCAACGTCGGCGCGACGTCGCTCGTCAAGGAGACGACGGCCGCCACGGAAGCGCTCACCGTCGCGCCGGCCGGTGCCGAGACGCCCGGCCCGCAGTGCTCCGACGGCGCCGACAACGACGGCGACGGCGTCATCGACGCCGCCGACCCGGGCTGTCACACCGACGGCAATCCGAACAACCCGGGCTCGTATGACCCCAACGACAACTCCGAGGCCGGCGGGCCCACGAGGGGCGCCGGTGACGAGGACGACGGGCCGGAGTGCTCGGACAACCGCGACAACGACGGCGACGGGCGTGCCGACGAGCGCGACCCCGGCTGTCACACCGACGGCAATCCGAACAACCCGGCCTCCTACGACCCCGACGACGACGACGAGCGCAATGGTCGCGGAACCGACGGCGGCCCGGGCGGCGGCGGCGGCGGGACGCCGGTCGACGACGGCGCCGGCACGGTGAACGCCGGCGGGCTGCCGCTGACCGGCTCGAACGTCGTCGGACTCGCGCTCGCGGGACTGCTCCTGCTCGCCGGCGGCCTGCTGCTGCGCCGGCGCGAGGAGGCACGCGCGGGGGCGTAGTGGCCGCCCCCGCACATACGCACCCTGCCAGGCAGCCGCTGGTCACCGTCTGGCGGCGTCCTCGCTCAGTCATGGGCCTAGTGGCCCACTCCTTCACTGCGTCCTTGCCAGCCGGCGCCAGCGACCGCCTGGACTGGGCACGTACGTACAGGGACGACCACTAGTGGCCGAGCGGATCCGGTGCGTGAGCTGCTGACGCGGCGCCGCCTCGGCGGCGCCGCGCTCGTTCTGGCGGGCCTCGCGGTCGCGGGCGTCGTCCTGTGGCCGGCGCTCGACCGTGACGATCCCGCGCCGGCGCGCGCGGCGCCCGCCGTTCGCCTCGTGTCGATTCCCGAGCTCGGGCTGACGTTCGCCCATCCGCGCAGCTGGAAGCGCAGCGTCAAGGGCCGGGTCCTGTTCCTGCGCAGTCCGCGGCGCGCGGCGATCATGACGTTCGCGTCGGTCGGCGGTCGCCGGCCCAAGCAGGTCAAGGCGCTGCTGCTGCGCACGCTGCGCGGGCGGATGGATCCCGTCTCCGTCGTCCGCGACGGGCCCGGCCGCCTCGGGCCGCGCTCCGCGACGACGTTCGAGCTCACCGGCCTGACCCCGGCCGGGATCGAGCGCGCGCTGGGCCTCGTGGCGAGCACCGCCTATCGCACCTACGCGATCACGCTCGTGACGCCGGCGCGCCCGTCGCGCAGGCGCCTGCTCGAGGCGACGCAGATCCTCGCAAGCGTGCGCCTCGCCAAGCCACTAGCCTCGAAGCCGTGAACGCCCTCATCGGCCGACATCGAGGGCTGCTCGCGCTCGCCGCGCGGGAGTCCGACCGCGTGCTGAAGCTGTGGTCGCAGACGATCGTCGCGCCGGTGCTCGCGGCGTTCTTGTTCATCGTCGTCTTCGGGCTGTCGCTCGGCGGCCGCATCCGAGAGCTCGGCGGCGTCGAGTACGAGGTGTTCATCGTGCCGGGGCTGATCGCGATGGCGATGGCGCAGGCGGCGTACTCCAACAACTCCTCGTCGGTCTTCCAGGCGCGCTCGGATCGCTACATCAACGACGTGCTGTCGGCGCCGATGCGCCCCTGGGAGGTCAACCTCGGGCTGGCGTTCGGCGGCATCGTGCGCGCGCTGGCGATCGGGGTGTCGCTGCTCGTGCTCGCCCTCGTCGTGACCGACGTGCCGGTGCGCCACCCGTTCGCGCTCGCGCTCGCGCTGGGGATCCTGCTCGTGCTGTTCGCGTCGCTGGGCGTGGTCGTCGGCGTGTACGCCGAGACGTGGGACCAGCACGGCTTCGTCAACAACATCGTGATCCTGCCGCTGAGCTTCCTCGGCGGCGTCTTCTACTCCGTCGACGTGCTGCCCTCGCCGTGGCAGGAGATCAGCCACGTCAACCCGATCTTCTTTCTCATCAACGCCGTGCGCTACGGATTTCTCGGGACAAGCGACGTGCCGGTGGGTATAGCTCTCGCGGTGACGGCGGGACTGGCGCTCGTCTGCGTCGCGTGGAGCGCGACGATGTTCCGCTCCGGCCATCGGCTGAAGGCGTAAGTGCGCACCGCGCGGCTTGAGTCTTCAGAACAGGGGGAGATCACGTGTTCGAGATGAATCTGCCGAACGCCCTGACGCTGATCAGGATCATGCTCGTGCCGGTGCTCGTCGTCGCGCTGCTCAACGAGACCGCGAACGGCGACCTGCTGGCGGCGGTCGTCTTCGCGCTTGCGTCCGCGACGGACGCGATGGACGGCTACCTCGCGCGCACGCGCAACGCGATCACGAACTTCGGCAAGCTCATGGACCCGATCGCCGACAAGCTGCTGATCATCGCGGCGCTCGTCGCGCTCGTCTCGCTGAACCGCCTGGCGGCCTGGGTGGCGATGGTGATCATCGCGCGCGAGCTGACGGTGACGGTGACGCGCATGCAAGCCACGCAGCACGGCCTCGTGATCGCCTCGAACTGGTGGGGCAAGGCGAAGACGATCACGCAGGTCGCCGCGATCTTCTTCCTCATCGCGATCGGCGAGCCGACGCCGGCATGGGTCGACGGCCTCGTCTACGGCATGGTCGCGATCACGATCGTCAGCGGCGTGGACTACTTCTTCGGGCTGCGCCGCGTCCTGCGCGAGGCCGAGGCGCGGCGCGAGGCCGGGGTGGCCGCGCCGGCGAAGTCGACCGGCTCGTAGGACCGTCAGCGCCCGGCGGCGTCGAGCCAGTCGCGCATCGAGACGTGCGCCAGCGCGTGCTCGCCGGTCGCGAGCTCGTGGCGCACCTCGCCGAGCAGGCCGAAGCGCTCGGCGACGACGTTGTGCTGGTGGATCGTCTCGAGGTTCTCCTGGCGCGCGCTGACGAAGTGCTCGTCGCTGAGGTCGGCCAGCTCGGCGACGACGCCGCCGATCATCTCGCGCACGCAGTCCTCGACGAAGCGCGGCCGGCGGTGGGCCTTCTCGACGACGGCGCCCTCGTCGGCGCGCTTCATGAGCTCGTAGATCTCCGAGGACATCGAGCCCTCGACGATGCTCAGCAGCGTGCGCGCCTCGATCTCCGTGTCGCAGCCCTCGGGCATGCCGATGTACAGCGTGCCCAGGCCGCGCTGGTTGTGCGTCGCGACCGGAACATGGTCGAAGATGCGGTCGATCTCGTCCTCGCTGAAGCCGTCCTGGAGCAACCGCTCGCGCGAGCTGCCCATCACGAGCTGCTGCGCGCACGGGCAGGCGGTGATGCCCTGCGCGGCGACGCCGACGAGCCGGCGGGTGCCCGCCGCTGAGGCGACCGCCATGCCGTACAGCGTGTAGATCTCCTGCGTGAGGATGCCCGAGACCGGCGCCGGCTTGTGCTCCGGGTAACGTGCGGCGATCGTGACCTCGGCGCGGCGTGCCTCCTGGCGGTCGCGCACGAGCTCGGCGATGCGCGTCGCGAGCGCCTCGGCCTTGAAGCCCGCCTCGCCGAGCACGACCTCGCCGATGACCTCGTTTGCGACCTCCTCGAAGCGCGACATGTGGGCGCCCTTCTGCTGCGGCCCGAGGTCGACGAAGCACTGCAGCCGGGCCGAGAAGAGCTGCTCCTCGCCGTGCTGGCGGATGCGGACGATCTTCTCGATCTCGGTCACGCCGGCGCGCGACAGGCTCACGCGGAGGTTCGGCGGCTGAGCCTGGACGTCTGTGCTCTGTGCGCTCAGAGTGTGTCGCATGTCACAAGCCTAACGCGGGGCATCACCCGTCTGAGCTCTTGCGTACACGCGATCTTGTGCTATGACTCACCAGTCGTTGTTTGGGTCACATAGCCCAGCGGCACTGGAGGCGAGGCGAGGCGAGGCGAGGCAAAGGCGGCATCCGAGGGGGGCCGAGGCATCGAAAACGAAGTTCTGCTGGCGGACGAGGCGCCGATCTACGAGCTCGACGAGCTGCGAACGCTCATCACCGATGGGCAGGAGCGCGGCTTTCTCACGTTCGACGAGATCTCTGGGGCACTCGAAGAGGTGGAGGTCACGAAGGAGCAGCTCCAGGAGCTGCATTCCTACCTCTCTGAACACGGCATCGACGTCGTCGGTGCCGACGGTCGCAACGCCTCGTCGGAGGGCGCGCGCGTCGAGGCGGTGGCCGAGGCGCGCAAGACGCGCGCCAACGGCGGCGTTCCCGACGACGCGCCGAGAAGGCCCGAGCTCGACCTCACCGTCGAGCCGTCGCTTGACTCGCTGCGGCTGTACCTGCGCTCGATCGGCCGCGTGCCGCTGCTGACGGCGGACATGGAGGTCGCGCTCGCCAAGCGCATCGAGCGCGGCGACATGGACGCCAAGCAGCACATGGTCGAGGCCAACCTGCGGCTCGTGGTGTCGATCGCCAAGGGCTATCTCGGCCGCGGCCTGACGTTCCTGGATCTCATCCAAGAGGGGTCGCTGGGCTTGATCCGCGCGGTCGAGAAGTTCGACTACCGCCGCGGCTACAAGTTCTCGACGTACGCCACGTGGTGGATCCGGCAGGCCGTCACGCGCGCGATCGCCGACAAGGGCCGCACGATCCGCATCCCGGTGCACATGGTCGAGAAGCTCAACAAGGTCGTGCAGGTCGAGCGCCAGCTCGTCCAGTCGCTCGGCCGTGAGCCGTCGCCGGAGGAGATCGCGACCCATCTGGAATGCACCGCGCGCGAGGTGCGCGACATTCTGCGCATGTCCCAGCAGCCGATCTCCCTGGAGCGGCCGGTGGGCGAGGAGGACGAGTCCGAGCTGGGCGACTTCGTCGAGGACGAGAACGCGGTGTCGCCGTTCGAGCTGGCGGCGGAGAACCTGCGCCGTGAGAACGTGCGCCGGGCGCTGGCCGCTCTGCCCCAGCGCGAGCGCGAGGTCATCGAGATGCGCTTCGGGCTGACCGGCGGGCGGCCGCGGACGCTCGAGGAGGTCGGGCGCGCGTTCAACGTCACGCGCGAGCGGATCCGCCAGATCGAGAACCACACGCTGAAGAAGCTCGAGTCGCTGCCGGAGGCGCAGAAGCTACGCGACGCGTCCTGAACTGCGGCTCGCGGGCGCGCGTATGGAGGGACATGTGGGCGTCGCGCGTTGTGGTGGTGGTGTTGGCGTGCCTGGTGGCTGCCGGGTGCGGGTCGGAGCCTGAGCCTGAGCCGGGGCGGCCGGCGGCGGCGACGGCGACGACCGTGCAGCCGGCGGTGGCGGTGGCCGAGTCGGATGCCCCGGCGGCGGATAGGCCGGCGGCGGATGCGCCGGGGGACGCGCCGGCGCCGGCGCCGGGGGCCGATCACGCGCGCGAGGGCGCCGGCGGCGTGCTGCGCGGGACGTTCACGCGCCTCAACGGTGAGCGCGACGACCTCGCGCGCTACCGCGGCGACGTCGTGCTCGTCGTCAACACCGCGACGGCGTGCGGCTACACGCCGCAGTTGGAGGGCCTCGAGGCGCTCTACCGCGCGCGCCGCGGCGACGGGTTCGTCGTGCTCGGCTTCCCGGCCAACGACTTCGCCGGCCAGGAGCCGCGCTCGGACAAGGAGATCGCGGAGTTCTGCAAGGCCAACTACGGCGTGACGTTCCCGATGTTCTCCAAGACGAAGGTGACGGGTGGGGCTGCGAACCCGCTGTTCCGGCGGTTGTCGGCCGCCGCGGGAGCGCCGGAGTGGAACTTCAACAAGTACCTCGTGGATCGGCGCGGCCGCGTGGTCGCGCGGTTCGGCGCGGGGACGGAGCCGGACGCTTCGGAGCTGACGGGGAGGCTCGAGAAGCTGCTGTGATTCCGTCCGCAGGGGAACGTATGTTCTGGTAGTGGACGGGAGGATCTCACCAAGGCTGCAGGGGGACATCGGCGAGCGGGCCGCGGCCGTGTGGCTGCTGAACCAGCCTCGGACGAGCGTCTTCATTCCATTTGGCCATAGTCCGGACACCGATCTCGTCGCAGAGATGGACGGTCGCCTCATCCGCGTTCAGGTCAAGACCTCAACCGTCCTGATCAACAACGGGCGCTATCAGGTGTCTCTGGCGACACGAGGCGGCAACCGAAGCTGGAATGGGCTTGTCAAGCGCTTCAGCTCTACGCGGTGCGAGTACCTCTTCGTGCTCGTGGCCGACGGCCGGCAGTGGTTCATCCCCTCCACGGTCGTCGACGGGGGGTCGCAGATCGTGGTCGGAGGCCCAAAGTACGCCGACCACGAGGTCGAGGCCGGTCGCCCGTTCGAGCCTGTGAGAACTGCCTGATCGGTAGACTGGCCGACCCTCGGCGGGATTCCGGAGCGGTCAAACGGGATGGACTGTAAATCCATTGGCTCAGCCTTCGCAGGTTCGAATCCTGCTCCCGCCACTGATGGCCCTACAGCCTTTCAAGCGCCGGATATCGACGGATCAAGCGCTCGAGTCGAGGCCGCTTGGCGCGATCGCGCTTGGCGTGGCAGGATCAGCGAGTCCCCTGAGCCGAAGGAGTCGCGCACATGGAGTCCTCCGCGCCCGCCCGCGTCCTGATCGTCGCCCACAGGACCGCTGCGACGCCGCAGCTGCTGTCGGCTGTCTCCGAACGAGCCTCGGCAGGGCCGGCACAGTTCACGCTGCTCGTCCCGCGCGTCGCACACGGGCTGCACCGGGTCGTGGACCCCGAGGACACTGACGACACCGAGGCGCAGATGGTGCTCGAGCTCGCGCTGCCGCTGCTCGAGGAGGCGGCCGGAGGGCCCGTCGAGGGCAAGATCGGCGACCCGAACCCCAACGACGCGGTCCACGACGCGATGAATGCCGAGCACTACGACGAGATCATCATCTCGACGCTGCCCGCCCGCGTGTCGCGCTGGCTGCGCGCCGACCTACCGAGCAAGCTCAAGCCGCTGGGCGTCCCGATCACGACGGTGATCGCGAAGAGCTCGCGCGCCGCGGGCCGGGCGGAGCAGCGCGCGAGCGGCAATTAGGCAAGCGCGTCGCGCAGCGCCTGTTCGGTCGACCAGAACGCCAGCTCGTCCCACGGCAGCTCGTCCGGCGCGAAGGCCCGCACCTCCGACGCCTCGTCGGTCTCGTGGCCCATGCCGAGCGCGCGCGCGTGGAAGACGACGAGCACCGTGCGCTCCTGCGCGCGCGAGTACACGCCGACGAGCGCGCCGAGCTCGATCTCCATCTCGAGCTCCTCGCACGTCTCGCGGCGGGCAGCGTCCTCGACGGTCTCGCCGAGCTCGACGTACCCGCCGGGGAACGTCCAGCGGCCGGCGCCCTCGTGCAGCGTGCGGCGCAGCAGCCAGATGCGGCCGTCCTCGTCACGCGGGATCGCCGCCGCGACCGGCTCGGGGCTCCAGAGCGCGTGATAGCCGCAGTGCCTGCAGCGCAGCTCGCGCGGGAACGACACGAGCGCCTCAGCGGCACAGCGAGGGCAGAAGCGCACGTCCTCAAGGGCAGGATTCAGGCTGTACAGTTGGGGCCTCCCGCCCTCCTAGCTCAGTTGGTAGAGCACTTCCATGGTAAGGAAGGGGTCATCGGTTCGAGTCCGATGGAGGGCTTCCATCGTTTGCAGGGCTTTTGTCTCGACGCAAGCCTCGACCACGGGTCGAGAGAGGTACCAAACGGGTACATCTTCGCCGCCGCCGACCCGTTCTGCGCCGCGCCGTCCCGCAACACGGGGGGGCCAAAATCCGCTCGTAGGGCTCTTGTTAGGTATGAGGGGCAGTGCGTCCGACGCACCGCTGCTGCGGGTCTCGGAGGCCGCCGAGCTGGCCGGCCTGTCGACGCGCGCGATCTACCGCGCGATCGAGCGCGGCGAGCTGCGCGCGTCGCGGCTGTGTTCGCGGCTGCGGATCCCGCGCGCCGCGTTTGACGAGTGGATCGAGCGCAGCACCGTGCGGCCGGCCGAGCCGCCGGCGGCGCCTGCACCGCCACCGCCTCCGATGCCCGCCGGCAGCTTCCGCGCGCTGCTCGCGCGCCGTGAGGAGCGCTCGTCGTGAGCGTCGAGCGCCTCGAGCGCGAGGGCGGCGTCGTGTGGCGCGTTCGCTGGCGCGAGGGCGGTCGCAACCGCTCCAAGGTGCTCGGCCGCAAGCGCGACGCCGAGGCCTTCGACGCCGAGCTCAAGCGGCGCCGGCGCACCGGCGCGATCGCGCATCTGGACGCCGGCAGGGAGACGCTCGCGCAGTTCGGCGAGGACTGGTGGCGGCTGTACGCCGAGCCGAACCTCGCCGCGACGACGCTGCAGGTCTACGCCGCGATGTGGGACGCCTACGTCCTGCCCCAGCTCGGCGCGCTGTCGCTGCGCGAGCTGACGCCGACCGTCGTCAACCGCTTCCGGCTCGAGCTCGAGGCCGCCGGCGTCGGGCGCGGCGCGATCGCCAAGACGCTGACGCTGCTGCAGGGCGTGCTGCAGCGCGCGTGCGAGTGGGAGCGGCTGGCGTCCAACCCCGTGCGTGCCGTGCGCAAGCCGCGGCCCGCGCAGCGGCGCAGCGTCACGCCGCTTGCGCCCGAGACCGTCGAGCAGATGCGCTTCTGGCTGCTGCACCGTGACCTCATGCGCGACGCGACGCTCATCTCGGTCCTCGCCTACGCCGGGCTGCGGCCAGGGGAGGCCTTCGCACTGACCTGGGGCAGCGTCCGCGAGCGCACGCTGCTCGTCGAGGCAGCCGTGAGCCTCGGCACGGTCGCCGAGACGAAGACGCGCCGGCGTCGCACCGTGCGCACCCTCAAGCCGCTCGCCCAGGACCTCGCCGAGTGGCGGCTGCGCGCCGGCCGACCGCGCGACGAGCAGTTCGTCTTCCCCGCGCACGACGGCGGGCCGTGGTCGCCGGACGACTGGAAGAACTGGCGGCGGCGGACCTTCTGGCCCGCCGCCGCGGCCGCCGGACTGACCGGGGCGCGGCCCTACGACCTGCGCCACTCGTTCGTCTCGCTGCTGATCGCCGAGGGCCACAACATCGTCGAGGTCGCGCGCCAGGCCGGCCACTCGCCGAAGATGGCGCTGGACACCTACGCGCACGTCTTCGACGAGTTCGACCCCGCCGAGCGCGTGACCGCCGTCGACCGCATCCGCGCCGCGCGCGAGGAGATGCAGCGCCGCTGGCGCCAACCGACGCTGTTCGACATCGCATGAGCAGCCCGAACGGATACGCCGCCGTGCACCGCTACGACGGCGCCGTCATCGAGCGCGACGAGCGCGAGCGCGTCATCCCGATCGCCGTGCAGCCGCGCGACCTGGCGATCGTCCGCGACGTCTGGCGCTACCGCTTCCTGACGACCGACCAGCTGCTCGAGCTGTGGTGGCCCGGAGCGTCCGCGCAGGCGGGACGGCGCCGGCTCGTCAAGCTCTTTCGCGCCGGCTACCTCGAGCGCTTCCGGCCCGTCTCGCGCCGCGGCTCGTACCCGTGGACGTACCACCTCGGCGCCGACGGGCACCGCATGCTCGTCCAGTCGGAGACGATCGATCGCAGCAGCCGCTTCAAGCCGCGCGCGATCTACGACTACGGCCACGTCCTGCACGACCTGCAGCTCAACAACTGGATCCTCGCCTGGCGGCGACTGCTCGGCCACACGCTGCTGGACTGGCACGGCGAGACCGAGATCCACCCGCCGGCCGGCCTGCGCCGCGACTCTTGCGACGGCCGGCTGTTCGTCGCCGACGGCTCGGGTCGAATCGTCAGCGACCTGCGCGACGATCGGCCGCGGCTGCTGCGACCCGACGCCATCATCGAGGTCGAGGACCCCGACAGCTACATCCCGCTGACGTACTACATCGAGTTCGACCGCACGCGGCGCGTCGACAAGAACTACGACAAGTTCCGCCGCTACGACTGCTTTCTGAACTACTGGTGGCACGAGACCGACGTCGGCCTGCTCGACGCGCCGTACGTCATCTTCATCTGCCAGGACCGCGACCACGCCCTGCTGTTCCTCAACGCCGCCGACCGCGACCTGACCGGCAACATCGACCGCCACTGGGGCGAGGAGCTCGACTGCATCGGCCGCCAACGGATCATGTTCTGCCTCGAGCCCAGCATGTACGAGCACAGCCCGCACGCCTTCCAGGTCCCCGAGCAGCCCCGGCATCGCGACGCCGGCGAGGAGCGACGGCGCCCGATCCGCACCTTGCTGCCCGGCGACCGGCACGCGACGCGAAGCACGGCCGCATGACGACGGGCGGATGTGTATGTGAGCAGGTGTCGGAGGTGTACGCTGTCGGGGTGGTCAAGCGCACGAACATCAACCTCGACATGGACCTCGTGCAGCAGGCCGCACGGGCGCTCGGCACCCGACGCACGACCGACACCGTCC
>CADCVQ010000161.1 GCA_902806175.1 uncultured Solirubrobacteraceae bacterium
CAGCTCGTCGCCCTGCTGACGGCGCTGGCGGCCGGGTTCGGCGTCCTCGTGCTGGCGCCGGGCACGGCATTGCTCGCGGGCGGCCTGGTGCTGGCGGGGATCGCGGTCTCGCCGATGCTGATCGTCCACTTCGACCTGATCCGGGCCGCCGCGCCGGCCGATCTCGCGATGGAGGCGTTCTCGTGGGTGAGCGCGCTGGGCTACGGCGGGGGCGCGGCGGCCGCGGCGGCCGCGGGCGCCGCCATCGACCGCCACGGCGCGGACGCGGGCTTCCTCGCGGCCGCGGCGATGGCGGCGACGGCGGCCGTCGTCGCGGCGTCCATGTCGCGAGCTGCCGTCGAGCCGATCAGCCGTTGCCCGCCAGCCGCTCCTTGAGCGTCACGAGCACGTCGACCGGCGTCGGGTCCGTGCCGCGCAGGACCGCGACGTAGAGCGAGACGAGGTCGCCGAGCAGGACGAGCGAGAGCACGCGCTGGACCGCGGTGTCGCCGCGCGACTGCACGACGTGCGTGCCGGTGGCCGAATCGCCGATCAGCTCGCGCGTGATCGCGATGCGCTCCTTGATGCGCGGATGCGTGTCGCTGTCGTCGAGGAAGATTGCCGCGAAGCGCCCCAGCGAGGTCGCGTCGGTCCAGCCGACGACCTCGTTGTGACACAGCTCGGGCAGCTCGTGCATGAACGCCGGGACCTTCGCGTTCTCGTTGAACTGCGTCTTCCAGCGGTAGGCGATCGGCGCGGTCAGGCCGGCGCCGGCGATCACCGGCACGCTGTCGTGCAGCGCGCGCGCGAGCGTCTTGGCCTCGGAGTCCTCGGCGCTCTGGGCGCCCCACTCGACGACGAGCTGCTCGAGATGGTCGGCGGCGACGTCGATCTCGGCACCCATCCGCGGGCCGGCGCCGCACAACCGCGCGACCTCCAGCGCGGCGACGGTCATGTACGCGACGGCCGCACGCGGCTGAAAGCCACCGGCGACGGGGATCACCGGCACGCCGTCGGCACGGGCCATCTCGGCGAGCTTGCCGCCGCTCGTCACCGCTACCCGCTTGGCGCCCAGCGCGCCGGCCGCCTCGTAGCAGGCGAGCGTCTCCTCGGTGCCGCCGGAGTAGGAGGCGCACAGCACGGTCGTCTCGGGCGTCGTCCACGCGGGCAGGCCGTAGGCGCGCGAGGCGAGGATCGGGCGCGACGCGTGGTCGCCGAGCATTGCCCGGGCAAGCGAGCCGCCGATCGCCGAGCCGCCCATCCCGGCCACCACGAGCCCCCCCGGCGAGTCCCACGGCTGCAGGTTCGCGGACTCGACCTTCCAGAGCGCGTCACGCAGGTGCTCGGGCAGGCCCGCGATGTCGGCGAGCATGTCCGCGGCGTCCACCGCGGCGATCGTCTCGGGATCCAGAAGCAGGGTCTCTTCAGAAGGCGAGGCCGCCATCGGGTACCTCCATGCCGGGGAACAGCCGCGCCCCGCGCGCGACCACGTTGTCAGAGCCGAGCACGACGTTCTCGCCGAGCATCGCGCCGCCGATGACCTGGCTGCGGTCGCCGATGCGCACGCCGGGACCGACGATGCATTCGCGCAGCACGCAGCCGTCGCCGATCCGCGCGCCCTCCAGGACCACGGCCCGCTCGACAACCGAGTTTTCACCGACCGCGACATCGCCGGCGAGGACGGCGAGGCTGCCGACGTGCGAGCCCTCGCCGACCTGCGATCCGGCGCCGACGATGGCCGGTGGAACCGCGCGTCCCGCGACAGTGGCCGACTGATCGACCGAGAGAAAGCCCTCGCCGAGCTTCTCCGCCACGCCGGTGCGGACGTTGCCCTCGAGGATGTCGAACGTCGCCTGCAGGTAGCGCTCGGGCGTGCCGACGTCGATCCAGTAGGCGGCGTCGTCGACGAACCCGAAGAGGCCCTCGTCGACGAGCGCGGGCCAGACCTCGCGCTCGATCGAGACGTTCTTGTCGGGCGCGATGAGGTCGAGCACGGAGCGCTCGAGCACGTACGCGCCGGCGGAGATGAGGTTCGTGTCGAGCATCGTGTCGGCGGACGGCTTCTCGAGGAACGCCTCGACCGAGCTGTCGTCGCGAACCTTCACGAGCCCGTAGCTCGACGGATCGGCGACCCCTACGAGCGCGAGCGTCCCCGTCGCCCCGGACTGCTCGTGCTGGGCGATCTGCGCGCCGAGGTCGATGTCCGTCAGCACGTCGCCGTTGAGCATCAGAAAGCGCTCGTCGAGGAGCTCCTCGGCGAACTTCAGGGCACCGGCGGTTCCACGCGGGTCGGGTTCCTCGAGAAACCTCAGGCTGATGCCCAGCTGCGACCCGTCGCCAAGCACCTCACGGACCTTCGTCGCCTTGAAGCCGCAGGACATGATCACGTCGTCGACGCCGTGCCCGCGCAGCCATTCGAGCATGTAGACCATCATCGGCCGGTCGACGAGCGAGACGACGGGCTTTGGCAGTGTGGAGGTCAGGGGCCGCAGCCGCGTTCCCTCTCCCCCCACGAGGATCACCGCCTGCATGTGATCGCGATCGGCCGAGCCATCAGGTCAAGGATGTCAGCGTTCCGCGTCCGATGCCCTCGTAGGTCAGCCCGGCGGCGGCGACCGCTTCGCGATCGAGCGCGTTGCGGCCGTCGAGCACGACCGTGCCGGCCATCCGCGACGCGACGTCGTCCCAGTCCAGGGTGATGAACTCCTCCCACTCCGTGACGAGCACGACGGCGTCGGCGTCTTGGATCGCATCGAGCGCGCCGGTCGCGAAGTACACGCCGCGAATGAGATGCCGCGCCTCCTCCTCGGCGATCGGGTCGTAGACGCGGACCTTCGCCCCATCGGCCTGTAGCCGCGCGCTCAGCACGAGCGAGGACGCTTCGCGCATGTCGTCGGTGTTGGGCTTGAAGGCCAGGCCGAGCAGGGCGATGTTCTTGCCGACGAGCGAGCCGAGGTGCTTGAGCAGCTTGCTGATCACGCGCCGCTTCTGCAGTTCGTTGACCTCGATGACCGCGTTGAGCAGTTGGAAGTGGTAGCCGGAGTTGCCGGCCAGCTGCTTGAGGGCGTTGACATCTTTTGGGAAGCAACTGCCGCCAAAGCCGATCCCCGCCTGCAGGAACTTCTGTCCGATCCGGTCGTCGAGGCCCATCCCGCGCGCGACCTCGATCACGTCGGCGCCGGTCTCCTCGCAGACGTTGGCGATCTCGTTGATGAACGAGATCTTCGTGGCGAGAAAGGCGTTGGAGGCGAGCTTGACCATCTCCGCCGACGCGATGTCGGTGCGCACGACGGTGGCCTGGAGCGGGGCGTAGAGGTCGACTACGGCATCGCCCGCCCAGTCGCCGTCGTCGCCCACGACGACGCGGTCGGGATTGAGAAAGTCCTTGACGGCGGAGCCCTCCTTGAGGAACTCCGGGCACGACACGTACGACAGGCCCTGCTTGCCCTCCCCGGCGAGCACCCGCTTGATCGAGGCGCCGGTGCCCGCGGGCACGGTCGACTTCATCACGAGGGCGTGGCGCTGTTGCTCGCTCCGCGTCGCAAGCGCCGGGATCGCCTCGACGACCGCGTAGACGGCCGACAGATCGGCGTCGCCCGAGTACGTCGGCGGCGTGCCGACAGCGACGAACAGCAGCCGCGCGTGCTCGAGCGCGTCGGCGATGTCGGTCGAGAAGTGCAGCCGCTCGCGGTTGGCGGCGACCATCTCGGCCAGGCCCGGCTCGTAGATCGGGATCTCACCGGCCTCCAAGCGCGCGATCTTGTCGGCGTCGATGTCGATGCAGTAGACGTCGCTTCCCAGATGAGCGAAGCCCGCGGCCGTGACGAGGCCGACGTAGCCGGTCCCGATGACCCCGATGGGTAGACGATCGCCGCTCATCCGGCGGCGCAGGTTACCGGCCGATGCGGACCGCGAGCGCGCCCCCGGTCGCCATCTGCGCGTTCGGCGCTACTGACCGATCCTCTGCAGAGAGCGGGCGATGTCCATCATCTGCGCGTTGGTCAGCTGGTGCGAGAGCGTGTTGGAGACCCAGTAGACGGCCTTCGGCGTCTCCCAGGCGATCAGGCGGATCTTGCGCCCGTCGAAGTAGCGCTTGTAGGTGCGCTTGCGCATGCGCACCTCGTCGGTCGGGTTGTCGAGGATCGGCGGCGCCTTCCAGGTCGTCCCCTGCACGCCGTAGTACTGGCCGTTCTCGCCCTGCGAGAGCACGATCCGGTAGGCGCGGTACTTGTGCTTGCCGCGGTCGTAGATGTCGTACAGGCGCGGGCTCTCGCGCTGGTAGGAGCCGCGCCCGACGATCGCCTTGGGGAAGTACACCGGCAGCGACTGCTGCTTGCTCGCGATCTCCAGGACGTGGTTCTCGCCGGCCTCCTTGCGCAGGGCGAGGCCGCGCGCGAGGCGCTTGCGCGTCTTGATCGGCTTGGGCTTCTTGCGCTTCTGCTGCTCGTCGGCGGCGGCCTTCGCAGCGGAGCCGATCCCGACGTCGATGAACTCCTCGATCGTCTTCTGCAGGTTCTCGGGCGAGATCTCGACGTATTCGAGTGACGTCTGGCCACCGCGGAACCTCACCTCGTGGATCGGGTTCTTCGAGGACTCGTAGGCGAGCTTGATGAGGCGCAGGATCGCGGGATCGTTGTCGCGCGCGATGTCCGTCTGCGTGTACTGCCCGAAGATCTTCAACAGCTCCTCGCGATCTCCGAAGACCTTGCCGAGGCCGACCTGGTCCTTCGCCTGGCGCAGGAACTCCTGCTGGCGCGCGGCGCGTACGAAGTCGTCGTCTTCGTGGCGGTAGCGCACGAAGTCCAGCGAGTCGGAGCCGCAGAGCTTCTGGTAGCCGGGCTTGAGGTCGATCGTCGCGTAGCCGCCGGGCCCGCCGCGGTCGTTGAAGTAGCGCCGGTCGATGTCGACGAAGACACAGCCCAGGCGATTGACCGCGCGCTGGAAGCCGCCGAAGTTCACATTGACGACGTGGCTGATCGGGATGCTGAGCAGCTGCTTGACGGTCTGGACGGTGAGCCTCGGGCCGCCGAGCGCGTAGGCGGTGTTGATCTTGTTCGTGCCGTGACCGGGAATCTCGACCTTCAGGTCGCGCGGGATCGACATGACGGCGGTCGCCTTCTTGTCGGGGTCCAGGCGCACGACGATGATCGTGTCCGAGCGCGCCGGCAGGCCCGCCTTCTTGTCGCCGTAGCGGCGATCTGACCCGAGCACGAGGATCGTCTGCGGGTTGCCGGGCTCGACCTCGTCGAGCTCGTTGTCGATTCCGGGGATCGGCGTCGAGTTCTCGCGGACGATGTCGAGCGTCTCGTGCACCTGCATGAGGACGGCGCTGGCGACCGCCGCCGCGCTCAGCGCGATCACGAGGACCGCGCCGATCGCGAACTTCTTCCACATGTCGCGGGTCAGCCGCGGCGGGGCGTCGCCCTCGTAGACGCTCACCAGTGGTCGTCCCCGTAAGTACGTGCCCTGTCCAGGCGGTCGCTGGCGCCGGCTGGCAAGGACGCAGTGAACGAGTGGGCCTCTACGCCCATGACTGAGCGAGGACGCCGCCAGACGGTGATCAGCGGCTGCCTGGCAGGGTGCGTATTTGCGGGGGCGACCACTAGCTCAGCCCGCCGTCGACGGCGCGCAGCGGCGGGCGCGCGTCGTCATCGTCGCGCACGAGCCACTCGGGCAGGCCGACCACGAAGTCGCGCAGCGCCTGGCGGTAGCGCGCCAGCGAGTCGATCGAGACCCACTCCTCGGGCCCATGGTGACCTCCGCCGGTCGGGCCGAACTCGACGGCCGGCACCCCCGCCTCGAGAAAGGAGATCGCGTCCGACGCGCCGTCGCGTCCGACGGAGACCGCCTCGTCGTCGAGCGAAGCGGAGACGGCTTCGCGCAGCGCGCGCACGTACAGGTTCGATCGCGATACGCGCGCCGGCGCGCGGTGGAAGGTCTTGATGATCTGCAGGTCGTCGCCGAGCCCGCGGATCTCGGCGAGGATCTCGCCAGGGTCCTGGTGTGGCAGGAAGCGGATGTCGATGTCCATCGTGCAGCAGTCGGGGACCTTGTTGAAGGCGTCCCCGCCGACGATCCGCGCGATGTTGATCGACGGGCGGTCGAAGAGGTCTGAGGACTCGCGGCTGAAGCGTAGGGTCTCGATGCGACGGAACATGTCGTAGGTCTTGAGGATCGCGTTGTCGCCGAGCCACGGCGTCGACCCATGCGCGGCGGTTCCCGTGGTTTCGACGCGGAGCGCCAGAACCCCCTTCGCCTGCACGCCGATGTGCAGGTCCGTCGGCTCGCCGGTGATCGCGAAGTCGCCGCGCAGACCCTCCTGCACGAGCGCCTCGGTGCAGCGGAAGTCGAGGTTGTCGGACTCCTCGTCGGGGACGCAGATGAAGCGCACCCGCACCTTGCCGTTCTGCGCGAGGTCGTGCAGGGCGCACATCATCGCCGCCAGCCCGCCCTTCATGTCGTACGCGCCACGGCCGATCAGCCGGTCGCCCTCGATGCGCGGCGCGAACTGCCCGTCATGGGCCGGCACCACGTCGAGGTGGCCGTGCAGGATCACGCAGGGGCCAGCGGCCGGCCCGACGTCGGCCAGCACCACCGGCAGACTGCCGAACTCGCGCCCCGTCACCGGGACATCGCGGGCTTCGAGCCAACCCTTCACGAAGCCGACCGCAGCGCGCAGGCCGTCGCTGGTGGACGTGTCGTAGGTGATGAGCCTCTCGGCCAGGACCCGTTCGTCCATCGCTGGGCTTCAGAGTACCCGTGCGGGCCGCACGGCGTTATGTAGCGTGAGCATCAATGGCCGGACGCATCGTCCTGTTCGGGGCGACGGGATACACGGGACAACTCGCGGCGCGCGCGCTGGTTGCGCGCGGCGCCGCGCCGGTTCTGGCTGCGCGTTCGCGCGAGCGCGTCGCGGCGCTGGCCGCGGAGCTCGCGGGCCTGGAGTGGGCGGTCGCCGACGTCGCGCAGCCGCAGACGGTGCGCGCCCTGTTGGAGGCCGACGACGTGCTCGTCTCGACGGTCGGCCCGTTCGTGCGCTGGGGCGAGCCCGCGCTGCACGCGGCGCTGGACGCCGGCGCGCACTACATCGACTCGACCGGCGAGCCGCCCTTCATCCGCCGCGTGTTCGAGCAGCACGACCTGGCCGCGCAGGACGCCGGCATCGGGCTGCTCACCGCGTTCGGTTATGACTACGTGCCGGGCAACCTGGCGGGCGCGCTGGCACTGCGCGAGGCGGGGCCGCGCGCGGTCAGCGTCGACATCGGCTACTTCGTCTCGGGCGACGCCGCGCCAAGCGGCGGCACGCGCGCGTCGGCGGTCGGGCTGCTGGCAGAGCCGGGCTACGCGTTTCGCGGCGGGCGCCTCGTCGACGAGCGCATGGCGCGCGAGGTCCAGATCATCGCCCGCCGGCCGGCGGTGTCGGTCGGCGCGACCGAGCAGTTCGCGCTGCCGCGCGTGCACCCGGGCCTGCGCGACGCGCGCGTCTGGCTGGGCTGGTTCGGCCGGGCGTCGCGGCCGCTGCTGGCGATCTCCGCCGCAACGGCGGTGGTGACGCGCGTGCCCGGCGTGCGCAGCGCGATCACGGCTACGGCGAATCGCTTCGTGAAGGGGTCGACCGGTGGACCTGACGCGGCCGCGCGCGCCAGGAGCGAGTCGTACATCGTCGCGATCGCGTCCGACGCCGACGGGGAGCGGCTCGCCACGGTCCAGCTGAAGGGCGACAACCCCTACGACTTCACCGCTGCCATGCTCGCCTGGGGCGCCATGACCGCCGCCGATGGCGGGCTCCTCGGCGCCGGTGCGCTGGGGCCCGTCGACGCGTTCGGCCTCGCCGTGCTCGAGGAGGGTGTCGGCCAAGCCGGGATCAAGCGGTTCGAGGGGAACAACACGCTGTTGTGAGCGGCTTCGTACCGCGGATGCAGCGCCTCGAGTCCGTGCGCAACCTGCCGGGCCGCGAGCAGCCGCACTTGACTCGTGTGTGAGTGATCACTTACGGTGCGCTCAAGGTGCTCGCGCCGCTCTCTCGCCTCGTCACCACGCACCCGCGCCGTGTGCTCGTCGCAACCGTCGCGTTTCTCGCGCTGGCGATCGCCGTCGGTGCGCCGGTCACGAGCAGGCTGTCGGTCGACCCCGACCTGGACTTCATCGATCCGCAGTCGGAGAGCAACGTCACCTACGACGAGCTGCGCGACGCCGTCGGACGCGGCCTCAGCCCGGGCATCATCGTGCTCGTCGACTCCGGTGCAGGCGTCCGGACAGCCTCGGGCGCGGCGAAGCTGCGCCGCGTCGTCGCGCAGATCGAGGCCGACCCCGGCGTCGGCGAGACGAACTCGGCGCTGACCGACCCGCGCGCGCAGAGCCCTTTCGTGGCGCGCGACGGCACGTCGAGCTTCGTCGCCGTCTTCGTGCGCGCCGGCGCCGACGGCGAGGACACGGGCCTGCGCATCGACAAGGCGCTCGCCGACGAGCCGGGCGTCAAGGTCGGTGGCCTCGCGGTGGCCGGCCCGGCGGTCGGCGACCAGGTCTCCGAGGACCTCGCGCGGGCCGAGATGCTCGCGTTCCCGCTGCTGTTCGCGCTCGCCCTCGTCGTCTTTCGCGGCGCGATCGCGGCGCTGCTGCCCCTCTTCGTCGGGCTGCTGACGATCATGACGACGTTCCTCGGGCTGCGGTTCTTCAACGAGGCGACGTCGCTGTCGATCTTCGCGCTGAACCTCGCGATCGGGCTCGGGCTCGGCCTCGCGATCGACTACTCGCTGTTCGTCCTCTCGCGCTACCGCGAGGAGATGGAGCGCGACGGGCCCGGTCGCCAGGCGCTCCTGCGCACGATGCGCACCGCCGGGCGCACGGTGGTGTTCAGCTCACTGACAGTCGCCGCCGCGATGCTCTCGCTGCTCGTCTTCCCGCAGCGCTTCCTGTACTCGATGGCGATCAGCGGCTCGCTGACGGCGCTCGGTGCGGGCTTCATCTCGCTGACGGCGCTGCCGGCGCTGTTGATGGTGCTCGGCGATCGCGTCGATGCGTTCGCACCCAGGCGCTGGCGCCATCGCGCGACGCCGACGCAGAGCGGCTTCTGGTATCGCCTGTCACACGCCGTGATGCGCCGGCCGGTGCTCGTCGCCGTCACGACGGCGGCTGTGCTGATCGCCGCCGGCACGCCGTTCACGCGGATCGAGTTCACCGGCGTCGACGCCAGCGTGCTGCCCGACAGCGCGCAGTCAAAGCAGGTCGACAGCGCGCTGCGCGGCGAGTTCCCGCCGGGCGGGACGTCGCCCCTGCAGGTCGCCGTGACAGCGCCGGGCAGCAGCGGCGGAGAGCTGCGGTCATACGCCCAGCGGCTCGCGGCGCGGCGCGATGTCGCGGACGTCGACCCGCCGCGCCTGGTCGGCGAGAACACGTGGCTCATCCGCGTCGTGCCGTCCGCCGGCGCGCTGGAGAAGCCGACGCTGGATCTCGTTCGCGCGATCCGCGACGGACAGGGGGCCGAGGCCGCGTATCCGGTGCGCGTGGCCGGCGAGTCGGCACGCTTCGTCGACCAGCGCGCTGGGCTCGCCAACCGTCTGCCGCTCGCGATCGCCGTGCTGGCGATCACGACGCTCGTGATCCTGTTCGTCATGACGGGCTCCGTCGTGCTGCCGATCAAGGCGCTGATCATGAACGTGCTGGGCCTGAGCGCCGCATTCGGGCTGCTCGTCTTCATCTTCCAGGACGGCCGCTTGGAGGGGCTGCTCGACTACACGAGCCAGGGCGGCCTGGAGATCACCCAGCCGCTCGTGCTGCTGGCGATCGTGTTCGGGCTGAGCACGGACTACGGCGTCTTTCTACTGACGCGCATCAAGGAGGCGCGCGACGCGGGCGCCTCCAACGAGGAGGCGGTCGCGCTCGGCATCCAGCGCACCGGGCGGATCGTCACGGCCGCCGCGCTGCTGCTCGTCGTCGCGATCGGCGCGTTCGCCACCTCGGAGATCGTGTTCATCAAGCAGCTCGGGGTCGGCACCGCCGCGGCGGTCGCGATCGACGCGACGATCGTGCGCGCGCTGCTCGTGCCCGCGCTCATGAAGCTGCTCGGCGAGCGCAACTGGTGGGCGCCGCGCCCGCTGGCGCGCATCCACGCGCGGCTGCGCCTCGGCGAGGCGTAGATCGGCTACAGCAGGAACAGGCCGTACAGGCACATGCCGAGAAACGCCGCGGCCGCGATCCGCAGCCCGTCGTCGCGCTGGTCTTGCGAGTAGCGCAGGACCGCGATGATCACGCCGGCGAGCGGCAGCGCGACGGCGACGATGTACGGGAAGGCCGCGCGCAGGTGATCGAGCATGCCTGCCAGGCTCGCACACGCCGCTACCGTGTGCGCATGGTGTGGTTTCAGCGCAGGTCGCGCGGGCGCGGGCGTGAGCGGGAGAGCGACAACCTGACCCATCCCGGCACTGCGGGCGGCGCGGCGAGCGAGTCTCGCGACGAGTTCCGCGCGGGCGACGTCGCGCAGTCCAGCAGCGGCGGCTTCTTCGGCTCGTTCTTCGGCGGTGGAGACGGCGGCGGCGGCAGTCGAGACAGCAGCGGCGGCGGCAGCGACAGCGGCGGCGGCGACTCGGGTGGCGGGGGCGGCGGCGGCGACTGACATGCGCGGTGCGTGGGTTCGCCGCGCAGCGCGCAAATCACGGCAGCGCGCGGGCGACGGTCATGGCGCCGATTACGCCCACAGCGCAGCAACCGCGCCACGACCACCGCGCCGCCGCTCGAGGCGCCGCGTCCTCCTCGCCCACCCGGCGGCGCGCGACGCCGGCCGCGCCCGCTCGGGCGACGACTCGAACAGGCGCGACGTCGTCGGCTCAGCCTCCGTCACCGATCTGAAGTACCGCAGCGCGGCGCGCCCGGTGAGAGCCCCCAGAGCCGTCCCGCGCGGTCCGCCGCTGCCTACTGCGAACCGCCCTCGGCGATCCGCAGAAAGGCCTCCCAGCGCCGCTTGTCGCGTGACGCACGCCGTGACTCCTCCGTGCCGTCCTCGGCCGACGAGAGCGCGTCCTCGGCGCGGCCGAGCTTGTCGCGCAGGTCGCCGATGTCGAGCGAATCGGGCGAATGGGCCTCTTCGACGAGGAGCAGGACGCCGTCGGGCGAGACCTGGACGTAGCCCTCGCCCGCCGCGAACCGCACGACCTCGGCATCGGACTCCCCGCGGTACAGCCGCAGCTCGGTCGGCTCGAGCATGCCGAGCAGCGGCTGGTGGCGGGCCAGGATGCCGATCGAGCCGGTCTTCGTCCGCGTCGAGATCTGCGTGACCTCGTCGTCGAAGACCGAGCCCTCCGGCGTCAGGACCTCCGTGCGGAAGGGCGTCTTGGCCATCAGCCGGCGTCCTCGTCCTTGCCGTCGGCGTCCTCGTCCTTGCCGTCGGCCTCCTCGTCTTCCTTGCCGGCCTTCGCGTCTAGCTTCTCGTCTTCCTCGCCGGCCTTCGCGTCTACCTTCTCGTCTTCCTCGCCGGCCTTCGCGTCTACCTTCTCGTCTTCCTCGCCGGCCTTCGCGTCCGCCTTCTCGTCTTCCTTCTTCGCGTCGCCCTTGTCGCCGCTGGCGGCCTTCACGACATCGTCGATCGTGCCCTTCAGGAAGAACGCCGACTCCGGCACGTCGTCGTGCTGGCCGTCGATGATCTCCTGGAAGCCGCGGATCGTCTCGGCGATCGGGACATACTGGCCCGGGGTGCCGGTGAACTGCTCGGCGACGAAGAACGGCTGTGACAGGAAGCGCTCGACGCGACGCGCCCGGCCGACGATGAGCTTGTCCTCGTCGGAGAGCTCGTCGATGCCGAGGATCGCGATGATGTCCTGCAGCTCCTTGTAGCGCTGGAGGATCTCCTTGACGCGGTTGGCGACCGTGAAGTGCTCCTCGCCGAGGATGTCCGGCTTGAGGATCGTCGACGTCGAGTCCAGCGGATCGACCGCCGGATAGATGCCCTTCTCGGAGATCGCCCGCGAGAGCACCGTCGTCGCGTTCAGGTGCGCGAACACCGACGCGGGCGCCGGGTCGGTGAGGTCGTCGGCGGGGACGTAGATCGCCTGCACCGACGTCACCGAGCCCTCGCGCGTGGAGGTGATGCGCTCCTGCAGCAGCCCCATCTCGGTCTCGAGCGTCGGCTGGTAACCGACCTGCGACGGCATCCGGCCCAGCAGCGCGGAGACCTCCGAGCCGGCCTGCACGAAGCGGAAGATGTTGTCGATGAACAGCAGCACGTCCTGGCCGCCCTGCTCGCGGAAGTACTCCGCCATCGTCAGCCCCGAGAGCGCGACGCGCATGCGCGCGCCGGGCGGCTCGTTCATCTGGCCGAAGACGAGCATCGTCTTGTCGATGACGCCCGACTCCTTCATCTCCAGCCAGAGGTCGTTGCCCTCACGCGAGCGCTCGCCGACGCCGCAGAAGGCCGACAGGCCGCCGTGCTCCTGCGCGAGGTTGTTGATGAGCTCCTGGATGAGCACCGTCTTGCCGACGCCCGCGCCGCCGAACAGCCCGACCTTGCCGCCCTTGGCGTAGGGCGCGAGCAGATCGACGACCTTGATGCCCGTCTCGAACATCTCCGTCGTCGGCGTGAGGTTCTCGACGTTCGGCGCCGGACGGTGGATCGGCCAGCGCTCGGTGTACTCGACGTCGCCGGCGAGGTCGATCGGCTCGCCCAGCAGGTTGAAGATCCTTCCCAGCGTGCCCTCGCCGACGGGCACCGTGATCGGACCGCCGGTGTCGACGACCTCGGTGCCACGCGCCAGCCCGTCGGTCGTGTCCATCGCGACGGCGCGGACGCGGTCGTCGCCGAGGTGCTGCTGCACCTCGCAGACAAGCGTGCCGGCTTCGCCGCGGTCGATTTCCAGCGCGTTGTAGATCTCGGGCAGCTCGCCGTCGTTGAAGGTCGCCTCGAGCACGACGCCCTGGATCTCCTCGACCCGGCCTACGGCGCCCTTGGTGCTGTCGCTGTCGCGTGGTGTTTCGGTGGTGGCCATGTGATCTCCAGTTGCGCCCTTCGATCGCCGCGCGGCGACCTCCGGTCGACGTTACGTGAGGGACTCTGCGCCGGCGACGACTTCCATGATCTCCTGCGTGATCTCGGCCTGCCGGGCACGGTTCATTTCAAGGGTCAGGTCCTCGATGAGCTCGCCCGCGTTCTCGGAGGCGTTGCGCATCGCGGTCATCCGCGCGCCGTGCTCGGACGCCGTGGACTCCAGCAGCGCGCGGTAGACGGAGATCTCGACGTAGTCGGGGATCAGCCGCGCGAGGATCTCGTCGGGGTCGGGCTCGTACTCGACCAGCGCATGGGTGTGGTGGTCGTCGTCCTCGGCGCCTTCGCGATCGCGCTCGGTGCCTTCGAGGATCGTCGCCTGCTGCAGCGGCAGCAGCGTCTCGCGGCGGACCTCCTGGGTCAGGGGCGAGATGTAGCCGTTGTAGAAGATCTCCACGCGGTCGGCCTTGCCGTCGACGTAGGAGGCGATCAGCTCCTCGGCGATCTCCCGCGCGTCGGCGTAGGACGGGCGGTCGGTGAAGCCGACGTAACGCCCCACCGGCTCCTTGCCGCGGAAGTTCAGCGTCGACACGCCGCGGCGACCGACGGCGCTGTAGAGCACCGCGCGACCGCCGCCCTCGTGCTCGCGCGCGGCGCGCAGGCCGGCGCGGATGATCTGTGAGTTGAAGGCGCCCGCGAGACCGCGGTCACCGGTGATGAGCAGCAGCGCGACGGTGTTCTCGGCCTCGTGCTCCTTGAGGATCGGCAGGCCCGAGATCTCGCTCCCGGCCGCCTCGGCGGCCTGGCGCGTCATCCGCCGGATCGCGCCCGCGTACGGCCGCAGCGCCTCGATGCGCTGCTCGGCGCGGCGCAGGCGGGCGGCCGCGACCATCTCCATGGCGCGGGTGATCTTCTGGATGTTCTTGACAGAACCGATCCGGTTCTTGACGTCGCGCTGCGAGGCACTCACGCGGGTACGGCCTCCTCCTCGGGCTCCTCGGCGGTGACGTCGTCGTCCTCGTCGGAGTCGTCGGAGTCGGCATCCGAGCGCGGCGCGCCACCGTCCGAGCTCGAGTCCTCGTCCAGCGCGCCGCCGTCCTCGTCGAGGTCGTAGCCGAAGTCGTCGGCGAACTCGGCGACCGCGTCGCGCACCGAACCCTCCGTGTCGTCGCTCCAGTCGCCGCCCGCGATCGTCTCGAGCAGTTCGGCGTGCTCGGAGCGCACCCGCGCGACGAGCGCCTCGTGGAACTCCGGCACGCGGTCGACGTTGACGCGATCGAGGAAGCCGTTCGTCGCGGCGTAGATCACGACGACCTGCTCCTCGACGGCCATCGGCGAGCGCTCCTTCTGGTTGAGCGTCTTCACGAGCCGCTCGCCGCGCGCCAGCGTGGCCTGCGTGTCGGCGTCGAGGTCCGATCCGAACTGCGCGAAGGCCTCGAGGTCGCGGTACTGCGACAGCTCGAGCTTCAGCCGGCCCGCAACCTTCTTCATCGGCTTGATCTGCGCGTTGCCACCCACGCGCGACACCGAGATGCCGACGTTGATCGCCGGGCGCACGCCCGAGAAGAACAGCTTGGGCTCGAGGAAGATCTGCCCGTCGGTGATCGAGATGACGTTCGTCGGGATGTAGGCCGACACGTCGCCGGCCTGCGTCTCGATGATCGGCAGCGCGGTCATCGAGCCGCCGCCGAGGTCGTCGTTGAGCTTGACCGAGCGCTCGAGCAGGCGGCTGTGCAGGTAGAACACGTCGCCCGGGTACGCCTCGCGGCCCGGCGGGCGGCGCAGCAGCAGCGACATCTGACGGTACGCGTACGCGTGCTTGGTCAGGTCGTCGTACACGCAGAGCGTGTGCTTGCCGTTGTAGAGGAAGTGCTCGGCCATCGCGGCGCCGGCGTACG
>CADCVQ010000162.1 GCA_902806175.1 uncultured Solirubrobacteraceae bacterium
ACGCGCAGACGGTCCGCGCGGCGGGCTGCGAGCGCGCGGCGCGCCGCGGCGGCCTGCGCCGCCGCGCGATCCTGAAGCGCGCTGTGCTGCGCCGAGCCGGCGGGCGGCGCGATCGCGTGCCGCACCGTCGCCGACTGAGCCTGTCGCCCGGAGGAGTCCGATTCGGCAACCTTCGGAATCTCGACGGCGGCCGTGCCGGTGGTCGCGACGGCGGCCGCGACGGCAAGTCCCTTGACGGCTGCCGGCAGACCCGCCCAGAGGCCGCCGCTCACGGCCACAGCGCCGCCGCTGCCGCCGGCCGCGACGAGCGCGCCGCCGCCGGCGCCACCGCCGATGCCGATCAGCCCCAGCGCCGCGGAGCCGCCCAGCCAGGGGCCGAGCGCATGCAGATCCTTCTGGCGCGCGCCGATCGAGCGCTCGAAGATCGCGCAGTCGTCGCAGGAGCGCAGGTGCGCGCGCAGGCCGCGCGCGCGCAGGCGCCGCCGGTCGCCGTCGGAGAGGGTGCGCCGCACGCTCGTGCATGCGGTCGCGCGGCCGTCGAGGGCATCGTGCAGCGCGGTCCGCGCATCGAAGACCGCGCGCCGCGCGGCCTCGTTGGAGACGCCGAGGGCGACGCCGATCTCGTCGTAGCTCAGGCCGCTGAGCTCGCGCATGACCAGGGCGCCGCGCTGGCGCTCGGGCAGCATGCGCAGGTCGTCGACGAGCTGCGCCATGCGGCTGCGCTGCTCGGCGTCGACCTCCGGGCCGGGGACGGTGAGCAGCGACTCGGTGTCGAGGTTGCCGTCGGCGACCGGCTGGCGGCGGCGGACGATGTTGATCGCCTCGTTGTGCGCGATCCGGTACAGCCAGGGCCGCAGCGGACGGCCGGGCTCGCGCCGCGGCAGGGCGCGCAGCGCGTTCTCGAGCGCGCTCTGGGTCGCGTCGCGCGCGTCCTCGCCGTCGAGCAGGATCGAGCGGCAGTAGCCGAGCAGGGGGCCGTAGTAGCGCTCGTACAACGCGCTGAAGGCGGCGGCGTTGCCGGCGGCGGCGCGGGCGGCGAGCGCCTCGTCGCCCATTCGTGACCACGCGATGACGCGCGGGCGCTGCGGGGTGGGAACGGCGGTGGCTTGCATCGTGCTGCTCGTATCGGCATCCGCAGACGGATGTGTGAGTGCACGCGATGAAAGTTCAGCCCCCCGTAGTCTCTGGCGATGCTCGTCCTGGCGTCGCTCGGCTCGAACATCTCCTCGTTCTTCGACGCGGTCGGCTCGTTCTTCGACAGCCTCTCGCGGGTCGGCTGGATGTCGCTGCTGATCGGCGCGCTCGCATTCGTCGTCTACCTGACCCTGCGCTCACGCGCGTTCTTTCACACGCTGCAGGCGGCGTATCCCGACGAGCGGATCGAGTTTCGGCGCATCTGGGGCGCGTACATCGCGGCCTACGGATTCAACAACGTCATCCCGGCCCGCGGCGGCGACGTCATCAAGCTGTTTCTCGTCAAGCGGTCGATCCCGAACGCGACGTATCCGGCCGTCGGCGCCGCGATCTGCGTCGAGGCGGTCTTCGACGCCTTCATGGCGATCTTCATCCTCGGCTTCGCCTTCACGCAGGGCGTGTTCCCCAAGCCGCCGGACTTCGCCAAGCTCGACGCCTTCGACCTCTCGTTCTTCGCCGGGCACCCGAAGTTCACGCTGTTCGTGCTGACCGCGCTGGCGATCGCGGTGCTCGTCGGCTTCGCCGTGCTGTCGCAGCGGGTCAAGGCGTTCTGGGCGCGGGTGCGTCAGGGCCTGACGATCCTGCGCGACCGGCGCCGCTACCTGCGCGAGGTCTTCGCCTGGCAGTTCGTGGGCTGGCTGTTTCGCTTCACCGCGTTCTGGTTTCTGCTCGAGGCGTTCAACGTCGGCGGCTCGGTGCGCAACGTGCTGCTCGTGCTCGGCGTCAACGCCGTCGCGGCGGTCGTGCCGTTCACGCCCGGCGGCGCCGGCGTCCAGCAGGCGCTGCTCGTGAAGGTCTTCGCCGGCGCGGCGGCGGGCGCGACGGTGGCGGCCTACTCGGTCGGCCAGCAGATCGTCATCGCGGTGACGACGCTCGCGGTCGGCTTCGGGGCGCTCGTCTCGATCTTCCGGATCCGCTCCTTCAAGGAGGCGATCCGCATGGGCAAGGCCGAGCGCGAGGCCGAGAAGGCCGCCGCGCGCGACGCGGAGCTCGGCCGCGAGACCGCTTACTGAAGGCCCGAGCGCGCCTCGCGCACGAGCGCGACCGCATCGGGGAAGACGGTCGCCATGACCGCGCGGATCTGCTCGGCCTGCTGGTCGACGGTGCCCTGGATGTTGACGCGGTTGATCGCTGCGACCGTCATCTCGACGGCGAGCTTGATCGCGTTGTCGGCCCACGCGAGGCCCTGCTGGGCCTGCATCTGCTCAGCGAACTCAGCCATCCGCCTGCTCAGCTCCTCGGGATCGCCGAAGAGTCCTCCGAAACCTTCCATGCATCGAACTGTAGCTGGGGCGCGAAGCCATTAGCCTCGGCCGCATGCCGCACGCGGAGGGAGCCGGGGTTGCCCTGCACTACGAAGAGCGCGGAGAGGGCCCCGCGGTGCTCGTCGTGCATGCGATGGGCTCCGGCGCGGACGCGTGGAAGGCGGCGCTCGGAGAGCTCGCGGCGGGCGGCGCGCGGGGGCTGGCATTCGATCGCCGCGGCTACGGGCGCAGCGGCGCGCCGCAGCCCTACGCGGCGACGACCGTGCAGGAGCAGGCGCAGGACGCGGGTGCCCTGCTGGAGGCGCTCGCCGCGGCGCCCGCGGTGCTCGTCGGCGAGGGTTTCGGTGCCCTCGTCGTGCTCGAGCTGCTCGTGCGCCGCCCGCAGCTCGCGCGCGGCGCGGTCCTCGTCGACCCGCTGCTGCACGCGTTCGTGCCGGAGGCGACGAAGGCGCTCGCCGTCGAGCGCGAGCTGCTCGAGGAGGCGCTGCGCGAGGGCGGCCCGCAGGCGGCCGTCCTGGCGTGGCTCGGTGAGGACGCCGATCCGGCCCGTGCCGCGCGCGCCGCGGCCGATCACGCCGGCTTCTTCGCCGACTACGCGGGCCAGTCGAGCTGGTCTCCGTCGCGCCGCGAGCTGCGCGCGATCGATCTGCCCGTGGCGATCGTCACGGGGCCGCGCACGCCGGCGCACATCGTGGCCGCTGCCGACGCCGTGGCGGCGCTCGTGCCGCGCGCGCGGCGGGTCGACGACGGCAACGCCGTCGGCGCCGCGCTGGCGCTGCTGTAGCGCGCAGCTACACCCGCCGCGCCACCACCGCCACCGTCCCACCGCGGCGCGCCAGTGCGAACGCCGCCTCCGCCGCGACCGAAGCCGGCACCAGTGGCAGCGCCAGCGTCGTGACGAGCGCGTCGCGGCTGCGCAGCGGGGCGTTTCGCTTCAGCGCGTGGTAGAGCCACGAGGGGACGCGGGTCGCGCGGCTGACGACCGACTGCCAGAGGCCGAAGGGATTGTGCTCGGCGAGCAGATGGTGCGTGGCGACCGGCTCGAGGCCGTGGCGGCGCAGCAGCGCGTGCAGGCCGCGGACGGTGAAGTGCGTGCGGTGGCGCGGGACGTCGAGGTGATACCAGCGCGCGCCGCCGATCCGCGCCTGCGCGCTGCCCAGGTTCGGGACGCCGACCACGAGCAGCCCGCCGGGGCGCAGCCAGCCGCCGATCCGCGCGAGCGCGGCGCCCGGGTCGTCGAGATGCTCGAGCACGTGCCAGAGCGCCGCCGCATCCAGCGATCGCGGCGCGACGACCGCATCGCCGATCCCCGCCTGCTGCAGCTCGACGCCGAGCGCGCGCGCGCCGATCACCCCGCGCCGCGAGGGCTCGAGCCCGTCGGCGTCCCAGCCCGCCGCGCGTGCCTGCGCGACGAAGCGCCCGCGACCGGCGCCGATGTCGAGCAGCCGCCCGGGCGGGCGCGCGCCCGCGCG
>CADCVQ010000163.1 GCA_902806175.1 uncultured Solirubrobacteraceae bacterium
GGCCGCGGCGGCCAGGCGGTGCGCGGCGCGCCGACGCGCAGCGCGCGGCCGCGCTGCAACGCGCGGTCACGGTCGCTTGCGAGCAGCTCGATGCAGGTGCTCTGTTCGCGTGCGTGGCGGCGGTGTCCGCGCTGGAGGACAGCCCCTTGTTCAACGGCGGATGCGGTTCGGTGCTGGCGCGCGACGGCAGCGTCTGGTGCGACGCCGCCGTCATGGCAGGTGACGGGCGCGCGGGAGCCGTCGCCGCCGTGACGGGCGTGCTGAACCCGATCCGCGCCGCGCGCGCGATCCTCGACGACGACGAGACGCTGCTGTGGGCGGGTCATTCCGACGCGCTGATCGCGCGCTACGGACTGCAGGCCGCCGATCCCGCGCAGATGGTCACCGCGGCCGCCAGGGCACGCCTCGATGCGCACCTTGCGGGTCGCGCGCAGCCGCAGACGGGAACCGTCGGCGCCGTCTGCCTGGACGCGCGCGGAGGCCTCGCGGCCGCGACGAGCACCGGCGGCAAGGTCGGCAAGCACCCGTCGCGGGTGGGCGACAGCCCGCTCGTCGGCGCCGGAACGTGGGCCGACGCTCGGACGTGCGCGATCTCCGCGACGGGCGCCGGCGAGGCGTTCATCCGCGCCGTCTACGCGCACGAGGTCCACGCCCGCATGCTGCTGGCGGGTGAGTCCGCCGCCGACGCGTGCGCCGCGGCGCTGGAGACGGTGCGGGCGGCCGGTGGTCTCGGCGGGGCGATCTGCGTGTCGCGCACGGGCGAGATCGCGATGCCGTGTACCGACGCCCACATGGCTCGCGCGTGGCGCGTCGGCACCGGCCCGGTCCGCAGCGCCCTGTAGTGGACGGGCGCGCGCTGCCACGAACGGGTATCGGCCTGCCGATGCCAAGCGACGCCGAGCTGCCGCAGGGACTCGTCTACGTCGAGCAGTTCGTCTCGCACGACGAGGAGCGCGCGCTGCTGGCGCTGCTCGAGGCGATGGAGTTCCGCGCGGTCACGATGCGCGGGCAGACGGCGCGGCGCACCGTGCGCCACTTCGGCCTGGACTACGCCTACGAGAGCGGCGAGCTCGTCGCGACCGACCCGCTGCCGGCGCAGATGACGTGGCTGCGCGACCGCTGCGCGGCGCTCATCGAGCGCGACCCCGACGACCTCGTCCAGGTGCTCGTCTCGCGCTATCCGGAGGGCGCCGGCATCGGCTGGCATCGCGACGCGCCGATGTTCGGGTCGCGGATCGCCGGTGTCTCGTTGTGCGCGCCATGCAGGATGCGCTTTCAGCGCACGCTGAAGGGCGTGCGCAGCGTCGCCGCGATCGAGCTCGCGCCGCGTTCGGCGTACGTGCTGTCAGGCAAGGCGCGGTGGTCGTGGCAGCACTCGATCCCGGCGACCAAACAGCTGCGCCACTCGGTCACGTTTCGGACGTTGCGGCGCGGGTGAGTGCCGGAACTCGGCGGTTCAGGCGCTAGTACACGCGGCCGGAAGTTCCGCGTGGAATCCTGGGATGCCCGGCCGTGATCTGACAGTCGGCGGTGTCCCGCCTTCGTGCTGGTTGCACGGGGGCGGGCGCCGCAGACCGTCAGGCACGGATCGGGCGCCCGGGAAACGCGCGGAACTTGTGGCCGCGTGTACTAGTGCGGCCGGGCATCCCGCAAAACCTCGCACAACTTGCGGTCGCGCCCCCTCGCCGCGACCCCGTTGCGCTCGGCGACGAGCGCGACGATGTCACGCATGATGCCGGTGAGGTCGAAGTCCTTCGGCGTGTAGACGGCCGCCACGCCGGCCGCCGTGAGCCGCGCCACGTCGACCTCCGGGATGATCCCGCCGACGACGACCGGCGCCTCGACGCCGGCCTCGCGCAGATCCTCGACGATCGACGGGATCAGCTCGCGGTGCGATCCCGACAGGATCGAGAGGCCGATGACGTGGACGCCCTCCTGCAGCGCGGACGTCACGATCTGCGCCGGCGTCAGGCGGATCCCCTCGTAGACGACCTCCATGCCGACGTCGCGCGCGCGCACGGCGATCTGCTCGGCCCCGTTGGAGTGCCCGTCGAGGCCCGGCTTGCCGACCAGGATCTTGACGCGCCGGCCGAGTGCATCGCCGACGCGGGTTACCTCGTCGCGCAGCTCCTCGAGCTCGGCGCTCGCGGCGACGGGCCCGGCCGATGCCTCGCCGACGCCCGTCGGCGCGCGGTAGTCGCCGAAGCAGTCGCGCAGCGCCTGCGCCCATTCGCCGGTCGTCGCACCCGCGCGGGCGGCAGCGATCGTGGCGGGCATGATGTTCGCGCTGTCGTCGGCCGCGGCGGCGCGCAGCTCGTCGAGCGCCGCGTCGACCGCCGCCTCGTCGCGTGCCGCGCGCCACTGCTCAAGCGCCGCCCTGGCCTCGGCCTCGGTTCCCGGATCGACGGTCATGATCCCGCCGTCCTCGCCCTCGGCAAGCGGCGACGGCTCGGTCGCGCGGTACTTGTTGTGGCCGACGACGATCAGATCGCCGGCCTCGATGCGGCGGATCCGCTCACGATGGGACTCGACGAGGGCGGCCTTCATGTACGGCACCGCCTCGACCGCGCCGCCGTGCTCGTCGACGACCGCCATCTCCGCCCGCGCGCCCTCGGCGAGCTCGGCGACGAGCCCCTCCATGACCTTGGAGCCCTCGAAGATGTCGGGGTACTCGAGCAGGTCGGTCTCGAAGGCGAGGATCTGCTGGATGCGCAGCGACCACTGCTGGTCCCACGGCCGCGGCAGCCCGAGCGCCTCGTTCCACGCCGGCAGCTGGATCGCCCGCGCGCGGGCGTCGCGGCCGAGCGTCACGGCGAGCGCCTCGAGCACGATGCGCTGGACGTTGTTCTCCGGCTGGGACTCGGTCAGGCCGAGCGAGTTGACCTGCACCCCGTAGCGAAAGCGCAGCTGCTTGGGATCCTGCACGCCATAGCGCTCGCGGCCGATCTGCTCCCACAGCTGCGACATCGCGCGCAGCTTGGCGTGCTCCTCGATGAAGCGCACGCCGGCATTGACGAAGAACGAGATGCGCGAGAAGACCCTGCCCATGAGCGCTTCGTCGACGCGCTCGCGGACCGCATCGAGCACCGCGACCGCGTTGCAGAGCGCGTAGGCGATCTCCTGTACCGGCGTCGCGCCCGCCTCCTGCAGGTGGTAGGAGCAGATGTTGATCGGGTTCCAGCGCGGGACCTCTGTCACCGCGTAGGAGATCATGTCGGCGGTCAGCCGCATCGACGGTGCGGGCGGGAACGCATAGGTGCCGCGCGCGAGGAACTCCTTGACGATGTCGTTCTGCGTCGTGCCCTGCAGGACCGCCTGGTCCACGCCGTGCTCCTCGGCGGTGACGATGTAGAGCGCCAGCAGCCAGGCCGCCGTCGCGTTGATCGTCATCGACGTGTTCATCGTCTCCAGCGGGATGCCGTCCATCAGCTCCGCCATCGCTGCGCGGTGGCCGATCGGCACGCCGACCTTGCCGACCTCGCCGCGCGCGAGCTCGTGATCGGCGTCGTAGCCCGTCTGGGTCGGCAGGTCGAAGGCGACCGACAGCCCCGTCTGGCCCTTCGCGAGGTTCGCGCGGTACAGGGCGTTTGACTTCTTCGCCGTCGAATGCCCTGCGTACGTGCGCATCATCCAGGGCCGATCGGGCTCGGGCAGGCGGTGGGCGGAGGTGTCGCTCATCGCCCCGGAATCGTACTCGCGGCCCAGCGCGTGCGCAGGTATGGTCCGCGCCGAACGGGGTAGGTGCCAGGGCACAGCGATTGCGGGAGGGAACGTATGTCAGAGGAACATGTGAGCGACGAAGCTGTAGAGGGCTCGCTGAGCGAGGACGAGGTCAGCCCAGACGTCGCCGAAGAGATCAGCGAGGCGAAGGACGCCCACAAGGAGCAGGCCGCCGCTCCCGGCGCGACGGAGGGCCAGGGCGTCGAGTCCGAGGTCATGGGCCACGCTGAGCCCGACACCGGTATGGGCGAGGCCGCCGAGAGCGAGATCCCGGAAGGCGTCGACGCGCTCACCGACGAGCAGATCCAGGCTGCCGAGGAGCGCGGTGGCGGCGGGGACGAGGGCGACAGCGGAGCGCTGGACATGGCGGATATCGTCGCCGAAGCCGACGGCGACGACACCGGCGAAGAGACCTAGCTCACGCGCGCCGATTCGGGCGTCGTATTCGTTCGCCCGCCACGGGCGAGCGATGCAGCCCGCTGCGCCTCGCGCAGGGCAGCCGGAGCGCAGCGGGTAGCGTGAGACCTCGATGCGCGCGATCGACGTCTGCCACCAGGGCCGCGAACATGTGATCTGCGCCTGGCAGGTCGACGACGTGATCGTCGATCCCGGGCCGGAGTCGAGCGTCGACGCGCTGCTGGATGCGATCGGCGACGAGCAGCCGCGCGCGCTGCTGCTGACGCACATCCACTTCGACCACGCGGGCGCCGCCGGCGCGCTCGTGCGCGAATGGCCCGCCACCGAGGTCTGGGTGCACGAACGTGGCGCGCGCCATCTCGCCGACCCGACGCGCCTCGTGGCCTCCGCCAAGCGCCTGTACGGCGAGGACTTCGACCGGCTCTGGGGCGAGGTCGTCCCGATCCCGCAGCAGAACCTGCGCGTCCTGTGCGGCGGCGAGTCGATCGACGGCTGGGACGTCGCCTACACGCCGGGCCACGCCTCCCACCACGTCAGCTACCGCCATCGAGACAGCGGCTGGGTCTTCGCCGGCGACACGGCCGGCGTGCGTCTGCCGCCGGGCACGCTGCTGCTCGCGCCGACGCCGCCGCCCGACTTCGACCTGAACGCCTGGCGCGCGTCGATCGACACGATCGAGGCGTGGGACCCGCAGGCGCTGGCGATCACCCACTTCGGCGACTACGGCGACGTCGCGGAGCACCTCGACCGCCTGCGCGAGGCGCTCGCGCGCTTCAGTGAGCTCGCCAAGGACACCGACCGTCACGGCTACGCCGACGCTCTGCGCGCCGAGATGCGCGGCGCGCTCGACGACCGTACCGCGGCGTCCTATGCCCAGGCGATGCCGCCCGAGGATCAGTGGCTCGGGATCGATCGGTACTTCAGCCGCCTGCGAGAGGCTGGCGCATCGGGCTGAGCGCTCGTATCCTGCAAGGTCGGATGAGTCAGACGATCGAGAAGCCGCGTACCGATGGCCCCGGCAGCGGGCTGGGCGGCCACTGGCGCGTCATCGTCCGCAACGACGACCACAACACGTTCGACCATGTCGCGAACACGCTCGCGCGCCACATCCCGGGCGTCAGCCTCGATGACGGCTACCGCATCGCCGACACGATCCACCGCAGCGGCCTGGCGATCGTGTGGACCGGCCACCGCGAGACGGCCGAGCTGTATTGGGATCAGTTGAGCGGCGCGGGCCTGACGATGGCCCCGCTCGAACAGGGCTGAGCCGGCTGGCGCGATCCGGGCAAGCACGACCTGGCGCCCGTATGCGAGGCTTATACGCAGGGTGAGCGAGGGGGGTGTCACCAATGTCGACCGGGCCGTCCGCGAGCGCGTGCTGTTGCGCGCCTATCACGAGGGCGGCGACACCCGCGCGCGCGACACGCTGGCCGAGGAGATGGTGCCGCTGGCGCGCGCGCTGGCCGGGCGCTACAGCGGCCGCGGCGAACCGATCGACGACCTCGTACAGGTCGCCTGCGTCGGGATCATGAAGGCGATCGAGGGCTTTGACCTGTCACGCGACGTGCGCTTCTCCTCCTACGCGACGCCAACGGTGCTCGGCGAGATCAAGCGCCACTTCCGTGACAAGACGTGGGCGATGCGGGTGCCGCGCGGCATGCAGGAGCTGCAGATCGAGATCGCCAAGGTGCGCGACGAGCTGACAACCAAGCACGGGCGGTCGCCGACCGTGCAGGAGCTCGCCGACGCCGTCCAGCAGCCCTTCGAGGAGGTGCTCATGACGATCCAGAGCCAGGAGGCGCGCCGCACGCGCTCGCTCGACGAGCCGACCGGCGATGACATGACGCTCGCCGACTCGATCGGGGCGCGCGATCCCGACATCGGCCGCGCCGAGATGCGCGTCCTGCTCGACGACGCGTTCGAGGTGCTCTCCGAGCGCGACCGCGAGGTGCTGCGCCTGCGCTTTGCCGAGGACCTCACGCAGACGGAGATCTCGCGCGTCGTCGGCGTCTCGCAGATGCAGGTCTCGCGGATCATCCGCCAGGCGCTGGGCACCCTGCGCACCGACATCGACCGCCAGGACGAGCGCAGCGACGCGGCCTGACCGGTCGGCCGGCGAGCCGCCGTCACGCGCCGATGCGCGCGATCAGGGACCGCAACGTCGCGTACGCGGGCTTCGCGCTGTAGTCGTCGCGCAGCAGGCCGTAGCCGTTCTCCAGGTGACCCGATGCCGACGTGCCGTCGCGCAGGGCAAACCAGTACAGATCGGTGACGCCGTACGTCGTCCTGGCCGCGTCAGCGGCGGCGGCGATCGCGCGGAGCACCCGGTCCTGTGTCGCCTGGGTGCGCCGCGCCGTCGTCGGATAGCCGGTCTCGCCGATCGTGATCGCCGCCCTGGAAACCCCGGCCGCGACCATGTGCTTGCTGCGCATCGCGCGCAGCGTGCTGCGCATCGTCGCGCGGATCTGCGTGGCGGTCGGCGCGCTCGTCGACCATGGCTGTGACCAGGTGCCGGGGTAGACGTTGACGGCGACGAACCCGACGGCCCGCGTGAACGGAGTGCCACCGGCCTGCCTGAGCCTGCGCCAGATCGGCTCGGTGGTGGCGGGGCGCGCGCCCGCGGCCCAGTTGAAGCCGATCAGGATGTCGCGCCGGCCTGCTGCCACGACGGCGTTGCGGGCGGCCGGGACGGCGGTCGCGATCGCCTCGATGACACCTGGATAGGACCCGTCGCCGGCAGCGCGCGCCATGTTCGTCGGCTCGTTTGCGATCTGGATGCTGACCGTCTGCGGCAGCGCGGCGAGGCGGCGCGCCTGCGCGCGCAC
Organism: uncultured Solirubrobacteraceae bacterium; assembly: GCA_902806175.1. GTDB lineage: Bacteria > Actinomycetota > Thermoleophilia > Solirubrobacterales > Solirubrobacteraceae > CADCVQ01. The sequence goes on from CADCVQ010000163.1 coordinate 6,963, forward strand.
CCACGCTCGGTACCCGCCCGCCGCGCGGCGGGACTCCGGCCGGTAGCGCAGGATCGCGGCGACCTGCAGCCCGTGTGACGCCCACCACGACGCGTCGCTCAGCAACCTGCCGGCGGAGGCGTCGGAGCCCCCGGTGTAGTCGCCGTACAGGTGCACGACGAACGCGCGGTCGCCCTTGAGCCGCTTGACGGCTGCCAGCGACCTGGCCGCGTCCTCCGCGACGGGCGGGGCGCAGCGCCGGGCGCACCCGGCAAGACCCGAGGGGTAGATGCCGAAGCGCAGGCGGGCGGGCGCGGGCGCCCGCGCGGCGGCGACGGAGGCAGCCGCGAGACTCGCCGGGCCACGCGCCGTGCGGCTTCCCTCGGAGGACGGCAGGGCGATGGCCGCAAGGCAGCAGGCCGCCGGCAGCGAGACGAGAACCATGCGCACCGGGGTGATCATGCTGCATGGCGACCCGCGCTGTCGCTCGTGCAGGGCGAGAAAACGTCCCGATCTCGCGCGTGGCGGGTGTGCGAGCGCGACACCTGGGGTGCTCTGCGCCCGGCGCGCGTGACGGTGACCTTGAAGCGCAGGCGCTCGACGCCACGAACGCGTGGCGAAGACCCTTCCCAGCGGGAAGGGTCTTTGAGCGTCCGCTAAGCAGGCTACTTGCCTCCTTGAGCTCTGGTCGGGACGCCCGGCCGGTCTGTCAGCCAGTCGGCCGAGAGTTCGTGCAGGACGTCGCGTTGGCTTTCCCAGCTCATGAAGTGCGAGGCGCATGGCACCGTGAGGAGTTCCTTGTCGTTGGTGGCGAGGTCGTCGTAGAGCTGGGTCACGGTCGTAGGGGAGATGGTCGTGTCAAGGGCGCCGCGGATGATCAGCGTCGCTGCGGTGACCTGGGCGGCGGTCGTCGCGTTCCACCCCCACTGGGTCGTCGCCGGGAAGCGCATGACGCCGTCTTCAGGACCACGACGCGCCTACCGGATCGTTGTCAAGGACGCTTTGCCAGAGCGGGTCGCGGACGGCGGGGTCTACTTGGCCCTCGCAGCTGACGCCGGGCCAGTTGATTTGCGCGGATCTTGTTTGAGGTCTCCCGGGTCCTGTAGAGGCTCCGAAGCCAGGTTTAGCCTGGCGGAGGGAGAACTCGAAGGGCATGCCTGCACGCAAGAAGTACCCCGACGAGCTGCGTGAGCGCGCGACGCGGCTGGTGATGGAGTCTAGTCGCCCGATCGCGCATGTCGCGCGGGATTTGGGCATCCACAAGGAGGCGCTCAGGACCTGGGTGCGCCAGGCCGAGGCCGACGGTGGCAAGCGCCGTGACCGGTTGACCAGCGCCGAGCGCGAGGGGGTTGTTGACATCGAGCAAGGAGCGCGTTCCGCGGCGTGTGCCTGATTGAGCACGACAGCCACGGCGACGACGATCAGGCAGGTCACCACCAACCTGCGCTGTCACAGCCGGCCCGGCGACCGTTGGTCATGAGCGCTGCGTCGCGTCATGCGTCCAGCTCACCGCCTGCCTGAAAGCCGAAGCGACGCCGCCGGAACCTGGTCGCTGGGCCCGCGGTCGAGCTCTCGGCACCCGTCCGTCGGCTGAGATGCCGGCGATGATCGTGTCGCTCGAGCGGTCGTCCATCGCAGCGGCGGCCTGTCCGGGGGTATTGATGAACGCTGCTTTGGCGGCCGTGCCCGAGCAACCTTCGCTGCCGGGCGCTGCTGCGCCTGCTGGCGATCTTGTACGAGCGGCCGGTGCGGATGCTCGTGACGTACGTGGTCTGTTCGTGCCCCGTATTGACTGGATTTGGAGCTTGTGACGAGCGTGATAGCGCCCGTCATCTGCGGAAGCCGGTAGTCATACGAAGTCGTCAAGAGATCCTCCCGCGAGGCGATCAGGTGGACGCGCCCGCGCGGCAGGACGCAGCGGAGTACGTCGTGTCCATCCCACGTGGCGTGCCTGACGAGCTTCACGCTGCGGGCGGGCGCCGGATCCTTGCCACGAAGGCGCCTGCACGTGCTTGCGCGCGGCCGATCCGCTGATGGAATGGGCGTGACTTGGCCGCGCGCGGGCGCGTCACGTGCATCTGAGCTCTGTCTCATCACGTCCCCTAGGTGCCTTCGCCCCACACGTTGGCGGCGCCGGTTGCACCGTCATGCCGCAAGTGTCATGAGATCCGGTGGCACCGCACATCCCCTAGGAGGGTGGACGTGCCACCCTTCCTCGTGGGTCGGTTGCCGCCGCGACGCACCCCGTGACCACGACGAACGCCGCGGGTCAGCCCGCACCTCGGCGTCCATCCCCGAGTAGCGTCGACGTCAGCTACTGGCCGCGCTTTCGCGCATCTGCCTTTACGTCGTGAGCTACTAGCACCGACCAGCCTTCAGCGCCCCAGCGCGACTCGTCGGTCGAGCCGTGTGCTGCGGCCGGCGTCGGTCGCGGCCGCACGCAGTTCAAGAGTGCCGCGGCGCAGGCGGCGCGTCGACGAGCCGCGGTGGAACAACCTCAGCGACCGGCTCGGCTGTGGCTTGCCGCGCATGACCGCAGCATGCCGCCGCAGTTGGCGCTTCGCGTCAGGGAGTGCCCCGGGATTGCACCCTGAACTTCGCGACTGCCCTCTCCGTCGTGCGGCGGCGGGCACGACCGCTTGACTCCTACCCGCCCAGCGAGTCGAGCGCGCCCGCAGCTCAGCTGCGGCTCAGAAGATGACCGTATAGCCGTCGCTTCCAGGGTCTCGGATTTGCCGTCAACGTCGCAAGATGATGCGGATGGCCGGTGCCTGCCCGCGGCCAAGCGCAGACGCGCCAGTGCGACCGGTGCGCGCGCTGGCGGGGGCCGCCGTCGTTGCGCTGCTGTCGCGTGGCCCGCGCCGGGGCGCGGGGCCGTGACGTGATGGTGACGAGCTTCGACGGCACGGGATCTTCGCGCACTTACGACGGCTCTGTTCGGCTCTGCATCCGACCCTGGATCCGCGCTCAATGAGCACCGGAGCGTCAGCCGACCATCGGACGAGGTGGGCCAGTTCAAGCCGTCGCAGTGGGCCAGATGAGCCCGTCGGTCATACCCTGAGATGACACCCTGAAGGTTAGCGGCGCTTCGGTACGTCGGCGGGTCGCGTGCAGCGGTGGCGAACCACCACGCGGTCGCACAGTTCGCGCGGCCAGCTCGCTGCGCCAAGCGGCGCGACGTCCGCGATGGCGCTCTCGCAGTTCAGGGTGCGATCTCAGGGCGCCCCCCGATGCGAACGGGCGCCGGCGGGCCGATGATCGCCAGCACGAGCCGGCAGGATGGCGACCGCACCGCGACAGCGGGAGGCAGGTGGAGCAATGACAACAGGACATACGCCATACCACGAGGAGCCCGCCGAGGCTGTTGACGCGAGGCCGGGGACCGACGTCCGGCCGCTGGCGAACCGGCCGAGCGCGCAGGCGGCGCCGGCAGCGTCCGCTCGGTCGGCCCCGTCGCAGGAGCCCCAGCAGCGGTACTGGCTCTCGAGGACATGGGAGCACGACGGACTGTTGAACCCCCGGGGATGGGTCGAGCCGACCAAGTTCCTGCTGCAGGACGAGGGCGGGCGCGTCGTCTATCGCATGGTCGCTCTGTCGGCGTGGTCGGAGCGGCGGATGGCGATCCACGACCGGGACGGGCTCCCCCTGGCGGTGTTGCACAAGACGTGGAGACGAGGCTCCTTCGAGCTTCTGCGCGGGGGTCTGGTAGAAGCGGCCATCACCTACAAGGACCCCGTCTGGAGATGGCGAGACCGTTACGTCGTCCAGGCTGCGGACGGCACGAAGATCGTGGTCCTCCCGACAAGCGTGGGGTCGCGGGTGTACGAGTTTCGCGAGGACGGGCGCACCCTCGCTCGCTACACGCAACGCGGGTGGCTGGAGATAGGCGAGGGGGTTGATCTGGTGCTGGCTACAGCCACCGTGCTGAGCATCGTCCTTGGGCCCTGGTTCGGGTCCCTTGGTGACTGAGCGACTCGCGCTCGACCGCGCGTCGCGCGCTACGCCGCTCGGCTGCGCGGAGATCAGGCGGCTGATGACGATCCCCGCGGTTGACGTCACGACGGCCGCGGCACCGTTGGCGACGATCAGCAACATCGACGCTTCGCATCACCACGACAGCTGGTTGGCTACCTCGGCCTTAACCCGCCGAGGAATCCGTCGCGCTCACCCATGGCAGGCGGCGCAGGACATCTCGCTGACCACACTGATCGAGATCCTTGTCGCACGCGGTGATCTCGCCGCCGCCGACCGCATCGTCACAGAGCAGTCGTTCGACGGGGAGATCCAGGACCGCCTGACCTACAAGTTCCTGCTGCATGCGCGCGCGGCTCGCTCAGGCCCGGACCGCCCGAGGCGGTCGAGGACCTGCTCGAGTATCACCGCCGCGAGCACGACTGGTTCGGCGCCAACGCCGGGCTTTCGGCGTATCGCTCGCAGGCCGCACGCGCGCTGCAGGCGCTGGGCGAACATGAGCATGCGCGAAAACTCGCTGAGGAGGCACTCGAGCGGGCGCGTGCTTCAGTGGCCTGCTGGGCGCAACGACGGCGCACCGAAGTCGGCTTCGGCTTCGCGCCGCGCGCCGCGATGGCGAGCCAGTCGCGCGTGGTGGTACAGCTGCGTTCGGCGTGGCGAACCCGATGTGCGACCGCGTTCTAGGCGATCGTGTGCCGCCGCGGTCGCCGTCTCCCAACGAGCGCTCGCGAACCTCAGGGTGTGAGTTCAGGGTGTGAGTTCAGGGTGCTCCCCGACGCGAGCTTCGCCGCTCGCTGCGACGATCGCCACTCGATCTTCAATCGAGATCAGCGGAGGACCCAACATGACAGTGCACGTCGAGGACCAGCGAGCTCCGCGGCGCAGAGTTCGCCTGAGCGGCGCTCTTGCGGTACTGCGCACGGGTGCGCTGGTGCTCGACGTGTCCATTCTGTTCACGGACCACAGCTGATGAGAACGCGAGGCCCATCGTTTCTGAGCGCGGCGCTGCTCTGCGTGGCGCTCGCGCCGGCGGGCTGCGGCGATAAGAAGACAGAGACCGAGGGAAACTCCCCGCCGCCGGGTGAGACCTTCGCGGCCGATCACCTGCCTCGCTTTCTGCTGAAGCCGTCTGACCTGCCCTCCGGCTACAAGAGGCAGCGCCGCTCCGCTGGATCGCCCGCAGACCTCGTCGAGGCCGCCGAGACCGCCGAGGAACGGTCGTTTGACCAGTTGGCCCCGGGCCTGAAGAAGTACTCCTCTGTCACCTATCGCAAGCAGGAAGGAGACAACAGCAACAGTCCGGCGTCGTTCGCTTTGCTGTACGAGACCCCGGCGGCGGCGGCGAACGCGCTGCCTGCAGTGAGGAGGCTCCTGGTCGACGAGTTCAGCATCACCGGCGCTTTTGAGGAGGAGCCGCCGCAGCGGCTGCGCCTAACCGGTCTCGGGGATGGAGCGGCAGCCGGCGTCAAGCTGCCGATCGGACCGTTCGCCTTCTTTCTGTATGTCTGGCGTGCCCGCAAAGTCGTCGTCACCGTCGGTGGCGCCGACACCGTCGGCGACATGAGCCGCAAGACAACTTCTCACGATGGGCCAAGAAAATCGACTATCGAGCAACCCGCTGAGCGCCTGTGGCGACAGCGAGAAGGAGACCCAGATGCGTTTGAAGATCGGCGCGAAGCTCTCGCGGCCATCACTCACGGCCGTGCTGGCGCTCGTCGCCTTGACCGTCGCCCTCAGCGGCACCGCGATCGGCGAGACCGCGGTGAGTGCTGCAACGAGGCTCATCACCGGCAAGCAGATCAAGAAGGGGACACTCACAAGCGCTCACGTCAGGGACCGCTCGCTGCTGGCCCGCGACTTCAAACGCGGCCAGCTACGGGCGGGCCCCAAGGGCGACCGCGGCGCGAGCGGTGCGCCTGGGGCGCCGGGGGCGCCCGGGCCGCACGGCCAGCCAGGGCCTCCAGGCCCTCCAGGGCCGACGCATGCTGTCAGCGATGACATGAACTGGGCCGCGACGAGCGGCTTCTCGCAGACGGTGCACAACATCTCCGTCGACATGCCCCGCGCCGGGCGCCTGTTCGTCATCGGCAGCGTTGAGACGCTTGCTGCCTGCGAGGCCGCCTCAGCATGCCGCACGAGCGCTGCGATCTCTGTGGACGGAACGGTCGTCAAGCCGGCGACGCGCTCGCTCAGTGCCGGGCCGGGCCGCAGCCAAGCAGGCGATCTCACCGTCTACGGCGTGTCGGACGCGATCGCGGCAGGAACCCACAACGTCGTTCTCAAGATCTATCCCACTGCCGGCGCCGTGATCGGCGAGCGCCATCTGTCAGCGGTGGTTCTGGGCGCCTGACGGCGCAACCACTCCTCCTAACAGAAGACCAATCCGATTTGACCCGCGGGCCGCGAACCTCATGTTCATGCTCGTCTCCAGACGCTACGAACATGCGTCGATGATCGTCACGTCCAACAAGCCCCTTCAGCGCCTGGCGCGAGATCTTCGGCGACGAGGTCACCGCCGCCGCGATGATCGACCAGGCTTGCCGGACCTGGACAACGACCCGGCAACGGCGTGGTACGCAGCGATCAAAGACACGGCGAACGGCCACGTCGGGACAGTGAAGCGTTCGTCGTTTGTGCATCGCCGTAGGTCGTCCGGACAGGTGCCCCGTATCGAGACCGGCCGGCCGCACGGCCGGCCGGCCTCATCACGGAGATCCAGGACGTGCGCCTGCGGCGCAGCCGCCTGAAGCGATGACGGCCAGCAGACCTGGACCGCTGATCGATCCTGGCCTACAACCTCGACACCGCTGACCATCCCACCGGCTGAGACACTCACCGCGCTCTCTCGCCAGAGCACCCAGCATCACCCGCCGACGGCCGCGCCCACCAACGCGGCCGTCGCGCTTCGCGCGCAGCGTTATCCGCGGGACGTAGACCGGGCGTCCGCTGGGAGAAACTGGTCCGCGAGCTACCCTGTGGGGGCTTTTCAGCGTGACGCTGGTGGTGAATGCGCGCCCAGCGAGCGTGACGGTGGCCTTGCAGCGCAGGCGCTTGACGCGCTTGATCGTGTTGAGGTTGGTCCGTGAGAGCCGGAACTTGAACGCGACTTTAGAGTTGCTCGGCGCGGTGAACGCCTTGGACTGAGCTTGAGCGTGCGCCTCTTCGCGCCGACCATGACCTTCTTCGTGCTCGTGAGCTTGATCGTGCCGCTGCTCAGCGGTGTCGCGACGAAGCGGTAGCTGAACCGCCCCGTCGAGCTGACGCGCAGGCTCTTGGGCGAGCCGGCGAACTCAGCAACCGGAGGCGGCGGAGGCGGCGGCGGAGGCGCCGCGATCGCCGGGAACGCGCCGGCGGGGACGCTTGTCTGCCCAGAGGTGTTGGAGCCCCAGCAGGCGACCGTCTGGTCGGTTCGGACTGCGCAGCTATGCGAGCCGCCGGCGCTGACGGAGCTGAAGCTGCCCGCCGGCGGCGCCGTCTGCCCAAAGCCGTTTTCGCCCCAGCAGACGATGGTCGCGTCGCTTCTGACTCCGCAGCTATGCAACCCGCCCGCGTGAACGATTGGGAACGCCGCGGCGCTCGCCGTCGGCGCACCCGCCATCGACATCGCCACCGCCACCGCCACCGCCAAAGCTACGGCGACACCGGCCATCCGCTTTCCGGCGTTCGTCCGCACGAGACGGAACCGGCGGCGAGTCGGCTATCAGCACCCCAGGCCGACGCCCAAGCCTGATCGCGATCGTCGAGCGGCTGCGTCTGATCATGTTCTACTCGGAGGTGACGTTCGGGAGAGCAAGAGAAACCTCGGGCTGCGGGGCTCCGCGCGTGACCGCAGCATGCCGCCGCGGTTGGCGCCTCGCGTCAGGGAGCACCCTGAGATCGCACCCTGAACTTCGGCCACGGCCCTCTCCGTCGTGCCGCGCCGGGCACCACCGCTTGACTCCTGCCTGCCAGCGAGTCTCGCGCGCCGGCAGGCTCGGCTGCGGCTCAGAAGATGACCTTGTTGCCGTCGCTTCCCACGGCGTCGGATTTGCCGTCACGTCGCAAGGTGATGCGAATGGCGGGGTGCCTCCCGGTGCGAGCGCGCGCCGGCCGGCGCGTGTCAGGCGCAGGCGCGCCAGTCGCGCGGGCTGGTCGTCGAGCCGACCGGCGCGTCGCAGGCTGATCGGTCCGGAGGCGAGCAGCGTTCCGCGGCGCGCGTGGAAGACCCTGATGTCCAGCCGCCTGGCACCGAGGGTGGCGAGGCGAAGCTCCAGCCAGCGGCCGCCGACACGCCGCGGGCGTGCGACGACGTTCAGCAGTCCGGTCGGTGCGACGAGCTCGCAGTCGCGCGGGATCAGCTGACGCGGGCGGGTGAGGCCGACGTGGTCGCGCCCGGCGCCGCAGGTGAACCGCTTGGTGTCCTGGAAGACGTCGAGGACGTCGTCGCCGTCGCCGCCGTCTGCGACCTCGGAAGCGAGGTTGTCATCACCGCCGCGCCCGATCGCCGTGCTGCGCGGGCCCGACGCCCTCAGCGTGTTCGGTCCGTCGTCGCCGAGCAACCGATCGCCTGCGCCTGCGGAGTGGACGTTCTCGATCCCGGCGAGCAGGTCGTCGCGGGCGCCCGGCTGCCGGCCGGTGATCGTAAGATCCACCGTAAGAGGAGCGCTGTGGCCGGAGTAGCTTGCAGTGTCGTTCCCGGCACCTCCGTCGAGCGCGTCGGTCGCGGTGACGACAGGCGCGCCACCTGGAGACGCGTCTTCACCGATGAGATAGTCGTTGCCGGGTCCTCCAGAAAGCTCGTCGCTCTGGGTGCCGCCGACCAGGCTGTCATGTCCAGGCCCGCCGCTGAGCGAGTCGCGGCCGTCGCCGCCTTCGAGGGTGGCCCCGTTCACGGTCGTCGTAGACAGGCGGTCGCTTCCGCCGCCGCCGCGAACCCTGATCGTCCCGGCCGGTTGAAGATCCGCCAGTGCTGCGAAGTCATCGCCGTCGCCGAGCTCGGCGATCACGTCCGTCGGCGCTGTGCTCGGGAGCGGGCAGCTCGCGTGGGTGGCGTCGATCCTGATGCAGCCGGCCGCGACTGCCAGTGGCGCATCGCGGTCATGCACGGCGATGGCGGTGCTCGTGCGCTCGAGCGCCATGTCGTTGACCTCGCCGGGGCAGCCGCAAACGTCATGCTGTACCCGCCGCCGCCGGCCTTTGGCAACGGCTCGGAGTAGCTCATGCCGACGGTGGCGGCGTGCGCGGAGGCCGGCGAGACGGCCACCGCGCACGCGACCGTAAGGAGCACTCTGAGCCTCGGGATCGGCACGGGCTGGGCTAGTCGCGCGTCGCGCGATCGTCGATGCGATTGGCGATCTCGAGGGTCGCCTGCTTGTCCTGGCCGCCGACAAAGTCGGAGGATCCCATGGTTGCAACGACGTTGCCCGCGCGCCAGAAGTACAGATAGAACGCGAAACGTTCGTCCAAGAGCCCGCCGCGAACCGTTGCCCCACGGGCCGTTTCGTCGCCCAGTCCCGAGACCCCCATGCTGTGTCGCGAGATGATGCGAGCATCCCCGGTGGCACGAGCACTGGCGATGAGCGCTCTCCTGATCAGCGGCAGCGCCTCGGACGCGCTACCGGCGTCTCGAAAGCCAAAACTCCCAGAGAAGACCTCGTTGCGGAACGTGCCGTCGCCGTCGCGAACTTCGTTTCGATAGGTCGTACCAGTGCACGCCTGCAGTCCCAACGCACGCAGGCGCGAATCACGGTGGCTTCCTCGCCGGTCTGCGACGGCAGGCAGTCGTCCCCTGTGCCGGACGTGGATCTTGTCTTCTTGTAGTCGGCGGGCAGGTCCGCTCGCTTGATCGAAAAGCGCTTGAGCTCGTCCTTGGTGAAGTGCGTGTCCGCCTGCGGCGTGCCCGTGGACGCATCGTTGTCGTTGCCGCACCCGCCTCCAGCCAGGGCGAGGATGGCGATGACGATGACGGTGCCTCGCACGCGCGTCATGCCCCGCGATCGGTGAACAGGATGATGACGTCGAGTACGCGCGCCTTCTTGCGCGAGAAACGATCGACGAGGAACTGCGTCTCGACGGGTCGATTGAGATAGCGGCTGCGGATCACGTATCGTCGCTCGTCGATGACGCGGTCGTGTACGCGGCGCACACGGCGCCCGTAGTGGCGATACAGCCGATCGATCGCGCCTCGCGCGAAGATCGCGTTGCCGTCGCGCAGCTTCCAGCCGCGGCCACGAAAGCCGGCGAGGATGAACATCCGGACGCGCCCGGTGTCGCCGTACCGGTAGATGTCAAAGAGGCTCGTGGCCGACTCGAGGTCGGGCTGGTAGGACATCACGCCGTTGGCGTTCTCTCGCACCGGCGCACCCAACTCGGCGATCACCTGATCGCGGCTCATGTCCAGGCGCGCGCCACCCGCGCCGCGCCCGACCGTGATCGTCCCCTGATCGATTGCTGCGAGGGCCGGCGGCGCGTGCCAAGCAACGAGCGCCAGCACGAGCGCGCATATGACACCGGCGATACGCCCGCGCGCCACAGGCGTGATCCTCAGGGTTTGCAGCAGCATCGGCTGCCTACATCTCGTTGCCGTCGCCACATCCGTCTCACGTTTGGATGGTCGCCCTGTGAGGGGGTCTTCGCATCGGGGAGCACCCTGAGATCGCACCCTGAAACCGGGCCGCGAAAGTTGTGCGCTAACGTCGGCGCGCTTCCTCCTCCCTGCGCTCGATCTCGTAGAGCACGAAGTACAGGATCGTGAGGTCGTCGTCGTCGAGTGATGTGCCGGCGTCCGGCACGCCGACGCGCTTGGGTCGTGCTCCGAGACGGTCGTACTGCAGTGTCATCGGGCCGATCGTGCGCACGCGGGCGCCGAGCCGGTCATACGTCAGCTCATACGAACCGACGCGGCGCAGCCGCGAACCAAGCCGGTCGTATTCCAGGGCGATGTCCCCCAGCGCGCACGGCCGCGAGCCCAGGCGGTCGTAGTCGATCTCAACGCCGCCGATCGCTCGCAGGCGCGAGCCCATCACGTCGTACTCGAGCAGGTGCGGGCCGAGCCGGCATGGACGGCTGCCCATCCGGTCGTACTCGATGACGACGGTCCCGATGCTGCGCAGCCGGGATCCGAGGCGGTCGTACTCGAGCTCGATCTCAGCCACGTTGCACACGTTCCCCGCACGGTGCGCCCGGCGACGGTTTCCTGAGCAGGATCGGAGGCGTGCGCGCGCCGGTCATCGCAGCGGCCGACGCGCGCACGAGTTCGTGGTCAGCGACGCCGGATCTGAAAGCGCGTGCGTTCCGGTCGCGATCTGTTGCCGGCGGCGTCGGTCGCGGTCGACTGGAGGCGGTAGCGGCCGGGCGCGAGCTTGCGGTTGCGTAGGCGCCCGCTGAACTTGAAGCTGTTCTGTCCGCCGGCGCCGGGGTGCGTGAAGCTGCCGCGCAGCCTGCGGTAGCGGGTGCAGCGCCTGGCGCGGCGGTTCGAGCGCTTGGCCTTGACGCAGCGCCCGCCCGCGCGGCGACCGCTGTCGGCGCGCTGCACGGTGAACTTCACGACGCCCGGCTCAGACAACCTGTAGGAGACCCTGCTGCCGCCCCGGCGGACGATGCTCGCGCCCTTTCGGGCCGCGGCGAAGCGGCTGGGCGACAGCGACAGCGCGCTGAGCAGCGGCCTCGTCGTGTCCTTTGCCGGCGGCGGAGGCGGCGGAGGAGGCGGCGGCGGGCCGCTGCTCGGCTCGGGCTGCGGATCGAGCGCCACGACCTGGACCGTGAAGGTGTCTTCCGTCCAGGTGGCAAAGCCGCTGCCATCGGGCGCCACCGCGATCTGCGGATCGTCGTAATCGCCATGCAGCGCCAGGTTCAGCACCGGGCCGTACGTGGCGCCGCCGTCGGTCGACCGGCGATAGCGCAGGCGACTGTCGCCGAAGTGCGAGTCCCAGATGACATGGGGGCCAGAGCTGTCGACCGCGATGTCGGGATTGCTGACGTTGGCGACCGGCGGTGGTCCATCGATCGAGGGCGCCTCGAACACGTCGCGCTGCACGATGGTCTTCGGCACCTCGAACTGCTTGGTCGCCGGGTCGTAGCGCTGCGCGATGATCTGCTCCTGCTCGGGTGCTCCCACGGCAAAGCGCCGGAAGGTGAGGAAGACGCCCGCGCCGCCGGCGCCGAGTGAGGGGTCGGAGTAGGTCTCGCCGGGGGTCGTCGGCTGCGCGCCGCTCCAGGTGCCGGTGTTGATGCTCGCGGCGGTCAACGCTCCGGAGAACACGGAGAACGAGATCGAGTTAGAGCTGTTGACGGCGACGAGCTGGTTCTGGCCCGGCACGCGCACGACCGACGGAGAGTCCCCGCTTGGCAGCACCGTTCTGGAGGGGGTCGTCGGCGCGGTGGGGCCGGCGACGATGTTGCTGTTGTGTTCGTCGTTGCCGTTCCCCATTGCCACTGCGACGTCGCCGCTCTCGACGTAGGCGCCTGCCGTCATGTAGACGGTTTCTGCGATCTTCACCGGCGCCCCGAACGACGCTCCGTTGTCCGTCGAGATCCAGCGAAAGATGGCGTTGGTATAGGCGCTGTAACCGCCGAGGATCACGACCTTGCCCGGCGCCGGTGCGAAGACCTGCGGAGCGTGGCGGAATACGTCAATCTTGAGTTCACTCGGCGGAAAGTTCACGTGCGTGGTGCGATCACACGCCGTCGCGTTCCTCCGCACGCGGCAGTAGCCGACGCGGTCGTCGCTGCCGTCGCTGGGTGATTCGGACCACACGACGTGTCCCACGCCGTCGGCGCCGACGGCGACCTGCGGGCGCGCATCCTCGTTGCCGAAGCCGGCATCGAAGGGGATCGCCGCCGGCGCCGGCACGGCGAGGACGAGCGCGAGGACGGTTGCGCCCAGGCTCGTCGCAATCATCGAACGGCTGCGTCTGATCATGTGCTACCTCGCGACGGGATGGTGGGAGGCTGAGGGATGCGCGGCCTGGCGCGTGGTTCGCAGCATGCCGCCGAGGTTGACGCCCCGCGTCGGGGAGCACCCTGAGATCGCACCCTGAACTTCGCGACGGTCTTCGCTCGCGTGCTACGGCAAGCCCGATCATCGACGTGGCCAGCCCAGTTCGCTCGCTTGAACCGCCGGTCAGGCCCGAGGTCATCGTGTCCGCGGACGAACAGGACACGGGCGACGGCAACGGCGACAAGTTCAGGGTGCGAATCTCAGGGTGCTCCCCGATGCGGGATGCACGCTCCCGCGCCGATGATTCGCGAGTGGCTCACACGTGGCGACGGGAGACGAGATGCAGACGAAGCTTCGCTGTTGCGCGGTTCAGGTGCGCATCGTGATCAGGCTAGGCGCCCGCCATCCCGCTCGCGTGCTGGTCATCGTCGCCGTGGCGGTGCTCGGCTTGGCGCTTCCCGCGCCCGCATCCGCACTCGAGCAGAAGCTGACGGCTTCGGATGGCGCGCAGTTCGACGGACTCGGCGCCTCGGTTGCGATCGACGGCGACACAGCCGTCGTCGGCGCGCCGGGCGCGAACCGCAACATCGGCGCCGTCTACGTCTTCGCGCGTGCAGCTGACGCGTGGATCCAGACTGCCAGGTTGACCGCTTCAGACGGCGAGCCGTTGGACGAGCTCGGCTCTTCGGTCGCGATCGATGGTGACTGGATCGTCGCCGGTGCGCGCGGCGACGACGCCGGCTTCACCCGAGACGTCGGCTCGGTGTACGTGTTCGCGCGCACGGGAGCCGCGGCGCGCTCGGAGTCCTCCAAGCTGGGGGCTTCGGACGGCGCGCTGCTCGACGGGCTCGGCTCCTCGGTGGCGATCGAGGGAGACACGATCGTCTCCGGCGCACCCGGCGACGACGTCGGCACGAGTGCAGACGTGGGCTCCGCATACACGTTCTCGCGCGTGGGCGCCGCGCGCGGCTTCACGGGCCAGACGGCGAAGCTGACGGCGTCGGACGGCGCGCCGTTCGACGAGCTTGGCTTCTCGGTCGCGATCGACGGCGGCTGGATCGTCGCCGGCGCACCCGGCGACGACGTAGGCGCCAATCAAGCTGCGGGCTCTACCTCCATCTTTGCCGGCACGAGCGATGCGGCGCGTTCGGAGATCGCGAAGGTGACGGCATCGGACGGCGTGCAGTACGACAGTCTCGGTTCGTCGGTCGCGATCGCGGGCGACATGAACGTCGCCGGCGCGGCCGGCGTCGCCGGCGCCGACGAACGCCCGGGCTCCGCCTACACGTTCTCGCGGGCGGGCGCCGTGCGCGGCTTCAGGAGGCTGACGGCGAAGCTGACGGCGTCGGACCGCGCACCCTTCGCCGAGTTCGGCTCGTCGGTCGCGATCGACGCAGACGTGATCGCCGTCGGCGCCCCCGACGGCGCCCGCTCCACGCCGGACGTGGGCTCCGTCTACACGTTCGCTACGGGCGACGACGCGGCGCGCACCGAGACCGCGCGCCTGACTGCCGCTGACGGCACGACCGGCAACTGGTTCGGCTCGTCGGTCGCAATCAGCGGCGGCACGATCCTCGCCGGCGCCCCCGGCGAGGACGTCGGCGCCAACCGAAACCAGGGGTCCGCCTCGATCTTCTTCACGCCGAGCCTCCTGCCGCCCGCCGCGCCGCCCGGTCCCGCGCCGGCGCCCGCCACGCCATCGTCGCCGACGCCCCCAATCCGATCAGCGATCTCCCGCCCGTCGATCAGCGGCTTTGATTTCTCACCCGACGTGATCGCCGTCCCGAAGCAAAGGACGCGGATCTCCACGGGCGCCAAGGGTGGGCGCTTCAAGTACACCCTCAGCATCGACGCGCGGATCACGATCATGGTCGAGCGCAAGCTATCCGGCCGCCGCGCGGGGCGGCGCTGCGTCAGGCCAACACGCCGCCTCACACGCAAGTGCACCCGCTACCAGCGCCGCGGCGCGCTCGACCACTCGGGTAGAAGCGGGCCGAACACGGTCTTCTTCAGCGGCCGGATCGGGCGGCGGGCACTTGCGGCGGGCTCCTACCGCGCCACCATCACAGCGACGAACGCCGGCGGTGCCTCCACGCCCCGGGCGACGACGTTCAGGGTGGTGCGCGCGAAGCAGCGCCGATGAGCGGTCCTCCTGACAGTTCACGCTGCGCCCGGCAGCGTCGTCTTGAGCTCGGCGCGCGAACGGATGTCCAGCTTTCGGTAGACGTGACCGAGGTGGGTCTCGACGGTCTTGAGGCTGACGAAGAGCGCCTGCGCGATCTGCGGGTTCGAGAGCCCGTCGGCGGCCATCTGAGCGACGTGGCTCTCCCTCGGCGTCAGCGCATCCGACCCGCCGGCGGCGACGCGGCGCGGCCGGTCGCCGATGGCGTCGAGCTCCTCGCGCGCCCGCTCGACAAGCGCGATCGCGCCGCAGCTGTCGGCGAGCTCGAGCCCTCTTCGCAGCGGCTCGCGGGCGTCTCTGCGGCGCCCCCGGCGTCGGGTGGCGGCGCCCAGGTCGACGAGCGCCCGCGCGTGCTCGAGTCGGGCGGAGGAACGCTCGAGCATCGAGACCGCTTCTGCGAGAAGCGCAAGCTGTGCTTCGCCCTTCTCCAGGAGACCGTGCGCGCGCAGCGCGATACCGATCGCGCGAGGCGCACCGAAGGCACGCGCGAGCGCCAGCTCACGGGCGACGAGCCGGCGTGCCTCGCCGTGCTCGCCCAGCGCCGAGTGGGCGATGGCCGCGCGCGAGCGCCAGGCGCTGAAGGCGGGGTTGGACGCCCGCCAGTCTCGCTCCCTGCGGCCGTATTCGCGGAAGTCCGCGAGCGCCTCGCCGGTGCGACCCTGCGCGAGGCGCAGCGCGCCGCGACTCTCGAGCAGGTCGTTGAACGTGATGTCGTCGGGGATATGGCGTCCGTGCTCGTGCTGCTCCAACACCCGCTCGGCCTGCTCGATCTCGCCGAGCTCGATCAGCGCGTCGATGAGCTGCGCGAGCGCGTTCGCGGGCCCGAGCGCCCAACCATGACGACGTTGCAGATCGACCGCCGCCGCCGCCTGCGTCTGAGCCTCTCGTACGTCGCCGCGTCGATAGGCCAGCGCGGAGCGCTGCACCGCGGCGGCCGCGTGGGTGATCGCAGATCCCGTTGCGCGCGCCTCGGCAACCGCCTGTCGAAGGTAGCTGTCGGCGGCGTCAAAGCGCTCGGCGCGCACCAGCAGGTAACTGGCCAGGAAGTACTGCGGCGCGCCACCGAGCCCACCCAGCACCCATCGCGGGGTCCGCAGCGCGCGCTCTGCGACGGTCGCCACCTCATCGGCGCGCGCTCCTTGGAGGGCATCGTGCCAGGCCACCTCGGCGAGCAGCCGCCGCTCTGCCGCCGTGTCGCCGGCGATGCTTGGGCGTAGCGACGTAAGCCGCGCGCGGGCCACCGCTGCGACGCCGGTGCCGCGCTTTGAGATCGCTGCGAGATCCGCTTCCAGCTCGAGCGAGAGTTCTCGGTCCTCGAGCGGGAGGGAGTTGATCGCATCGGTGAGCAGCGCGAGCGCGTCCCCGTGGCGGCCGGACATGCCAAGCACCACGGCCAGCTCGCGCGCGACCAGGGCCCGACGCCGCGGATCGTCTGCCAGCTCGAACGCCTCGCGCAGATGATCAACGCCCGCACGCTCACCGAGGCAGTATCGAGCTGAGCCGAGCGCCACCAGGATGTCCACACGAAGCGCAGGATCGGGCGGCTCGTCAAGCGCCCGGCGCAGGAAGCGGATCGCGGCGTTCGTCTCACCTCGGCCGAGAGCCTCCTCGGCGGCGCTGCGCAGCTGCTGCACGACATGCTGGTCGCCTCCTGGCGAGGTCTCGAGCAGGTGGGCGGCGATCTGCTCGGGTGAGGCAGTTGTGGCGACCAGTTTCGCCGCACGTGCATGGCCGGCCGCCCGCTCCTGCGGCGGAAGGTCCGCATAGATCGCCCGGCGCACGATCGGATGCACGAACTCGAGCTGTCGCGTTCGTCTGAGGATCGAGGCGCGAGTCAGCAGATCAGCCGCCTTCGTCGCCGCGTGTTCTTCGAGGCCGGCGAGCGCGGCGGCGTGGCGAAGGTCGGCGCCGTCACCGAGCAAGGCGACCGCTCGCGCGAGCGCGGCGCCGTGTGGCACCCTCGCGATTCTCATCCGCGTCGCGTGCCAAACGGTCGGCGGCCCGAGCGCGCGGACGTGGCGGGCGCCCGACTCGGTTGGAGCGATGCCGCGCGTCGCGACTTCCTGAAGGAGCGCGCCCAGCAAGAATGGATTACCGGCCGTCGCCGCGTGGCATTCATCGGTGAATTCGGGCGCCGGCCCGCGGGCAAGGGTACGAACGACCAGTTCCGCCACCTGTCCGCGTGAGAGCGGGCGAGGGCGCAGCGCGATCGCTGACGAAGCCGACGCGATCTGGGCGACCAGCGGGCTCTCTGCGCTCTCTCCGTGGCCCAGCGCCACGAGCAAGACCAACGGCAGCTCCTCCAGCCGTGACAGAAGCAAGACGAGGAAGCGAAGCGAGTGCGGGTCGGCCCAATGCACGTCGTCGACCGTGATCAGCAGCGGATCCCCGTCGGCGACATGTGAGAGCAACCGGTACAGAGCGTGCAGGACCGCGCACGATGCCGCGACCGCCGGCGCAGCGCCGGCGGGGTCGGTCTGAAACAGGGGCTGGGCACGCGCAGCCCCGCCTCGAAACAGCGCCTCCCACCTCTGCTCGCCCGCGTTGGCGACCGCGGGCTCGAGCAGCTGGCGCACGAGCCCGAAGGCGAACTCGCGCTCCAGCTCACTCGCACGCGCGGTGAGCGTCTTGAAGCCGCGCGCGCGGGCATCTTCGAGCGCGGCCTTGAGCAGCCAGGTCTTCCCGAGCCCAGCCGGCCCCTCCACGACCATGAGCTGCCCGCGGCCGGCGGCGGCCGCGCCGAGGGCAGCGGCGATCGCTGACGTCGCAGGATCGACGGGGGCCGGCGGTGGCGAAGGCTGATCAAGCCCTCGGGTGCCATCGGCGTGGCCGGCGCGCGACATGCAGCCTGAAGCCGCGGTGGTCCCCGGCTCAGGCAGGATGTGATCCGCCCGGACGCCAGCGCCCATGGCTGCTGCTGATCGAATGGGAGTGATCTGGCCGCGCGCTGGCGCGTCACGTGCATCTGAGGTCTGTCTCATCACGTTCCCCCTAGGAGGGGCCGGCGTTCGCCGAGTGATACGGCCCGCGATCGGAGCTGAGCGTGCTCTCGGTCGCCGCGGAGGCCGAGGTCGCCGTGGAAGCGGCCGCCACCACGGCCAGCGCTGCCACCAGGGCGAGCATCCAGACGCTGCGCAAGCGAGCGTACGTGCCCACGATGATCCCTCGCGTCATGCTGTTCCCCCTCGTTGTGGTGGTGCTGCCATGAAGGCGATTCTCTGACTGCGGCCGACGTAACGCTCTGGTGCACACACCCAAGTCGCGCGTGGGCTTCTGCGAGATTCGCGTGTAGTGCCAACGCGACGGAAGCAGTAGGGGCAGGCGTGCTTCAACGGGCGGTGCCGCGACGTTTGAGGTGGTGCCAGCACCCGGTGCAAAGACGCCGCCGCTTACGGCACGACGAAATCCGTGAAGAGACGATCCTGATAGTTGACGACCACGCGACATTCCGCCGCAGCGCGCGTCTTTTGCTCGAGGCCGTCAGCCGAGCACGAACGCGTCTTGCGAGCCTTCCGTACCCTGCAGCGCCCGGGTGAGCGGCAGCTTGCCTCCGGCGGCCTGTAGCGGCGTCGTATCCGCGCTCTGCGAGATGCACCCGCCGTGCCGGGCTTCTGCGTCAGCGTCCCGCCCAGGCGCCATCAAACACCGCCACCGCGGCACGACCAGCGTTCAGCGCCTCAGCGCGACTCGTTGGTCGAGCCGCGTGCTGCGGCTGGCGTCCGTCACGTTCGCGCGCAGCTTCAGAGTGCCGCGGCGCAGGCGGCGCAGCTGGCGCAGGCCGCTTCGCGTCAGCTTGACCGTCACCCGCACGGTTGCCGCTTGCGCGGTGCCCGCGTGGCCCGATCCCACCTGTGCGCGGGTCGAGGCCCGACTCCGGCGCGTGCGCCCGATGAGCTTCAGCGTGGCCCGGACGGAGCATGCGGAGAAGCACCTGACCCGGAAGCTGATGCGCCGATCGAGCAGGCTGCGGATGCGAACCCGGCGCGGCGCGCCGACGAGCTGCGGTGGCGCAACCTCAGCGACCCGCTGGGCGCCGGCCGCAGAAACCCTCACGACCTCGCGCGTCACCGCACGGTCACCGTCGGGATACACCGCCTGGACGCGGACCGGGTAGGTCCCCTGGCGCACCGACGAGATGCGTACCACCGGCCCGTCGCGATCGTCGAAGGCGCCATCGCCGTCGAGATCCCAGCTGTAGGACGCGCTGCCCGGCTGGCTCGGGGGCGCCGATGCCGCGGCCACGAGCTCAACCGTGTCGCCCGCCTGCGGCGCAGACGGCGACCCCGACAACGTGACCGTCGGGATGCGCTCGCGTAGCCACTGATTGAGGGCGGGCGCACCGAGGCGCGTGAACAAGCCGGGATGTTCAGGCAGGTTGCACGCGGCATCCCCGCCGGAGGTGGTCCCGACGAGCACGGGCTCCCCCAGCCGGTCCACCATCAACGGTCCTCCGGAATCGCCCTCACAGCCGCCCCTGTGCCCTTCGCCCGCGCACACCATGACCTCAGGCTTGAACAGGTTCGGCTCGAGCGAGCTGCACGCGGCGTCGTCGATGAGCGGGATCTTCACCTGACGCAGCTGCCGGACCCCGTCGCACCCGATGCAGGTGCGTCCCCATCCGACCAAGGTCGCGCTCGTCCCCGGCTTCCACAGCGCCGGCTCGCTCGGGGACACGAGCCGCAGCGGATCCTGAGCGGCAGGCCGATCGAGGTGCAGCAGCGCGAGATCGTGGCTGGGCGCCATCCCCTCAGGCCACGCGAACAGCGCATGGCGGTCGACCGGGCGGTCGACGGTGTAGCGATCGGCGGCGGTGGCTTGATCGAGATCAGGCTTGCCCAGCGTCACGACAAACGTGCTCTGCGGGTCGACGCGTTCGCCCACGCAATGTCCGGCCGTCAGAAACCAGCGGCCGCTCACGAGCACCCCACCGCAGTCCGCCTTCGCGCGAAGCGTGTCGAGCGCGCCGGCCGCCGGCCACGCGGTCGTGGCGAGCTCACCGCCCGTGATCTGCCGCTCGTACGTCGGTGACCCGTTCAGGGCCACGGCCGCGGAGGGGAAGGCAAGCGCAGCCAGAGCAATGGCGAGGAAGAGCCGAGCGCGACAGCGCCCCAAAGCGGTAGCTCCGGATTCGACGCTCTCGTAGGTCTCACGGGATACGGCCGCCCTGACGCGCGCTGGTCCGGGCTGGCTCGAATCGTCGCTTGAGCAGTGATCCTTCAGCTTGTCGAAGGCCCCGGTGCTCCACAAAGTCATGCTTGATGACCCCTTCGTGACATGTTGTCTGTAAATACTGGCGATACTGAGCGGCTCCGGCGAGGGTGGTGGCACCCAACGCTGCTGCGGTGCCCCGGGACTCGCTCTTACCGCCGAGAATCATCGACCCGCCGGCGCCCGTTCGCATCGGGGTGCGCCCTGAGATCGCACCCTGAACTTCGTGACCCGCGGCGCTCGCCGTTGACCGGTCTGAGCTGTGAGGTGTGGCGCTGCGCGGCACACGCGACCAGCGTGCGCCATACATTCTCGTCGGCACCCTTGAGCTCGCGCAGGTTCGCGGGACGCGCAGCGCACGGCGGGCGGAGCCGGCGGGGGCGAATGTTCAGGGTGCGATCTCAGGGTGTCCCCCGATGCGAGCGTCATGCGCGCCCGCGTATCTTCGCGCGGCCATTCGCTACTGGAGATGGAGATAGCCTTGTTCAACCGGACCTTTCGCCGGCCGTCACCGGCCATGATCGTCGCGCTGGTCGCGCTGTTCGTCGCGCTCGGAGGCAGCGGCTACGCCGCAGTCGCGATCAACGGCAAGAACATCAAGAACCGATCGATCGCGGCGATCAAGCTCAAGCGCGAGGTCCTGACGAGCCGTGAGGTCAAGAACGGTTCGCTGCTCGCAGCGGACCTCAAAGCAGGCCAGCTGCGCTCTGGTCCTCCCGGTCCCGCGGGTCCGCAGGGCGTTCCCGGGGCACCGGGCGTTCCCGCTCCACCGGGCGCTCCCGGTGCACAGGGGCCGGCGGGCGCTCCTGGTTCCCCTGGCGCGACGAACGTCACGCTGCGCAGGGGCACGCCCGCACAGGTTGCGGCCGGGTCTGTCCAGGACGCTAGCGCGCGATGCTTGGAGGGTGAGCGCGCGACTGGCGGCGCGAACATCACCGTTGACCAGGCGGGAGCGGGAAGCACGGGCTCCTTCGTGATCAACAGCTCTCCGATCCTTGTCGGCGGAGAGGGGCCGGTGGCAGACGTCCCGGTTGGATGGAGGACGAGGGTCAAGAACACCGCCGCAACCGGTACCGACACCCTGTTTGCCTTCGTCGTCTGCGCCCGCCCGTGACGCTGGCAAAGCGGTCACGCCGCGTTCGTTCTGAAACGGCAGGCCCGTCGACGCGAGAAACACTCACTTGAGCAGCCTTCTACTCGAACTCGGCGGCTCCGAGTCTTCTGTCCGTTCGGTGACCGCTCGATCGGCGGAGGGCGGTCTCTGCGGCTCGCTCTCGATGAACGCCTCGAGCGTCGCTGCGAGTTCCATCCAGCCCTCGAACGCCCTGCGCTGCCCGTGCGGCTCGGCAAGCGAGCCCTTGATCGGCTCGCTGCCCGCCACGAGCTCGAGCGCGAGGTGCACGGTTGCAGGTGTCATTCAAATCGTGCCTGCAACGCCCTCGCCGCGCTCGCGCTCGGGTGTCGCCGCGAACTGCCGCCTTGCCTTGTAGCCGCAGATCAGCGCTGCGATCGAACCGACGAGCGGAGCAATCGTGACGCCCGCTATGCCCGCTGCGAGCGAGGCGGTCGCCATGCCGTTGGTGGGCTGCGACTGTCGCATGTAAGGCGGGTGCCCCGCTGCCATCGCGTGTTGCCTCCGGTGCTGGAGATGAGACGTTTCCGAGACCACCGATGATCGGCCCTCGGCGCGCCTCTCGCATCGGGGATCCCCCTGAGACTGCACCCTGAACTTGCGCACTTCAGTTGGTCGCCCTTGCCTTGGCCCGATGCGCCGGGCTTGATCTGCGAGCTTGATTGACGGACGATGAGCATGTTTTGTGACAGGTGTCCGCGCACCAACCCAACGGCTCTTGCTCGAACGCGATGGCGAGCTCGCGCAGATCATGCTCGCCCTCGACGATGCCGCCAGCGGGAACGGGCGGCTCGTCGTGATGGAGGCGGCGGCCGGACTGGGAAAGAGCAGCCTGTTGCAAGCGGCGCTTGTGCGCGCGCGCGAACGCGGCTACGAGGCGCTGACTGCGTGTGGCTCGGAGCTTGAGCGCGAGTTCTCGTTCGGGATGGTGCGCCAGCTCTTCGAGCCCCGGATTGCGTCGGCGGGCGCGGAGGAGAGGGAGGCGTTGTTTGCCGGCGCGGCGGGATTGGCGAGGCCGCTGTGGGAGACCGATTCGGCTGATCCGCCCGCTGCGGATGCGACGTTTGCGACGCTGCATGGTTTGTATTGGCTGCTGTCGAACCTGGCGGAACGACGCCAGCTCGTCCTTGCTGTGGACGATCTGCACTGGGGCGACATTCCGTCTCTTCGCTTCCTCGCGTTTCTCTTGCCGCGCCTCGAGGAGATGTCGGTGGCGCTCCTGCTAGCGGCGCGCCCGGCCGAACCGGGCGCGCAGAGCGCGCCGGGCGCGGACATGCTCCTGTCGCACCTCGCGGCAACCGCGACCTCGATCACCGTCAGCCTGCGCCCGCTCTCGCGTGAGGCCACGGCGGCTCTTATCGCAACGCGGCTGGGCGAGGAACCGGAACCCGAATTCACAGACGCGTGTCATGCGGCCACCGTCGGCAACCCGTTCTTCATCGAGGCGCTTCTGCGGGAGATCGTCTTTCAGGGCATCGCGCCCACCATCGCTCAAGCGCCGCGCATACGCGCGCTCGGGCCACGGGCGGTGTCACGCGCTGTCGTCATGCGGCTTGCGAAGGTGCCCGGTGGGGCTTCGCTCGCCAAAGCTGTCGCGGTGCTGGGGGAGCGAGCTGCGCTTGCGCACGCGGCGCAACTGGCCGAGATGCCCGAGGCGGCGGCCGCGCAGGCCGCGGACGCGCTTGTCCGGGCCGCGATCCTCAAGCGCGGCGCCGAGCTCGAGTTCCTGCATCCGGTCGTTCGCCAGGCGGTCTACACCGATCTGGCGCCTCACGAGCGCGCCGGACAGCACGCGCGCGCGGCGCGGATGCTCGCCGCGCACGGGGCCCATGCCGAGCGCGTCGCCGCACAGCTTCTGCAAGCCGAGCCAGCCGGTGATGACTGGGTGGTCGAGCACCTCGCGCAGGCGGCGCACGAAGCCATGTCGAGGGGTGCGCCCGAGACGGCGGCACAGTACCTGCGACGTGCGCTTCTCGAGCGGCCGGTGCAGACCGATGGGCAGTTGCTGCAACGCCTCGGTGCCGCCGAGGCGCAGCTCGGGCACCCAGACGCAGTGGTTCACCTCGAGCAGGCGATGCAGGCGGCGCAGGATCCGCGGACCCGTGCGCTGGCCGCGCACGACCTGGCGCTGCTGCGAGGCCTCGGCGGCGACGTGCCGCAGGCCGTGCGGCTCTTCGAAGAGGCGATTGAGTTGGTCATGGAGGACGACAGGGAGCTGGCGCTCGAGTTCGAGTCGGAGCTTGCCGCCGTGGCGATGTTCGAAGCTGCGTCTGCGCGCCACGTGGGTACGCGCGTACGTCGCCTGCAGAGCGAGGTGAGCGGTCACACCACCGCGGAGCGAGCGCTGTTCGGGCAGATCGCGCTCCTGCAGGCGATGGCATGCGCCCCGGTCGATGATGTCGCAGCGCTGGCGCAACGAGCGCTTGTCACCCCGCGGTGGCTCGTCGGGCGCGTTCCCGAGGCTCCCCAGTACTTCCACGCGCTCGCCGTTCTCGTGAGCTGCGATCGCTATGACATCGCGGCCGAGCACGTCGAGCAGGCGCTCGACGCCGGCCGGAGCGCCGGTTCGCCGATGACGGTCGTCGTCGCCTCGTATCACCGCTCGCGCCTCGCCTATCATCGCGGCGCGCTGCGCGAAGCCGAGGCCGACGCCGAGTATTCCGTGCAGCTCGGCAGCGGTCAGCCGTGGGGTGCGGCGAGGGCCGGTTCGCTGGCCTCGCTGCTCGAGGCGCTGGTCGACCGCGGCGCGCTCGCCGCCGCCCAGCACGCATTGACAGAGCGTGCGCTGGAGGGGCATATCCCCGACGGGCTGACCTTCAACCTCCTGCTGTACACGCGTGGCGCGCTTCGGCTCGCCCAGGGCCGTCCCGCCGAGGCCCTGGACGATCTGCGGGAGTACGCGCGCCGCGAGCACGACTGGTTTGGCGCCAACCCGGCGCTTTCGTCGTATCGCTCGCGAGCCGCTCGCGCGCTCAAGGCGCTCGGCGACTGCGATCAGGCGCGCGCGCTCGCCGAGGAGGACCTCCGTCGCGCGCGTGCCTTCGGCGCACCGCGTGCGATCGGGATCGCGCTGTGCACCTGCGGCGTCGTCCAAGCGGAGCGCGGGACCGATCTGCTCGAGGAGGCAGTCGCGGTGCTCGAGCACTCCGGTGCGCAATCCGAGCTGGCTCGCGCCCTGGTGGAGCACGGGACCTGGCTGCGGCGCGCCAACCGGCGCTCGGAGGCGAGAAAGCCCCTGAGCCGCGGCCACGAGCTCGCGTGCAGCTGCGGGGCCGACGGGCTCGCGGAGCAGGCGGCGGCCGAGCTGCAGGCCGCCGGGGCGCGGCCACGGCGGCAGCTGTCCACAGGACTTGACGCGCTCACCCCCAGCGAACGGCGGATCGCCGCGATGGCCTCCGAAGGACTGTCAAACCCGCAGATCGCGCAGTCGCTCTTTCTCAGCCTGAAGACGGTCGAGACGCACCTGGGCAGCGCCTACCGCAAGCTCGACGTCCATTCGCGCTCTGAGCTACCGCGGTTCTTCGGGACCTCGCCGCCGGTGGTGTGACATGTACTCACGCCCGCTGACGGGCATCCAGCCGCTCGCCGGCGCCCGTCACAACCTCTACCGTTGGGCGACCAGCGACCGTAACGTCGCCAATGCCGGCTTGGACGTGTAAGCAGCGCCGCTCACCGCGCGGCGCGGCGGTCGAACCACTCGCCGAAGCTGCCGATCAGGTTCGCCGCGCCGTGGCCGATCCGGCCGGCGGCGCTCGGCACCGACGCCCGCACCGCAAGGTCGGGGTCGGCGGCGAGGGCGAGGACCGTGGCGCGCAGCGCCTGCTCCTGATCGCGCAACTGCGCCGCCCAGCCGGCGAGGAACGCCACGAGTTGCGGGTCGCGGTCGTGCTCGGCGACCTGCGCGAGGAACTCGAGCAGCGTCACGACGTGCACGACATCGAGCACCGCGAAGCGCAGGGCCTGATGGACCTCCAGCGCCGTGTCCAGCGCGCCGCTGTGCACGCGTGCCAGCTGGACGCCCAGGCCCTGCGCCGTCGGCCGCCCGAAGATCCCTCGCTGGGCCGTCACATCGCTCAGCTCGGCGAGCAGCGCGCGGGCGAGCTGCGACCCGTCGCGCAGCAGCTGCGCCTGCTCGGGTGCGTCGGCGCCAAGTTGCGCCGCGAGGCGGCGCCAGTGGTCGCGCAGCTGCCGCGTCATCGCATACAGCTCGCGCAGGCCACGGTGCTCGACGGGATGCATGCGAAGAGGGTAGATGGCACGTTCGTCGCGACTATCCATAACGCTCGATCGCAGCGTGAGAGAGGCCGTGCAGCGACCGGCTCCGCCGCGAAGTCCGGTAGCGTTCTCCGCTCGCGCTGGGGGTGGTCCTCGGCCTGTGACGCGATGCGAGGACCGCCGATGGAGGCCCAGACAACGCCATGAGCAGCGAACGCCCCACGCGGCGCCTCGCCGCGGCCTTCGTGCTGGGTGCCGGCCTGATCGGCGGCCCGGCCGTTGTGCTCGCGCCGGCACAGGAACCGGCGCCGCCTGAGGCGACGACGACGCCGGCGCCCGATCCCGCGACGCCGGCGCCACCGCCCGCGCCACCTGCGCCGCCCGCCGCGCCGCCGCCCGCCGCTCCCTGGACCCCGCCGGTGGAGCCGCTGGACTACCTCAACGACCACCTGGACGATCTCGACCTGCCCGCCGAGCGCCGCCGGCCACGCGCGGCCAAGCCCAAGCGTGAACGCAAGCCCGCGCGCGCCGAGACCGCCCCGCAGCGCCGCGGCGAGACCGCCGCCGACGACGCGCCGGACCCCGCCGCTGGCGAGCGCAGCGGCGGCGAGCTCGGTGGGACGCTGGGCGCGGCGAGCCAGGCCGCCCAGATCCCGAACTTCTTCATCGGCCAGTTCCGGATCCCGCCGTTTCTGCTGTCGATCTACCAGGCCGCCGGCATCCAGTACGGCGTCCCGTGGGAGGTCCTGGCGGCGATCAACGAGATCGAGACCGACTACGGGCGCAACCTCAACGTCTCCTCGGCGGGCGCCCTGGGCTGGATGCAGTTCATGCCGTCGAGCTGGCAGGCCTACGGCGTCGACGCCAACGAGGACGGGCGCAAGGACCCCTACAACCCCGTCGACGCGATCTTCGCCGCGGCCCGCTACCTCAAGGCGGCCGGCGCCGAGGCCGACCTCTCGAAGGCGATCTTCGCCTACAACCACGCCGACTGGTACGTCGATTCCGTGCTGCGGCGCGCGCGCCTCGTCGCCGGGCTGCCGTCGGACCTCGTCGGCTCGCTGACCGGCCTTGCGCAGGGGCGCTCGCCGGTCGCCGGACGCGCGCGCTATGCCAAGCGCGCGCCGCGCTCCACCGCGCGCCGCGGCCTGCGGATCCTCGCGCAGCCCGGCACGCCCGTCGTCGCCGTCCAGGACGGCGAGATCGTGCGCGTCGGCCACAGCCCGCGCCTGGGCCGCTTCGTGATGCTGCGCGATGCCTACGGCAACACGTATACGTACGGGCACCTCGCGAAGACGGCCAGGAGCGTGCTCGTGGCCAAGGAGCCGGCCGGCGCGCAGGCGCCCGCGCCGGGCGCCGTCGCCGACGGTCCGCTCGCGACGCCGCTGCCCGATCCGGCGCCGAGCGAGCCCGCGAGCGCGGGAACCAACCGCACAGACGATCCGCCCGCGCCCGCGCCCGCCGCACGGGCCGCACCGGCCGCGGACCTCGCGAAGGAGCGCCTCTTCGCCAACCCCGCGCGGCCGCGCTCGCTGCCCTCCGGCGGGCGCCAGCAGATCCTCGACGCGACGTTCGCGCTGCCCGCCGCGGCGAGCCTGCGCTCGTACTTCGCCGGCGACGTCGGCCTCGAGCGCGGCCAGCTCGAGCTCAAGCGGCTGTTCCCCGGGCGCCGCGTGATCGCCGGCACGATCCTCGGGCGGATCGGCTCGGGCACGACGATCGCCGGCGCGCCGCACGTGCTCTTCGAGATCCGCCCGCCCGGCATCGACGTGCCGCGGATCGACCCTGAACCCTTCCTCGACGGTTGGCGCCTGCTCGAGTCGACCGCGATCTACCGCGCCAAGGGGCCGGCGGCCGTCGCGAGCGGCTCGATCGGCCAGATCCTGCTCATGAGCAAGGACACGCTGTCGCGCCGCGTGCTGGGCGACCGCGCGATCGAGGTCTACGGCTGCGGCCGGCGCGACATCCAGGCAGGCGTCATCGACCGCCGCGTGCTGGCGACGCTCGCGTTCCTGTCGGCGAGCGGCCTGCGCCCGACGGTGTCATCGCTGCGCTGCGGGCACAGCACGCACACCTCCAGTGGCAACGTCTCGCAGCACACCTCCGGCAACGGGGTCGACATCTCGCAGATCAACGGCAGGCCGATCCTCGGAAACCAGGGAGCGGGCTCGCTCGCCGACACGACGATCCGCCGCCTGCTGACCCTGCAGGGGACGATGGCGCCCGACCAGATCATCAGCCTGATGAAGTATCCGGGCGTCGCGAACACGCTCGCGATGAGCGACCACGCCGACCACATCCACGTCGGCTTCCGCCCGACCGCCGGCGCCGGCCACGGGATGTTCCGCATCGGCCTGCGGCCGAAGCAGTGGCTGCGGCTCGTCGACCGCCTCGGCCGGATCGAGAATCCGGCCGTCCGTAAGTCCCCGTCGCCGCACGCGATCCGCGCGGCGCCGGTCAGGCCGTCTCTTCGCCCACGGCCGCCGGCTCCCTGACCTCGCCGAAGCTGATCAGGTCGGCCCAGGTGTAGAGCAAGGGAACCTGATACCAGCCGCTGCAGGCCGCGCGCATCTCGGTGAACTGCGCGCTGTACCAGAAGGAGTCCCAGCCGGCCTTGTCGGGGAACTCGATCGACATGAGGAACTTGTAGCGGTCGTCGCGCGAGCGGAACACCATGAAGCGCGTCGCCCCGTGGCGCGACGACAGCGGCGCGAGCTGCTGCAGCGCGGCCTCGAGATCGTCCCCGCGAAAGCCGGTCGCGTACCACGGCAGCTGAACGACGCCGCCCGGGCCGGCCATCAGTTGCCGGCCTCGGCGGTGATCGCGCCGGGGCCCTCCGCCGTCTTGCCCTGGCCGGTCTGCGTCGCGCCGACGAGGATCGCGATCTTGCCTGAGTGCTTGTTCTCGTACATGAGCTGGTGGGCCTCCGCGACGCCCTCGAAGGGCATCGTCTTCCAAAGGACGGGACGGATCTTCGACTCCCGGATCAGATCGTTGGCCTTCGTGCACTCGTACGCGTTGGCGAAGTGCGAGCCAAGGATCTGCTTCTGGCGCATCCACAGGTAGCGCACGTCGAAGTCGAGGTCAAAGCCGGAGGTCGCGCCGCAGATGACGACCTTGCCGAAGGGCTTGACGACGAAGACGCTCGTCGGGAACGTCGCCTTGCCGACGTGCTCGAAGACGATGTCGGGCGCGTCGCCGAGGATCTCCTTGACGCGCTTGCCGAAGCGGCGCGACTCCGCGAAGCGCGCCTTCTCCTCGTCGGGCGTCTCACCGCCCTTGCGCATCATCCCCGCGAACTCGTTGCGGTTGATGAAGCCCTTGGCGCCGAGCTGTGAGACGAGCGCGCCCTTGTCGTCGCTGGAGACGACGCCGACGCAGTCCGCGCCGGTCAGCGCGCAGAGCTGGGTCGCGAACACGCCCAGGCCGCCGGCGGCGCCCCAGATGAGGACCTTGTGGCCGGCCTGCAGCTGCACCTGGTCGATGAGCATCCGGTACGCGGTGAAGTACGTCAGGCCGTAGGACGCCGCCTCCTCCCACGTCAGGTGCTCGGGCTTTGCGAGCAGCTGCTGGGCCTGGACCTTGCAGAACTGGGCAAACGAGCCCCAGCTCGTCTCATAGCCCCAGATCTTCTGGCTCGGCGCCGCGAGCGGGTCGAGGCCGTGCACCTCGACGTCCTCGTAGGAGGCCTGGTTGCAGTGGACGACGACCTCGTCGCCGACCTTCCAGCGCGTGACGCCCTCGCCGACCTTCCAGACGGTCCCCGAGGCGTCCGAGCCGCCGACGTGGTGGTCCTCGTCGGGGTGGTAGCGAAAGACGGAGACCGGCTTGCCGAGCGCCGCCCAGACGTTGTTGAAGTTCACGCCCGCGGCCATGACGCGCACCACGACCTCGAACGCCTGGGGTTCGGGGACCTCGATCTCCTCGACCTGGAAGGCGTCGTTGGGCTCGCCCTCGCGCTCCTGGCGGATGACCCATGCAGCCATCGTCGCCGGCAACTCGCCCGGCTGCGTTTCGACGGTTGCGACTTGGCTGAGATCGACGGCCACGGCGGTTGCTACCCCTCGGTTCGCGGTGCTGAGTCGGCGTGGATCCTACGCGCCGACGGTCTCGCGCGCGGGCTCGGCCGATGGCGGGACGGCCTCGCCGGTGGCCGGCGCCTGGCGCACGGCACCGCCCGCGAGCTCCGGCGAGATCAGCAGCCAGGAGACGACCGCGCCGGCGGCGGCGACGAACGCGCCGATGAGCAGCCCTTCGCCGAGCGCGTCGACGAAGGCGGCCTGCGTGGTGGCGTGGCCGATGAACGCGCCCAGCACGGCAATGCCGAGGGTGCCGCCGATCATGCGGCTCATCGAGAGGATCCCCGACGCGACGCCCGCCTTCGTCTGGTCGACGGCGTTCATCGCGGCCGTGCTCATCGGCGACATCACGAGGGAGATCCCGATGCCCATGAGCACGAAGCCGGGCAGCAGGAAGCCAAAGCCGCTGTCGGCACTGAGGAAGGACTGCCAGAACAGCGACGTCGCGATGAGCGCAAGCCCCGCCGTGATGAGCGGCCGCGGCCCGATGCGGTCCGTCAGGCGCCCGGCGATCGGCGCGACGAGGATCACCATGAGCGTCGTCGGCAAGAAGCGCACGCCGGCCTCCAGCGGCGAGTAGCGCAGGACGTTCTGCATGTAGAGCGTCAGGAAGAAGAACATCGCGAGCATCGCGAACGAGACGATGAAGGCGACGATGTTTGCCCCCAGGAACGTGCGCGAGCCGAAGAAGCTGAAGTCGACCATCGGCACGCGAACGTGCCGCTCGACGAGCGCGAACGCGACGAGGCCGCCGACGGCGAACGCCAGCAGCGCGATGATCCGCAGCGAGCCCCAGCCCCACGAGTTGGCCTCGACGAGCGCGAGCGTCAGCGCCGTCAGGCCGCCGGTGATCGCGGCGATGCCGGCGACGTCGACCTTCGGCAGGACCGATTCGTCGCGCGACTCGCGCGTCGCAAACAGCGTCACGGCGATCGCGCCGGCGGCGACCGGCAGGTTGATGAAGAAGATCGACTGCCACGACACGTGCTCGACGAGCAGGCCGCCGAGGACAGGCCCGATCGCGAGCGCCAGCGCCGAGACGCCGGCCCATGTGCCGATCGCCTTGCCGCGCTCGTGCGGCGGGAAGGCGTTCGTGATGATCGAGAGGGTCGCCGGCATCATCAGCGCCGACCCGACGCCCTGGATCGCACGCCCCGTGATCAGCCAGGCGGAGGACTGCGAGAAGCCGATGAACAGGCTCGCGGCGGCGAACAGCACGACGCCGATGAGAAAGACGCGGCGCCGGCCGAAGATGTCGCCCAGACGGCCGCCGGTGACGAGCAGGACGCCGAAGACCAGCGTGTAGGCGTTGACCGTCCACTCCAGGCCCGCGAGCGAGCTGTGCAGGTCACGCTGGATCGACGGCAGCGCGACGTTGACGACCGTGTTGTCGAGCATGACCATGAACAGCGCGAAGCACATCGCCGCGAGCGTCCACCAGCGGCGGTTTGCCTCGTTGAGGCGCATCCGGTCGCTCATGTCTGCTCCTTGCTGCCCGGCAGTCCCGCGAGGATCGGGCGCAGCGCCGCGGACAGGCGCTTGGCCTGCGCTGCGGGCAGCTTGGCGGTGAACTGCTCGAGGCCGGCGAGCCGCGCCTCGTCGAGGCGCTGCAGCGACGCGCGGCCCGCGCCGGTGCAGCGCAGGCGCTTCATGCGGCGATCGGCGCTGTCCTCGCGGCGTGCGATCAGGTCGCGGTCGACCAGCGCGTCGACGGCGCGGCTGGCGCCGGGGAGGGAGAGGCCGAGCCGCTCGGCAAGCTGCTTGACGGTCAGCTCGTCGCTCGACAGCGCCGTGAGCGCCTTGACCTGCGTGAGCGTGAGGTCGAGCTCCTCGAAGACCGCGTAGGCGCCGGCGCTGTTGCTGCTCAGGACGCTGCGCCAGAGCGCCAGCAGCTGGCCGGCGAGCTCCGCGGCGGGCGCGTCGGGCGCTTGCGGGGCGGATGACGGCGATCGATAAGATGCTTGCACGCACGCAAGTATTGCAAAGACGCACTGGTTGGGTGCGTGCTCGGCGCGCGCCGCCCCCCGCGCCACCTGCGGGCCGTCGCGCGTCGTCCGAGGGGGTGTGTCGAGTAACCGTCTCCCTGCGCCGGTCATTCGACACATCCCGGTGACGAGCGACCGTCAGCGCCCGCTATCCGCGGGCGAACGCCCGCCAAAGAGCCTCAGCTCGGCCCGTCCACCTCGTCGGTCCTGCGCAGTCGCAGCGTCTCCTTGCCCGCGCTCCACACGTACACCCGCCGCACGATCTTCGCCGGGCAGCAGATGTCGTCGCCCTCGCGGAAGCGCGGCGTGCGGACGATCAGCGTCGCGTCGGCGACCTCGGCGTCGGCGCGGTACAGGCGCTGAGAGCGGTAGACGGCGCGCAGGTCGCTCTCCTCGGCCGCGCCGTGCGTCGAGAAGACGTAGAGCGCGACCGCGCCCGCGACGCCGCGCGTGTCGACGAGGACCACCGCGTCGGAGCGCCCGTCGCCGGTGAGGTCGGCGAACGTGATGTCCGGCGCGACGATCCCGCCGCGCTCGCGCAGCAACTCCTTGACCGCTGCCGTCGTCTTGTCGTCGGCGAGCAGCGTCTTCTTGAAGAGCGCCTGGGACTTCGTCGGCGCGGCGCTCGATCCGCCGCTCGTCAGCAGCGCCACGACGAGACCCAGCGCCAGCGCCGCGACGACGCAGAAGACGGTGCGAGAGCGGCGCATCGGGCACATTGTCGCAACCGCACCGCCGCTGCGCTACGGCTGCAACAGCTGATCCTGCGCGCTGCGCCGCCGCGGGCCGACGCGGATCGTCGCCGGCGCGATCGCCCGTGAGCCCGTCGTCACGCGGTAGGTGCCCTGCGCGAGGTCGGCTGTCAACGATGCGGTGTCGCCCGGGTTGATCGGCCCGGTGCGCTGCTCGAGCGGCGCGACGCCGCCGGACAGCGCACGGCTTCTGAGCGTGAGTCGCTGCGACGTCGACGTGAGGTTGCTCGCGATGAGCTCGATCGTCCCGGCGCCCAGGCGCGAGGGCGAGACCGTCACGTCCGTGCGCGTGATCGACGCGCTCAGCGTGAGCGGAGCGGGGGAGCGCTCCTCGTTGGCGAACTCGTCGTCTGCACCGCACCCGCCGCCTCCGCACGCCACGGCGACGGCGACCCCGGCGGCGGTCCATGGCGTCCTGCGCAGCGCGTACGGCGGTCTCACCAACCGGTGAAACCTAACCGAGCCGGTTTGGTGCGCTGGCGGCGATCGTTCCCGTCAGTGGCCTGCGGGCAGCGCGAGCTCGGCGCGCTCGATCTCGACCTCGCGCAGCGTCGCCTGCAACTGGTCCCACGCCGCCGACTCGGCGTCGTCGTAGGCGCGACCGGCGAGGCTCGAGAGCTCGTCGCGGTAGGACGTCCAGGCGACCCGCGTGCGCGCGTCGAGCTCGCTGCGGCGGCGCTCGGTATCGGGCGTCGCGAAGGTCGTCATCGCACTCCTCCGTCAGCGTATGCGTCCATGGGGCGAGCAGGCTACATCGCGCACCGGTCGGCGATGTGCAACCGCACCTGCATGGCGTCATGTGCGCGCGAGAGGATTGTGCGGATGAACCTGCTCCAACAGCGGCTCGCGACGACCGAGTTCCTCGTCGTCGACACCGAGACCAACGGCAAAGCCGGCGAGCAGTGCGAGCTGACGGAGGTCGGCGCGGTGCTCGTCGGCGGCGGCGAGCTGCACGATCGCTGGGAGACGCTCGTCGGCGGGGCCGCTCCGCTGTCGCGCGCGATCCAACGCTTCACGAGCATCACGCAGGGGATGGTCGACGAGGCGCCCGCGGCCGACGCCGTCCTGCCCGACCTGGCCGAGCTGATCGGCAGCCCGCCCGTGCGCGTGCTCGTCGCCCACAACGCGGCCTTCGATCGCCGCGTGCTGCGCCAGGCGTTTGCGCGCGCGGGCCTGGAGTGGCCCGACCCGCCGACGCTGTGCACCGTCGCGCTCGCGCGGCGCTTCGCCCCGCTCGTGCGCCAGCGGCGTCTTGCCGCACTGGCCGATGCGCTCGGCGTCGAGGTCCACACGACGCACCGCGCGCTCGCCGACGCGGAGACCTGCGCGCGCGTCTTCTGCGCGCTCTTCGGTCGCCTGTGCGCGCACGCGCCGACGGTCGCCGACGCGCTCGACGCGCTGCACCCCGCGCGGCGCCGGCCGCGCAGGGCGCGCGCGGGACGCACGACCGGCCCGATCGGCGCGATCAAGCGTCACAAGCCGGACACGGCTGCGCTGCCCGACGAGCCAGGCGTGTACATCTTTCGCAACTCCGCCGGGCAGGTGCTCTACGTCGGCAAGTCGGTCGCGCTGCGCACGCGCGCGCGATCGCACTTCGCGTCGTCGGCGCCGGCCGAGGGCTGGACCGAGCAGGCGGCGCTCGTCGATCATCAGACGACGAACTCCGAGCTCGGCGCGCTCGTGCTCGAGCACCGCCTGATCAAGCAGCTGCGCCCGCCGGGCAACGTCGTCCACAAGCACGACGACGCGTTCGTCTACCTGCGCTGTCGGCTGGACATCGCCTATCCGGTGCTCGAGGTGGCGCGCGAGCCCGCGGCCGGTCGCGCGGTGACGATCGGGCCGCTGCGCAGCCGCGCCGCCGCGGTCGAGCTCAAAGAGCAGCTGGACTCCCTGTTCGGGCTGCGCCACTGCGGGCGCAAGCTGCGCCTGCGCCCCTGGCCGTCGGCCTACGGCCAGATGGGGCGCTGCATGTCGCCCTGCCTCAACGACCTCGACCCCAACCTCTACCGCCGCAAGCTCGACGAGGCGCTCGCGC
Source organism: uncultured Solirubrobacteraceae bacterium (assembly GCA_902806175.1). GTDB lineage: Bacteria > Actinomycetota > Thermoleophilia > Solirubrobacterales > Solirubrobacteraceae > CADCVQ01. The sequence continues at coordinate 41,419 of CADCVQ010000163.1, forward strand.
TGTTCACCGGCGACGGCGACGGCGGCGGGGCGCTGCTCGCGCACCTCGACGGGCAGATGCGCGCCGCCGCCGCCGACGAGCGCTTCGAGCGCGCCGCCTGGCTGCGCCGCCGGCGCGAGCGGATCGCCGCCCTCGTGGGGGCGCTGGACGGCGCGTTGACGGCGACGCACGCGCGGCCGCAGCTCGTGCTGGCGCCGCATCCGCGCGCGCGGCGGTTTGACGCGTTCTGGCTCGTCGGCGGTGGCGTCGCGGACTGGGACGTGCTCGAGCAGGCCGGCGACATGCACGAGCGCACGCTCGCGGCGCTGCGGCGCGCCGGCGTGCACGGGTCGGTCGCGCAGCTCGCCGGTGACGGCATCGGCGAGGCGCGCATCGTGCAGACGTGGCTTGCCGCACGGCCGGGCGTACCGGCGCTCGAGCTCGCGCCCGCACCGGCGGCGGCGCAGCTCGCGGGCTTCGTCGCCGCCGCGACGGGCGGCGCGCGCTGATCGACCGGTGCGCGAGCCGGCGCGCCGCCTGCGGCAGTCAGTCGAAGGGCAGCGCGACGACCTCTGCAGTGCCGGCGCCGGCGACCTCGACGGTGTCGCCCGGGACGGCCTCGCGACGCACGAGCGCAAGCGCGATCGGGCCGTGAACGGGGGACACGACCGACGTCGCGACCCTGCCGACGACGCGCTCCCCGAGGCGCAGCTCGGCGCCGGTCGCCGTTGGCTGCGAGAGCTTCAGCCCGCGCAGGTGGCGGTTGGGCTTGCCGCGGTAGAACAACCGCGCGACGGTCTCCTGGCCGACGTAGCAGCCCTTCGTGAAGCTCACCGCACGGTCGTTGAGGCCGGCCTCCTGCGGGATCGTCGAGTCGTCGAGCTCGAACCCGTAGCGGGGGCGGCCGCGTTCGACGCGCAGGATCTCCGCGGCCTGCTCGGAGACCGCCGCCGCGCCGGCGCCGAGCAGCGCGCCGCGGACCGCGTCGGTGTCCTCGGCCGCGCAGAGCACGTCGATGCCGACGTCGGTGACGATCAGGCGCACGCGACGTCCCGCGACCTCGCCCGCGCGGTGGGCGTGCTCCTCCTGCGCCAGATCCTCAGCGCCAGCGACGGAGCGCGCGGCGGGGCCGACGAGCGACAGCAGGCTGCGCTGCACGGTGCGCTTGTGCAGCTCGACGTCGTAGCCGATCTTGAAGCGCCGGACCATGTCGAAGAGCGCCTGCAGCGTCGCGCGCTCGGTGTCGAGCAGCAGCTCGAGCTCGGCGCCCTCGTCCTCGGCGGCGAGCACGCGCAGGTCGCCGAGCATCTTGCCCTTGTGCGTCAGAAACGCGGCGTAGCACCCGCGGCCGGCCTCCAGGCGCTCGATGTCGTTGGTGACCTGCCCGGCGAGAAAGGACTTGCGCTCGGTGCCCGTCAGCGCGAGCTTGCCGCGCTCGGAGCGATCGACCAGGCCGCAGCCGTCGGTCAGCAGCCGGTACTCGCTGGCGAGGTCCTCGGTCAGCGTCGCCATGCGGTTCAGCATAGACCGCGGCCGAGTTCGTCTAGATTGCGTGGTGATGGGGCTCGCCGATACCTTTCAGCAGATCGTCGACTCGCTGCCCGACGACTGGACCGACATGGAGCTCGACCTGCGGATCGCCGACGAGCAGCGCTACATCGACGCCGCGACATACCTCGTGACGTGCAACGCGCAGCCCTACTCCCAGCACGATTGGCACTGGCGTGTGCTCGTCGCCCACCGCTTCGGCCACGCCGCGGCCGCGCCTGCGGTGCACGGGACGCTGAAGCTGCTCGACAACGCGGGCATCGAAGGGGAGCTCGCGCTGCGCGAGCTGCGCTCCGGCCGCGTCGAGGTCCGGCAGATGTGGGGTCGCCCGCAGTCCGTGCGCGAGGAGTTCAAGCGCATCAGGGCGCAGTAGCGATGGCCCGCGTCGTCGCGCTCCTGCCGGACCTGCTGTTCGGCTCCAAGGTCCAGGGGATGTTGGCTGCGGCCGGCCACGAGGTGACGGTCGTCGCTTCGCCCGAGGCTGCGCTCGAGCAGGCCGACCGCAGCGACCTGCTCGTCGTGGATCTGTGCGAGGACGCCGAGCGGCGCACCGCCGTGCTCGCCGCGGCGGTCGCGAACACGAAGACGCTCGCCTTCTACCTGCACACCGACGTCGACACGCGCACGCGCGCGCTCGCGGCCGGGATGGACCTCGTCGTGCCGCGCTCGCGGATGGCGCGCGAGGGCGGGAGGCTCGTCGACGGCCTGCTGGCTGCGGCGCGGACATAGCGAGGACGGTCGCCGGCGTAGGATCCGGTCTTCGCCGGAGGGGGTGTGTCGAATAACCGTCGCTGGACGACGCTCATTCGACACGCCGTGGCGCCGCTGCGCTCGGACATCCGCCGACGCGCATCGTGCCCGGTGACCGAACTGACGAAGAACAGAAGATGAGCCCTCATCGTGCTGTCCTGCTCGCGTTCGTCGCGCTCCTCGCGTTGGCGCTCTCGACGGCCGCCGCGGTCGCCATGACCAAGCGCGGCGGCTCCGGGCCCGACCGGATCAGCGGCACCGCGAACGCCGACCGCCTCTACGGCGGCGGCGGCAAGGACACGCTGCGCGGGCTGCGCGGGCGCGATCGCCTCGACGGCGGCAAGGCCGCCGACCGCCTGTCCGGCGGCGCGGGCGACGACCGCCTGTTCGGCGGCAAGGGCAACGACCGGCTGACCGGCGACTCCGGCAACGACACGGGCGACGGCGGCGGCGGGTCAGACCGGATCATCGGCGCCGGCGGAAGCGACATGCTCTACGGCGGCACGAACGGCGACCGGCTCGACGGCGGCGCCGGCATCGACGGCCTCGACGGCGCAAGCGGCGACGACACGCTGACCGGCGGCGCCGACAACGACAGCATGCGCGGCGGCAGCGGCCTGGACACGATCGCCGGCGGCCCCGGCGACGACATCGCCAGCGGCGGCTTCGGCGGCGACACGATCGACGGCGGCGACGGCAGCGACACGATCGAGAGCGACTCGGCCGACGACAACGTGGCGGGCGCCGCCGGCAGCGACGACCTCGACGGCGGCACGGGCAACGACCGCGTCGACGGCGGCGAGGGCGACGACCGGATCGACGGCGGCGACGGCGACGACACGCTGCTCGGCGCGGGCGGCAACGACTTCATCGTCGAGTCGCGCTTCGGCAACGAGATCCTCGTCGACGGCGGCCCCGGCGACGACTACATCCACACCAACCGCGGCCGCGACAGGATCGTCCGCGGCGGCGAGGGCAACGACGTGATCCTCGGCGGCTCCGCGCCGGACGGGACGCTGAACTCCGACGGGTCCGCGGCAAGCGACGCCGTCCTCGACGGCGGGCCCGGCGACGACATCATCCTCGGCGGCGGCTCGCAGGACCGGATGAGCGGCGGCGACGGAAACGACGTCCTGTACGGCGGCGCGAGCGCCAACACGACCGACCTGTACGACTGCGGGCCCGGCGTCGACACCGTCTACATCGACTCGGCCGAGCTGCTCGCGCTGCCGACGCTCGTGCGCGTCGTGACCGGCGCCGGCGGTTGCGAGCGCGCGCTGCTGTCGGACCCGTCGGTCGACGACCCGCGCTTCGACGGCCTGCGCGGCGCGCCGCACCTCGGCAAGCTCGCCGGTGGCGCGGCCGGCCTCGCGATCCTCGAGGCGGTCGCGGTACAGTCCGAGAACGAGACCGTCAACGGCAGCGCGGCGAACGACACGCTCGTCGGCGGCCTGCTCGCGGACTCGATCAACGGCCAGGACGGCAACGACATCCTGCGCGGCGGCGAGGGCAACGACGACATCCGCGGCGACGACGGCAACGACACCCTGTACGGCGACGGCGGCAACGACCTGCTCGACGGCGACGACGGCGACGACCGTCTCGACGGCGGACCGGGGAACGACCAGGTGGTCGAGCTGCGCTTTGGCGATGACCACCTCGCCGGCGGCGAGGGCGACGACTTCGTGTCCGGCGGGCGCGGGGAGGACACGGTGT
>CADCVQ010000164.1 GCA_902806175.1 uncultured Solirubrobacteraceae bacterium
AGTCGGTGCCGCGGCCGGACGTCGTCGTCGTCCCCGGCGGTCCGGGCGCGCTGGCTGCCAGCCGCGACGAGCGCGTCCTGCGCTGGCTGTGCGGCGCGCACGACCACACCCGGTTCACGACGTCGGTCTGCTGGGGCTCGGAGCTGCTGGGGACGGCGGGCCTGCTGCGCGGTGTGCGGGCGACGAGCCACTGGCTCGTGCGCGACGAGCTGGCCGGGCACGGCGCCACCGCGGTGGACGAGCGCGTCGTCGTCAGCGGGAGGATCATCACGTCGGCCGGCGTCTCGGCGGGGATCGACATGGCGCTGCGGCTGGCCGCGCTCAGCGCCGGCGCCGAGGTCGCCGAGCGGATCGCGCTCACGCTGGAGTACGCACCCGAGCCGCCGACCGCCGGTGCCGGCTCGCCGCGAACGGCCACACCAGAACTCGTTGCCGGTCTGCGCGCCGGCTACGCGCGATCGCGCGATTGAGTGCTGGTGGCGAAGCGGTAGGTGCTTGCCGCACGGTGCGCGTCTGTGGTTGGATCGCCCGATGACCAGACGACGAACCGCGCTGCTGGCTGTCGTCAGCGCCGTCGCCATCGCCGCGCTGCTCGCGGGCTGCGGCGGGTCTGACGGCGACGACACGCCGAAGGGATCAGAGCCGACGGCTCGATCATGGAAGACATGGGTTCTCGCCTCGCCGGAGCAGATCCGCGTGCCGCCGCCGCCCGGCGGCGATTCGCCGGCCGCCACGCGCGACGCCGACGCGCTCGCGGACGCCACGCGCGCCAAGACGCCGCAGCAGGTCGCCCTCGCCCGCGAGTTCAGCGCCGCACCGGTCGTGGAGCCCTGGCTCGAGCAGACGATGGAGCTCGTCGCGCGCCGGCCGAAGGACCCGCCGAGCTCGTCGCGCTCCTACTCCTACGTCAGCGCCGCGATGCACGACGCCGTCCTCGCCGCGTACCACTGGAAGTACGAGTACGACCGTGCCGCGCCCGACGGCGCGCGCGCCCCCGACCCGTCCTATCCGTCCGAGCATGCCGCGATCGCGGGCGCCGCCTCGCGGCTGATCGCCCATCTGTACCCGGAGTATCCGAAGGCGCGGCTCGACGAGCGCGCCGAGGACGTGGCGCAGGCGCGGGTGGCGACCGGCGCCAACTATCCCAGCGACGTCGAAGCCGGGCTCGAGCTCGGCCGCAAGATCGCCGACCGCTACATCGAGAAGGCCAAGAACGACGGCTCCACGCGCAAGTGGGACGGCAAGCGCCCGCGCGGCCCGGAGCACTGGGAGCCCCCGCCCGGTTCCACCGGACAGCCGATCCAGCCCGTCGCCGGGACGTGGAAGACCTGGCTGCTAAACCCGGTCGACCGCTTCCACCCGCCCGCGCCGCCGAAGTACGGCACACCCGCGTTCATCGCCAACGCGAGGGACGTCATGCGCGCGAAGGAGCAGCTGACGCCCGAGCAGAAGCGCCTCGCGAAGTTCTGGGAGGCCGGACCGGGTACGGCCCTGCCGGCGGGTATCTGGAACAAGGTGGTGATCGCCTACGTGCGCGACAAGAACCTCTCCGTGCCGCGACAGACGCGTTTGTTCGCGCTGCTGAACGTCGCCCAGCATGACACCGGGACGGCCTGCTGGAACGCGAAGTACCAGACCGGCTGGTGGGATCCGCGCCCGATCAGCGCCATCCGCGATCTCGGCCTCGACAAAAAGTGGGAGTCCTACCTCGGCACGCCGCTGTTTCCGGCATATCCGTCGTGCACGTCGAACTACTCCGGAGCCTCGGGCGAAGTGCTTGCCCACGTCTTCCCAGACGACGCGAAGATGTGGCGCGCCAGGGCACAGGAGGCCGGAATGTCGCGGCTGTGGGGCGGTGTGCACTGGCGCATCGACGTCGAACAGGGGCTGAAGATGGGCCGCAGGGTCGCGGGCCTCGTGATCAAGCGCGCCGAGCAAGACGGCGCGGAGGCGTGAGACACAGGATCGGCGCCGGGGCCGTCCTGCTCGCCGTGCTCGCCCTCACAGGTTGCGGCGGCGCCGATGAGGACGGTTCGGGCAAGCGGCCGGCGGCCGACCCGTTCAAGGAGGTCAGCCGCGAGCCGAGCCTCACGCGCACGGCCCGCCGCGCGGCCCCGCGCTGGGAGCGGATCGACCGCTTCGATGGCATCGCGCCGGCGGTCCATCCGATCAAGATCGCGCAGGGCGCGATCCAGTGGCGTGCGCGCTGGCGCTGCACGACCGGCCGTCTCGAGCTAACCGTGCAGCCCGCGCCGCGCACGGCTGCCGAGAAGCCCGGCGGCCGCTGCCCGGGCTCGGGTGAGACGACCTGGGTCCAGACCGGCGATCAGCAGCTGCGCATCTCCGGCGGCGGACGCTGGAGCGTCGTGGTCGAGCAGCAGATCGACACGCCGCTGCGCGAGCCGGCCCTGCCGGCGATGCGCGCCCCGGGCGCGCGGCTGATCAAGAGCGGAAGCTTCTATCGCGTCGAGCGCCAGGGCCGCGGGACGGCGCAGCTCTATCGCCTGGCCAACGGCCGCGCGGCGCTGCGGCTGGCCCCGTTTCGTACGTCGTCGAACACCGATCTGTTCGTATGGCTGAGCGTGGCGGCCCGCCCGCGTACCACGCAGCAGGCCGTCAGGGCACGACGGCTCGGTCGGCTCATCGCGTTGAAGTCGACGATCGGAGAGCAGAACTACGTGCTGCCACGCAACGTCGACCCGCAGCAGATCCGCTCGATCGTGATCTGGTGCGTGCCGATCCAGATCGTCTACACGGCCGCCGCGCTGCGTTAGCGCAATAGTCAGCCGACCACGCAGCGCTCGAGCTCGCCGCGCCACTGCTCGCCCTCGAGGTTGCGGCCGATCACGACGATCCGGCTCGTGCGTGGCTCCTGCGGATCCCATGCACTTCCCGGCGCCTGCTCGACGTAGGTCTGCACGCCGTGCACGATCTGCCGGCGAGGCTCGTCCGCCAGCGCGACGATCGCCTTGATGCGAAAGACATCGGGGGCGTTGAGCATGAGCAGCCCGCCGAGCCAGCCCTCGAAGCGCATCGGGTCAAGCTCGCCCGCAAGCTCGACGGAGAAGATCTCGACGTCGAGGTGATCGTGGTCGTGATGGTGATCGTGACCCCCGGCGCGATCGTCGTCCGCGGCGAACGCGAAGCGATCGAGCAGCAGCTCGGCGTCGAGCTCGTCGCGCGGGACGGCGACGATCTGCGCCTCGGGGTTGAGCTTGCTCGTGCGCGCACGGACCTCGTCGACGATCGCGTCATCGGCGAGGTCGATCTTGCTCACCACCACATGGGTCGCGAGCTGAAGCTGCTGGCGCGCCTCGGGGCTCTCGACGCGATCGAGCTGGTCGATCATGTGAACCGCGTCGACGACGGTGACCATCGTGTCCAGGCGCAGCACGTGCGTGATGCTGGCCAGCGCGTCGATCACGGGCCCCGGGTCCGCCAGGCCGCTCGTCTCGACGATGATCCGGTCCAGATGTCCAGCGGCGCGGTGAAGCCGCGTGATCGCGTCCAGCAGCTCGCCCTGGCTCGTGCAGCACACGCAGCCGTCCGCGATCTCCACGACATCGTCGGCGGCGTCGCCGAGCAGCTGCCCATCGAGTCCGATCTCGCCGGCCTCGTTGACGACGACGCCGATGCGCTCTGCGCCCGCGCGTGCCCGCACGAGGCGGTTGACGAGGGAGGTCTTGCCGGCACCGAGAAAACCGGAGATGACGGTGATCGGGATTGGGCCCTGCGGGGCGAGCTGATCGGACACGGCGAGGTGGTTCCTTTCGCGGATCTCTGCGTTGCGGCTCCCCGACGGACTACCCGCAAACGCGGTTCGGCGCCATCACAAAAAAGCCCTGAGCGACATCGCCGCTATGTGATTGGATCATAGTCCGAGATGCGCAAAGACCTGCGAACGGCTTGGCTTCTGCTGCTCCTGCGCGACGGGGCCAGTTATGGCTATGAGTTGCGTCGTGAGCTGACCGCGCGCAAGATGAAGCTCGATCCGGCAGTGATGTACCGGGGCCTGCGCGAAATGGAGCAGCACGGTCTGATCTCCTCGCGCTGGATGCGCTCCGATACCGGCCCCAAGCGGCGCGTCTACGACATCACCGACGCGGGTCTCCGCGAGCTTGCGCGGGTCGCCGCCACGATCGCGGCCGCGCGCGAGGAGCAGACGACGTTCCTCACCGCGTTCGAGAACCCTGGTGGCGCCGTGACGGCGCCGTCGTCTTGACCGCGGCCGCCGGTCGATGATCCAATGGTCGCCGTGACCTCGGCTCCTATGCGACTGGCGGCAGTGGCGCTGCTGCTGTGCGCCGCCGCGCCGGCCGGGTGCGGCGGCGAGGATGTCGTCGTGCAGGAAGCCCCGACGCCGCAGGAGCGCGGCGTCGCCCCACCCGCCGGCGGCACGGCGCGCGAGGATCCTTTGCGCGGGACGCGCGCGCGTCCGTCGCGCATGACGATCACCGTCGAGGACGTCGGCAACAAGGGCAGGTTTCGCTACAGGGCGCCGGCCACCGTGCGCGGCGGCCTCGTCGAGATCCGCCTGCGCAACGCCAGCAAGGCGCCGCGCAAGGCGCAGTTGTGGAGGATCGATGGCGACCACAGCGTCAAGGAGGCGCTGCGCATCCGGCACCCGCAGCCGGACTGGCTGCGGACCGCGGGCGGCGTCAGCCTCACCGAACCGGGCCAGACGAGCAGCACACTGCAGGCGTTGCCCGCCGGCCGCTACTACGTCGCCGCGATCCTCGACACCCCCGGCATCGTGGCGTCGTTCACGGTGACGGGTCCACGGACGGTGCCCGCGCCGCCGCGCGCGCCGGCCCGTGTCGAGGCGCGGGACTTCTCCTTCCGCGTCTCCGGCCTGAACGCCGGGCGCAACAGCGTCGACTTCGACAACACCGGCGCCCAGCAGCATCACGCGTACTTCACGCCGATGCGCGCCGGCGCCGACATCAAGGACGTGCGCCGGTTCTTCGGCCGGCGCACCTCGACCGGCACGGCGCCGGTCGACCCGGAGCTGGTGCGTGAGACCGCCGTCCTGGAGGGTCGCGACCGGCAGGTCACGCAACTGGATCTGCCGGCGGGCAGGTATGCCCTGATCTGCTTCGTGCGCGGGCGCGCCGGCGGACCGTCGCACCTCGAGCTCGGGATGATCAACGAGGTGACGGTGCGCTAGAGCACCCTCACCCACCCCAGATCGAACTTAGATGGCTGATTCCACGACCGGCACCGCCATCTGCGCGTGTCTCGCGGCGCAGGATCGCCACATGTCAAAGGAGGCCGTGCCGCTGGCATTGTCCACCTTTGACCTGCGGCGCCCTGCATCCGCGATACACGCACATCTGACGGCCCCGGCCGCGGAATCAATCATCTAGGCGGGAACCGCCATGGCGGCCAGCCGATCGGCCAACGCGACGAGCGCCTTGACGCCGGGCGAGTTCTCGTCGACGTCGATCGCCGCAAGCCCCTCCCGGTCGGCCCGGGCGATCGCTGCGTCGTCCGGCACGACGACCATCTCGCACTCGCCGACGGCCTCGCGGATGACGGCGAGATCCTCGTCGTCACGCACCCGGTTGGCGATCACGATCACGCGGCCGCCGCGGTCGTCGGTCATCTCGACTGCGCGGCGCGCGATGTTCAGCGACTTCGCGGTCGGCTGAGCGACGACGAGGACGATGTCGGCCTGACCCTCCTGCAGGCGCATGACCGTGCCGATCCCGGCTTCGAGGTCGCCGACGATGATCTTGCCCTCGGACTCGAGCTCGTTGAGCAGCCCTTCGGGAGATACGCCGCAGCACATGCAGCCCGGGTTGGCCTGTTCGATGCGCGAGGCGACGACGAGCCGCACGCCGTCAGGCGCGTCGCGGCCGAAGCGCTCGACGAACCCCTCGGTCGAGCGCTCGTGCTCGGTCTCGCCCGTCTCCAGGCCTTGGCGCACCGCTACGAGGAGATCTGTCTCCTCGGGGCCGACACCCAGCGAAACGCCGAGCATCGGATTCGTGTCAGCGTCGAGCGCGAGCACATCGTGTCCCGCGCGCGCGAGCGCGCGAGAGATCGTGCCCGAAACGGTCGTCTTGCCGACCCCACCCTTTCCTGCGACGACGATCTTCATATGCGGTCCATGTTACGCACATCTAGTTCGTCCGCCAAACGCTCGATGGCACGCACCGCGGGCGCGTCGGGCGCGAGGTCCAGCAAGGCGACGCCCGCCCGCTCGGCGCGGCGCACCGATTCGTCGGCGGGCACCGTCGCGATCAGCGGCACGCCGAGGAACTCCTGCACGCGGTCGGCGTCGCCGTCGGCGGCGACCTTGTTGACCACGAGCGATAGTTGCGCGTCCTCGCGCATCGCGGTCGTGATCCGCGTGATCCGGCGAGCTGTCAGCATCGACTGCCATGTCGGCTCGACGACGAGCAGGAACTGTTGCGCGTAGGGCGCCCAGTCGAATGCCATCTGGCGCGGTCCCGCAGGCAGGTCGCCGAGGATCACCCAGTCCTCCAGCGAGGGCGCATCGTCGAGGCGGTGGATGAGCTGGTAGAAGGCGTTGTGCGACGCCCGGTTGGGCTCGAGGCCGCGTCTGTCGTGCTTGCCGATCTGCAACAGCCGCACGCCGTCGGGGGCGTCCGTTGCGTAGCGCTGCACCGCGCGCACCGGGCCGACGCCCTTGATCAGGCGCCAGCGGCCCTTCTCGTTGCGCTCTGCGGCCGCGTTGAGCGGCACGTCGTCGGGCACTTGCGCGCCGAGGCTGATCGACAGCCCGGGCAGCGTGTCCGAATCCAGCGCAAGGACGCGGTGACCGCGCCGCGCCAGCGTCCGCGCGAGCGTCGCCGCGACGACGGACTTCCCCACGCCGCCCTTGCCGACGACTGCGAGACGCATGCCGCCGGCGGGGCGTGTGGTCATCGTCGAGGCAGGTGCGTCACTCGGTGTGAGACCGCGCACGCTTGCCACGGTCGAGGGACACGAACTCGGAGTAGCGGCTGAGGAAGACGCCAAGCACGTCGTCGGTCGCCATCAGCGCCTTGGCGGCGAGATGCAGCTCCTCCATGCCGGTGCGCGTGAGCTCGTACATGCGCCGGTCGGGACCGGTGGTGGACTTCTCCCAGACCGAGCGCACGAGCTCGTCGCTCTCGAGCGTGCGCAGCGCCCGGTACAGACGCCCCGGATCGTCCCGACTGAAGCCGAGCGGGCGCAGCCGCTCGAGCAGGTCGTAACCGTGCGCGGGATGCTCGCGCAGCAGCAGCAACAGGCACGGCCTGAGGAAGTTCTTCGGCAGAACCTGCGCGGGTGTCAGATCAGTGGGAATGGCCTGATCCAACTCGGTCGTGAAGGCACTCGGCCGCAGCCTCGGGCGAATCATGACACCAGCAGTCGGCGTCACACTCGCCGTGGGTTGGACGGGTCAGGTCGGCCATCTCGTCGGCGAACGTCCGCTTGCCGTTCTCCATGCCGCCGGCGCTCAGGACGTAGCGCTCGCCGCGCCCCTCCAGCAGGCCGTCTTCGATGAACCGGTCGAGGTATGCAGTCAGGACCGTGTCGGGCACCGCCAGAAAGCGGCTGAGCTCGACAGCCGTGGGCTCCGTCGAGATGCCCTCGCTGTGCATCCAGTACATCGCCTGGAGCACCTCGTCGCGGACGCGAAGGACTTCAAGCTCGTCCATGGACGTTCGCCCCCCAGGTCATGGCGAGGCGGTGGATCGGCGCGATCGCCAGCGAGTCGGGGTTGTAGTCCAGCGGCGCCACGCCGGCGCGCTCGGCGAGCGCGAAGGTCTCGTCGAAGGGGACGATCGCAGCGATCTCGAGATCGTGGTTGGCGGCGAAGCTCTCCACGGCCTCCTGCTCGCGCTCGTCCTTGACCTTGTTGGCCACCAGGGCGACGCGCTCGAGGCCGAGATCGTTTGCCAGCGCCGCCATCCGGCGGCCGGTCTCGAGCGACTTGAAGTACGGCTCGACGACGGCGAGCATGACGTCGGCATAGCTTGCGGTGCCACGCGACAGATGCTCCGGGGAGGCCTCCGTGTCGAGCAGGCAGACGTCGCGATCCTCATCGGATGCAGCCTCGATGATCCGGCGGACCGTCGCATGCATGCTGCACAGGCAGCCGGTGTCGGCGTGCTGAGGATGCGCCATGACGAGCAGCTCGACGCCGTCCGGCCCGGTGACCGAATGCGACGCCTTGATGTCCTCGAGCGATTCCGTGAGCATCGGACCGGCCTCGGTGCGCCGCAGGAGGTTCGACGGCAGCACGGGCATGTCGCTCATCCGCTCGGCGGCGATGCCGAGCGTGAGAGCGAGATTCGGGTTCGAGTCGCCGTCGATCGCCAGGACGTTGTAGCCGTCGCGCGCGAGCAACCGCGCCATCGTCCCGGAGATCGAGGTCTTTCCCGAGCCACCCTTACCAGCGATAGCGAGCTTCATGGGGCCACTGTACCCAACCGGGTGGGTGGCTGCCACACATAGGACGCCAGTTCGCCCAGAAGGAGTGCCGGAAGCGGCGCGAGCGCCCGCGCGGTCGGTTCTTGCAGTGTGTGGGCCGCACCCATATGCTCCGCGCACCTAGGACTGAGAGCGACGAAGGGAGCGGGGCATGAGCTACGAGGTGGGTGCGTTCGGGGGTTTCGTGGGCGCTACGAGGCGCGACGACGGCAAGCTCGTCCACGTCTTCTGGCTGTCCGCGATGGCCTGTGACGGGTGCTCCGTGGTGGCGCTCGGCGCCAACCAGCCGCGCATCGAGGAGCTCACGCTGGGCGAGATCCCCGGGCTTCCTCAGATCGTGCTGCATCACCCGATGCTCTCCGAGGACGCCGGCGCCGGCTTCATGCAGGCCTATCGCGCGGCCGCCGACGGGACGCTGAACGCGCCCTACATCCTCATCATGGAGGGCTCGATCCCCGACGACCAGAGCCTCGGCGGCCCCGGCTATTACGCGGCCATGGGCACCGGCTCGGACTGGCCGCAGTCCAAGGGCAACGTCGCGGCTCCCGATCAGCCCGTCAAGGTCAGCGACTGGGTGTGGGCGCTTGCGCCGGGCGCGGAAGTGTGCATCGCGATGGGGACCTGCGCGACGTGGGGCGGGATCCCGGCCGCGGCCGGGAACATCACAGGCTCCATGGGCCTGACGGACTACCTCGGCGCGGACTACCGCTCCAAGCGCGGCCTGCCCGTGGTCAACGTCCCCGGGTGCCCGCCCGTCGGCGACAACTTCACGGAGGTCCTCAAGGAGCTGCTCTTCTACTTCGAGGGCGGCCGCGGGCTGCCGGCGTTCGACGAGCTCGGGCGCGCGGTCTGGCAGTTCGGCGAGACCGTGCACCGCCATTGCATGAAGGCCGGCTACTACGAGGAGGGCGTCTTCGCTCACGAACCGGGCGACAACCAGTGCCTGGTCGAGATCGGCTGCTGGGGTCCTGTCGTGCAGTGCAACATCACCGAGCGCGGCGCGCAGGACCACACGGGCGGCTGCATGATCGCCGGAGGCGCGTGCATCGGGTGCACGATGCCCGGGTTCCCCGACAAGTTCAGCCCGTTCTACAAGGCGCCTCCGGGATCGGCGATCTCCGGCACGACGTCGCGGATCACGGGCGGTGCGATCCGCCGCCTGCGGCGTGCGTCGATGGCCAACGCCAACACCGAGCCGCTGTGGGACAAGGCGCATGAGATCCCGACCGCCTGGGGCCGCGCCGCGGACGTCACCAACCCGGTCCGCAAGGTCAACGCGTTCTTCTACAAGAAGCTCCAGTACAGCGGCTCGGTCAACCACGCCAAGCGCGCCAAGCAGCAGCCGCTGCCGCTGAGCCGCGACATCCTGCGTCAGAAGGGCATCGACCTCGAAGCGAGCGTGCCCGTCCTGCAAGAGCATCTGATCACGCGCGAGGAGCTGTAGATGAGCACCCAGACGTTGGCGGCGCCCGGCACGCATTCCGGCGCGGGCGCCCGCAACCTCCGCTTCAACCCCGTCACGCGGGTGTCCGGCGGGCTGCACCTGCACGCTGCGGCCGACTTCGGCGGCACCCGGACGGTCAGTGACGCCGTCGCGATGGCGACGGCGTTCCGTGGCTACGAGGTGATCCTCAACGGGCGCGACGCGCGCGACGCGGTGTTCATCTCCAGCCGGGCCTGCGGCGTGTGCGGCAACGCCCACTCGACCGCCGGGGCGCTCGCGGTCGAGATGGCGTGCGGGGTCTCACCGCCGCCGCAGGGCGTCGTGGCGCGCAACTTCCTCAGCGCCGCCGAATGCATGATCGACCACCCCAGCCACCTGTTCCTGCGCGCCGGCCCGGACTACTCCGAGCCCGTCGTGCGCGAGACGAGCCCCGAGCTGTGGTCGCGCGCCGAGTCGACGCCCGCCGCGGGGGCGGCCGTGCACGGGTTCGCGCGCGTGTCGGACATCATGACGGCGCTGACGCGCAACAGCGGCTTTCTATACCGCGAGGCACTTCACATGACGCGCATAGCGCGCGTGGCATACGTCGTGATCGGCGGCAAGTATCCGCATCCGCAGACGATTACGCCGGGTGGCCTCAGCTCGACGGTCGACACGACCGACTACAACATCACGCTGTTGCGCATCGTGAAGTACCTGGACTACAGCCGCAAGACGGTCGCCGTCTGGGACGACATCGCTGACTTCTTCTACCAGGCCGACCAGCGCTACGGCCAGGTCGGCGCCGGGCCGATGAACTTCATCGACCTGGGCCTGTGGGACGACCCGCACACGGTCGGGGGCCCGTCGGGCTTTGGCGAGACGCGTTGGTCGTCGCCGGGCGCCATCGTCAACGGTGCGCTGCAGACCACGTCGGTGCGGGAGATCGACGCCGGCGTCGAGGAGTTCGTCGAGCACTCCTTCTTCGAGAACTGGAGCGGTGGCGGATACTCCCACGACGCCGGCGGCAACCCGCTGTCGTCGCGCCACCCGTCCAACAAGCAGACGATTGCGCAGCCGGGCAACCCAAACCCCGACGGCAAGTACTCCTGGTCGACGGCGGCGCGCTGGCAGGGACACCCGATGGAGACGGGCGCCCAGGCGCGGATGTGGGCGACGGCGCTGGCCCGGCGGCCGCACGGCAGCTTCGTCGAGTCGACGGGGCGCAGCGTGAGGATGAACATGCCGTCGGGCGAGATGCCGGCCAACGTGCTCGAGTGGCAGGCACCGCAGCGGTGGAATGCCTTCGAGCGCAACCGCGCCCGTGCCTACGCGCTTGCGCAGGCGACGCTGGCGGCGTACGAGACGGTCGTGATCGGCCTCGACCTCGCGCGCCGGGGCGGTTCCAACGCGAGGATCTTCAACCCCTACAAGATTCCGAAGGACGGCGTCTCGGGGGCGGGGTACTGGGGAGGCGCACGCGGCTTCGTCAGCCATCACATGCAGATCGACGGTCGCGTGATCGAGAACTACCAGATCGTCGGGCCCTCGACGTTCTCGGGTTCGCCACGCGATGCGGCGGGCACGCCCGGCCCGTGCGAGGCGGCGGTGATGGCCACGCCGCTCGTGAGCTCTGACCCGACCGAGCATGGCATCGACGTCCTGCGTGCGGTTCGCAGCTTCGATCTGTGCATGTACTGCGCCGCGCAGTGATGCAGACCGTCTGAGGCTCCGCCCGGCTCGCGCCGGGCGGCAGCCGTCAGGCCGCGGGTGCTTGCGTGCTCTGGTCCGCCAGCGCCTCTTCGCAGGTGCGGACGAGGTATCCGTAGACCCACGCCCGCTTCAGGTCGGCCGGGTCGCCGGCGACCGGATGCTCTCGGTCACGCAGAAGCTCCTCGATCGCGCGCCGCGCGAGATAATGACGCACATGCCCGCCAGGACCGGGGACCTGCCAGGTCATCGCGGCCGGGTCGTCGGGGCTCGGCTTGCCGACCGGCTCCGCCAGCGCCAGGTCGCCGCACAGGGCGGCGACCGCGTCGTCCTCGGTCTCCGCGCGCGCCCGGTACGCCGCCACCTTCTCGGGCACCCAGCCGGCGGGACGGCGCGCCGGCTCGAACAGTTCGACCTCGACGAGGCGCGCGAGGTATCCGCTGACGCGCAGAGCCCGCTCCAGCGCGTGTTCGTCGTCGACGATCAGCATGTGGTCGGCCTGCAGCGACGGTGGTGTCTGGACCAGTTCCCGGCTTGCGCGACGCTCCTCGACCTGCGCATGCACGGACTCGACCAGCGTCTGCACCAGCACGTTGGTGTTGACCGGCAAGAATCCGCCCTGATCAGTCGACATTGCTCACGAGCCTCCTATGCTGGTTGCGACGCTCCGATGGTAGTGCGCCATCGTGGGGCGAACTGCTGTACGTTGCGCCCGTCCTATGTGTACCATTCACACAGCGGTTGATTCGTCTGGAGAGGAGAACGCAGGCTGATGGCCTACGACACGGGGTACAAGCAGAAGCTGCAGACGGTGCCGCATGCTGGCGGCGTCTTCGGTGCCGACGTCGATCCGGGGATCGGTGGGCTCGGCGGCAGCCCCGACGGACCTTTGAACATCGTCCACGTCTTCTGGATCGCGGGGATGAGCTGCGACGGATGCTCGATCGCGGCCAGCGGCGCGACGAACCCCTCGGTCGAGGACCTGCTCCTGGGCAGGATCCCGAACCTACCGAAGGTGGTTCTGCATCACCCGGTGCTCTCTCCGGGCGCCGGCACGGAGTTCATCCGGCCGTTCAAGGCGGCTGTCAACGGCACGCTCGGCGCACCGTACGTCGTGGTGCTCGAGGGCTCGGTACCCGACGATCAGGCCTTCCCGACCGAGTTCGGCTACTTCTCGGCGATGGGCGCCGGCGGGTTCGATCCCGAGTCGGAGACCGACCAGCCCAACCGCGTGACGGACTGGCTGTGGCAGATGGCCCCGGGCGCGGCCGCGTACGTCGCGATCGGCACCTGCGCGACGTGGGGCGGGATTCCGGCCGCGGCCGGAAACGTCACCGGCTCAATGAGCCTCACCGACTTCCTGGGCAAGGACTACCGCTCCGCCCTCGGCGTCCCGGTCGTCAACGTGCCCGGTTGCGCGCCGGTCGGCGACAACTTCACCGAGACGGTCGCGGCTGTGCTGATGTTCCTCCAGAACCTGGCGCCCCTGCCGCAGTTCGACGAGCTCGGCCGGCCCGCGTGGCTGTTCGGCGAGACCGTGCACCGCCATTGCCCGAAGGCGGGCTATTACGAGGAGGGCGTCTTCGCCGAGGAGTACGGCGACAACGAGTGCCTCGTCGAGGTCGGCTGCTGGGGTCCGGTCGTGCAGTGCAACATCACCGAGCGCGGCGCGATCAACCACATGGGCGGCTGCATGGTCGCCGGCGGGCCCTGCATCGGCTGCACGATGCCGGGCTTCCCCGACAAGTTCAGCCCGTTCCTCAAGGCGCCTCCGGGCTCCGCGATCTCCGGCACGACGTCGCGGATCACCGGCGGGGCGATCCGCCGGCTGCGGCGGATGTCGATGGCCAACGGCAATTCCGAGCCGCTGTGGGACAACGCGGGCGAGGTGCCGTCGGCATGGGGGCGCGCGTCGGGCACGCAGAACCCGCTCAAGAAGGTCAACACGTTCTTCTACAAGAAGCTGCAGTACAGCGGCTCGGTCAACCACGCCAAGCGCAACAAGAACCAGCCGCTGCCGCAGAGCCGCGACATCTTGCGCCAGAAGGGCATCGACCTCAACGCGAGCGTGCCTGTCCTGCAAGAACATTTGGTCACCCGGGAGGAGCTGTAGATGTGCTTTAAGAACCTGCCGATCGAGTTCGACGCGGCGGGCAACGCGACGCTGAAGGACGGCGTCGCGAACCCCTACTCGTACACCGAGACGCCCGCGCCGACGCCAATCGAAGACGATCCGGAGCGGATGCGCGAGCTGTTCGCGCGCAACGGTGCGGTGCGCCGCGTGGACTTCGACCCGGTCACGCGCGTCGCAGGCGCGCTCGCGTTCCATACGGTCGTCGACCTCGAGAACCGCCAGGTCATGGAGACCGCTTCCATGGCCACGCTGTTCCGGGGCTACGAGATCATCCTGAAGGGTCGCGACCCGCGCGACGCGATCAACATCTCAAGCCGCGCCTGCGGCGTCTGCGGCGGCGTGCACGCCACCGCTTCGGCGCTGGCGGTCGAGATGGCGTTCGGGATCCATCCGCCCCCGCTGGGGATCGTGGCCCGCAACCTGCTGCTCAGCACCGAGTACCTCTACGACCACCCGATCCACCTGTCGCTGCTTGCCGGCCCGGACTTCTCCGAGCCTGCGGTCCGCGAGACGAACCCCGAGATCTGGGAGCGCGCGACGAGCACGCGCACGCAGGGCCGCGAGGAACACGGCTATGAGTTCATGTCCGAACTGATGACCGATCTCACGCCGCTGACGGGCAAGCTCTACCTCGAGGGCCTGTACTACACGCGCCTCGCACGCGAGGCGTACGTCCTGATCGGCGGCAAGTATCCGCACCCGCATACGGTCGTGCCGGGCGGAGTCGCCACGACGATCGACGCGTCCGATCTCAACGAGATCATGCTGCGCGTCGTCAAGTACTTCGACTACGGCCGCAAGACCGCAGCGATCTGGGACGATCTCGCCGCGTTCTTCTACGAGGTCAACCCGAAGTACAAGGAGATCGGCACGCGCCCGAAGAGCATGCTCGAGCCCGGCCAATGGGACGATCCGTACGCCTACGACGCCACGTACGAGAACGCCGACATCTGGGCGCGCCGGCGCTGGGCGCCCCCCGGCGTGGTCGTCGACGGCGAGCTCGTCACGACGAGCGTGAAGATGCTCAACGCCGGCGTCGAGGAGTTCGTCGAGCACGCCTTCTACGAGGAGTGGACGGAGGGCGACCAGCCGCGCTTCCCGACCGACCCCTCGGGCAACCCGCTGTCGCCGTGGCACCCGTGGAACAAGGAGACGATCCCCAAGCCGACGGCGACCAGCTGGAAGGAGAAGTACTCCTGGTCGACGGCGCCGCGCTGGGACCGCATGGCGATGGAGACGGGCGCCTACGCGCGCATCTGGGCTGCGGCGCAGACCGGCGGCGCGGACTTCCGCGACTCTCCGTTCATCAACTCGACGGGGCACAGCCTGCAGATCACCCTGCCCAAGGCATCGATGCCCAACAAGCCGATCGAGTGGATGATTCCGGAGACGTGGGGCGCGTTCGAGCGCAACCGTGGCCGCGCGTACTCCATCCTCTACACGGCCGCGATCGCGTATGACAACCTGCTGATCGCGTACGACCTGATCCGCAAGGGCGGGCCGGACGCGAAGATGTCCACGCCCTACAAGGTCCCCAAGGACCACCGGCTGGGCGTCGGGCTCTGGAGCGCTGGGCGCGGCTACCTCACGCACCATCTCGAGATGGACAACGGGGTCATCGAGAACTACCAGATCCTCACGCCCTCGACGTGGATGGCCTCGCCGAAGGATCCCTTCGGCAACCCGGGCCCCTACGAGGAGGCCGTGATGGCGACGCCGCTGCTGGAGAACTACGAGAAGCCGGAGGATTTCAAGGGCATCGACGTCCTGCGCGCGATCCGCAGCTTCGACCCGTGCATGCCGTGCACGACGCACCTGCACATGGACGATCGGACCATCACGCGGGAGATCATCAGCTGTGCCTGCGGATCTGACGGTCCGCATGAGCATTAGAGAGAACCAGTAACGGTGCGGGTGCTTGTCTGCGGCGTCGGCTATCGCTTCCTTCGCGATAGCGCCGTCGGTCTGTGGTTGACCGACACGCTGGCGCCGCAGGCCAGCAACGGCATCGAGTTCGAGGACCTCGGCTATCACCCCGTCGGGTTCACGCAGAACCTGGACGAGCGCCCCGACTACGACCGCATCGTGTTCGTCGGGGCGGTCGAGCGGGGGCGCGATCCGGGGACGGTCACGGCGTATCGCTACGACCATGTGCTGCCGGACGTCCAAGAGATCCAGGACCGTGTGGGTGATTCGGTTACCGGATCGATCTCGCTGGATAACCTTGTGATCGTGTCCGAAGCTTTCAAGGCGCTGCCCGACGACGTATGGATCGTGGAGATCGAGCCGGCGGACGAAACATGGGGCGAGGGCTTCAGCCCCGAGGTTGAGGCCAAGCTGCCAGAGATCACGGAGACGGTATGGAGTTTGACCAAGCTGTAGCGCAGCTCGCGACCCTTGTCGAGACCCTCGAGCGCGACGGCGACGAGCGCGCGCTGATGCTGCTCGCGCTGATGGACGACATCCACCGCCCGGCGCTGGAGTTGATCGTCGAAGGCCAGGTCGAGCACCCGGTGGCGCTCGCGCTGCTGTCGATGTACGGCCTTGCGGCCGTCGACGAGCGGATCGAGGCCGAAGAGGCGCTCGACGAGATCCGCCCCTACATCGAGGGCCACGGCGGTGCGCTGGAGCTCGTCGACGTGCAGGATGGCGTCATCAGCGTTCGGATGAGCGGAGCCTGCAACGGCTGCGCCGCCTCGGCGATGACGCTCCAGCGCGGCATCGAGACGAAGCTTCGCGAGCGCCTGGACTGGTTCAAGGAGGTCGTCGCGGTCGAGCCCGCCGCGGAGCCCGAGCACGCCAACGGCGGCGCGTCGCTGCCGCTGCTGCACATCGAGCCGCTCTCGAAGGGCGGCGCGGGCAAGGCGGCGGCCACGCCCGAGCTCCTGCAGATCGAGAAGCTGCGCCGGCCGGTGTTCGTCGACGTTGGCGCGTTCGACGACCTGGGAGAAGGCAAGATGAAGGCGGTGGACGTCGAGGGCCGCTCTGTGCTCATTCTCAAGCTGGACGGCGAGCCCTACGCGTTCATGAACAAGTGCCCCAGCGCCGGCGCCCGGCTGCCCATGGAGGGCGCTCGGCTGACCAACTCCGTGCTGGTCTGCCCCTGGCACAACTGCGCCTATGACGCGCGCTCCGGCAAGCGTGTCGACGACGAGCCGGATGCGCCGCCGCTCGTCGTCGTGCCGATCACCGTGATCGACGGCGCGCTTCAGGTCGCAGCGAACGTGGCGTGAGCACCACGATCCCCTCCGAGGCCGTTGAAGTTCGCTCCGAGCGCGTCCTGGTCGCGGGAGTGGGCAATACGCTGCGCGGCGACGACGGTTTCGGGCCTGCCGTGACCGAGTTGCTGACGAACCTTCCCGAAGGAGCCGAGGTCATCGAGACGGGCACCGGCGGCATTGCGCTGCTGCAGGAGCTCATGGTCGGCTGCTCGGGCCTGATCCTGATCGACGCCGTCGAACGCGGCGCCGAGCCGGGAACCGTCTTCTACATCGAGCCCGAAGTCGAGAAGGGCGAGCACGTGCCCGACGTCCACCTCGCCAACCCGGCGCGCGTCCTGTCGATGGCCAAGACGATGAACGTGCTTCCGGACCGCGTGGTGATCATCGGCTGCCAACCATTGGATACTGAGGAACTCTGCCAGGGTCTCTCGCCGCCCGTTCAGCGTGCGCTGGCCATCGCAGTCCACAAGATCGAGGAGACGGTACATGCCTGGCTTTAACTCGATACAGGAGATGCGCAACGCGCTGACCAACCAGCGCTATCTCATGGACGAGGGGCTCGCGACGGTCGTGTTCCTGGCGCTGCGGCTGCGCAAGCCGCTGCTCGTCGAAGGCGAGCCGGGGGTTGGAAAGACGGAACTTGCCAAGGCGCTCGCGGCGGCGACCGGCACGCCGCTGATCCGGCTGCAGTGCTACGAGGGCATCGACGTCCACCAGGCGCTCTACGACTGGGACTACCCCCGTCAGCTCCTGCAGCTGCGCGCCGGCACGTCGACGCAGCTGTACTCCGAGGAGTTCCTGCTGCGCCGGCCGCTGCTGGAGGCGATCACGCGGCCCGGCTCGGTGCTCCTGATCGACGAGCTCGACCGCGCGGACGACGAGTTCGAGGCGTTCCTGCTCGAGTTCCTGTCGGACTTCCAGGTCACGATCCCGGAGGTCGGCGTCATCAAGGCCACCGAGCCGCCGATCGTGATCATCACGTCCAACCGCACGCGCGATCTGCACGAGGCGCTCAAGCGCCGCTGCCTGTATCACTGGATCGACCATCCGGACCTTCAGCGCGAGGTCGCGATCGCGCGCGCGCGCCTGCCGCACGTCGGCCAGTACCTCGCCGACCAGGTGTGCGCCTTCGTCCAGGACCTGCGCTGGCTGGACCTCTTCCGCTCGCCGGGAGTCGGCGAAACGCTCGACTGGGTCCAGGCATTCCACACGCTCGGCCACAACGAGCTCGACTCGCAGACGGTGAGCAGCACGCTGGGCACGCTGCTGAAGGAGCGCGACGACCTCGAGCGCATCCGCGGCGGAGATCTCGACGCGGCGATCGCGCGTTCCTCGCAGCGGGCGGCGCAGCTGCGCCAGGGCAACTACCAATGAGGCTGCGCGAGCCCCAGCGGACGCCCGACCAGGCCATCATGGCGGCCGCCGTGGGGCTGGCGCGCGCGCTGCGCGAGTTCGGTCTGTCGGCGAGCGTCGACGCCGAGCACACGTTCCTGCGGGCACTGGTCGAGATCGACGTGCGCGACCGCACGCAGATGTACTGGGCGGGGCAGGCGGCGTTCGTGCACTCACCGAACCAGATGCCGATCTGGGACGCGATCTTCGAGCGCTTCTGGGACGGGCGCCCGCTGATCCTGCAGGAGGGCGGCTCGCAGCACGGCGAGAGCGACGCCCGCATGCAGGGCTCCCACCACGGCGGCGAGGCGCTGCCGCAGTTCGGCGGCGAGGCGAATGAGAAGGTTGCGCTGGACGGCGATCGCCAGCGCGGCGACCAGGACATCCCGACCGCCGAGGGCGAGGATGGCGCCAGCAACCAGGAGCACGGGATTCTCGCCGCCTGGAGCGACCAGGAGATCCTCAGCGGGCGCGAGAACCTCCAGTACGAGGAGGACGAGCTGCTGGCCCTGCGCCTGCTCGCGCACGAGATCAAGCGCAACGCGCCGGCGCGCCGCTCCCGTCGTTCGCGCCCGTCGGCAGGCGGGCACCGCTTCGACGTGCGCGGGACCGTGCGCGAGTCCCTCGGGACGGACGGCGAGGCGTTTCACCTGGGATTCAGCGCGCCGACGCTTCGACCGCGGCGGCTGTTGTTCATCTGCGACGTGTCAGGCTCCATGGAGCGCTACTCGCGCGTGCTGCTCGCGACGCTGAAGGCGGCGGTCGGCGCGGCCCGGCGCGCCGAGGCGTTCGTGTTCGCCACGCGGCTGACGCGCCTGACGAAGACGCTCGACGGCCGCGACCTCGAGCAGGCGCTCGACAAGGCGCGCGCGGCGGTGCCGGACTGGTCCGGCGGCACGCGGATCGGTCACGCGCTCGGAGACTTCAACACCACGTACGGCCGGCGCGGATTCGCGCGGGGTGCGATCGTGCTCGTCGTCAGCGACGGATGGGACCGTGGCGACCCGAAGATCCTCGAGGCGGAGGTGCGCCGGCTGCAGTTGCAGTCGCGGCGCCTGGTGTGGATCAACCCGCGGCCGATGAGCGTCGACCAGCAGCCGCTCGCGATCGGGATGCGGGCGGCGCTGCCGTACATCGACGATTTCGTGCCGGGGCACGACCCGCGCGCGGTCGCCGGGCTCGCGCACCTGATCGGCGGTCTGGGCAGCGATCGGCCGGTGCGCAAGATCGTTCCCACGGCCGCCGGCCAGGGCTGACGCGCCGCCCGCGGGCCTGCGGCGCAGCCGCCCGCGGGACGTCGCCTTGCGCCCTGGACGGGCCGCTCAGCCGGGCCCCGCCGCCCGTTCCGCGAGCTGGCGCGTGATAGGTGTACGACACATACAGTGTTGTGTTAGGCTCCGCCGATGCGCAACATATTGCTGGGGGAGCCCGTGGTCGCCTCTGTTAGCGGTTGGTGGCTCGGGATCAGTATCGGACTAGCCATCGTGACCCTCGTCGTCATCCTCGTGATGACGATCATCACGCTGGCTCACAAGATCGCCGGTCAGGCCACAGCTGGATCGCGGGGCATGCTGGACGCATATGCCAACACCAATGCGGTCTGGAAGCTGCGGGACGTCAACCGGTCTGCGTCGGGTATCTGGCGGGCTGCGGAGTCCGCTCGTAAGGTTCTGGAGGGGAGATAGATGTCGCCTGATGAAGTTTCGCTGTGGAAGGCGGTGCTGGTCGCGGGGGCCATCCTGGTGATGGCGGTCATCGGCCTGCTGAGCTTGCTGCTGATCGTGGTCCGGACGATCGATCGCAACGTCGTGCAGCTGTGGACGGACACCAAGCTGCTCGCCACCAACACGACCGGGCTGTACCAGATTGCCGGCACGGCATCGGTCGTTCGCGCGCTGCGCGAGGAACTCCTGCGCCACGAGAAGCTGCTGCGGGGAGGCACCTGATGAGCAAGACCACGCTCACCGTGATCACGGTCACGGAGATCGTCGCGCTCGTCGCGGTGCTCGGGGCCTACCTGGTGGTCGTCGCGGCGGGCCTGCGCTCGATCGTCTCGACGCTCGCCGAGGTGACCTGGGGCGCACGCGCCGTCGAGCGGCAGCTGCTCGCGGTGCCCGCGAACCTGCGGGCTGTGAACGTCGGGCTGACGGACGCCGCGACGGTCCTGCCCTCGCTCTCTGACACCGTCGGTCGCAAGGTCGGGAGGCCTGTATGACCCTGTGGTGGATCGGCAACATCATCCTGATCGCCGTCGTCATCCCCGTGGTGGTCGCGATCCTCATCCAGGTTCTCGCGCCGATCTTCCAGATCAGGCAGTACGCCGAGGACATCCTGGAGCACGCCGGCCAGTTCCCGTCGCATCTGGATGCGATCGCGGAGGAACTCGTCAAGACGCGTGACCTCGTGAACGCCGCCGCTCCGGAGATCGTGCGCTACTCGCGCGCGGTCGACAACCTGTAGGTAAGGAGGAGACATGGAAGCAGCCCCTCTCGTCACGCTCATCGCCGTCTTTCTTGCGATCGCCGTCATCGCGGCATTTCTGATCACCGTCATCTATCAGCTCGCGAACGTGTTCTCGCGCCTGAATACCATCCTCGGCGCGGTCGGCACGGTCGTCGAGAAGACCGCGGTCCTCGATCCGATCATCAGCGAGATCGGTGCGAACCTCGCCGCCGGCCAGGGCGCGCTCGACGATGCTGTCGAGCGCCTGAAGGTGCGCAAGGGCTACTCGGACGCGGACGGTGCAGTCGAGCCCACCGACGACCGCCAGCCCGCCGGTCTCGGCACGTCCACGCCCGTGGATCCGCAGCCGGGCGTCTACACAAACTACTGAGCGTCGAAGGTGTCGCCGAGCGATCAGATACCGCGCTTGCCGAGCATCGGTCGCTTGAGGAGGGTCATGTCATGTGTCTAGCGATTCCCGGGCAGATCGTCGAATGGGTCGACGAGGAGTTGAACATCGCCAAGGCGCAGGTCGCCAACGTGCGGCGCAACGTCAACGTCGGCCTGCTGGCCGAGACGGAGGACGCGGTCACCATCGGCGACTGGGTGCTCATCCACGTCGGCTTTGCGATGTCGAAGATCGACGAGGCCGAGGCGCAGTCGACGAGGGAGTTCCTCGAGCAGCTGGGCGATCCGTACCGCGACGAGCTCGAGGAGCTCAAGGGCAGCACCATCGAGTAACCGGGGCCGACGCGTTGCGCTCGAGCATGGCGGCGCGGCCCGCGCTCGGCATCGGTTCGAGCGCCCGACGGCCGGGAGTTGGGGCGCGACGACTTCTACGCGGTGAGCGCCCAGGGCGGCATCTGGCTGCGCGCCGCGACGAGCGAACGCGAAGGACCGAAGCCGTCCTCGGCGGCGTTCTCGCGCGCTGCGGCGAGCGCCTGCTCTCGCTGACCTGAGGTCGCTGAACGGGCTGACCTGAGGTCGCTGAACGGCGCTACGCGCAGGCGCGATGGCGCTCGGCGGCTCGTGACAAGGGAGGAGGAGTCACGAGCCGCCAGCCGCCTCTGCGGCGTTCACCTGGAGCGAGAGCGCCAACGCGTGTATTGGTTCCCGGCACATATAGGACCCAAACACGTACAGGCGCGAACATCGCCGGCGCGCGCGCCGCGGGTCTGCCTGGCGAAGGCGACGCGCGGCCCGCAACCGTGGGTGTCACGGGCCGCGCCAATCACCCCGGCGCCACATGGCCTTGGCGCCAGATCGTGGAGGGAGGTCCACGCACGACATATATGACGAAATCACATACCGGAGTCAAGTGGTTCGTCGGCAATGTGGCGCCCGGCGGGCGCGGCGGCGTCGAATGCGCCGCGACGGCGCCACCACAACCGCGCCGTTTGCGCGCAACACCGCGAGATCGTGGGTATGGCTCTAACGACGCTTGCGATCGATGCGCAGGCTCCTCGCGACACATCCCACGACCGAAGGAGCTGCTGTATGACGGAGTCTGAAAAGCCGGATATCCACGAGGCCGAGGATGTACCGGTCTACGAGCAGGTGCGGACCAAGGAGCCGCAGGCCCCGTTTGGCCAGGACGAGCCGAACCCGACCGTCGTCAGCGACGCCACCGCTGAGGACACGCCCGCGGGGGCGCAGGACGATCCGGGGGTCGGCGGCTACGGCGGGCGCACCCCATCCGAGGAGATGCCACGCGTCCCGAGCGCACCGGAGACGCAGCACGATCCGCACGAGCACGGCGCCGCCCCCGACAGCCCCAAGGAGCAGGACGTCAACGACTAGCCGGCTGGCTGCCTGACGCAGGGCGGCGCGTACGTGGGGCGCGTCCGGCCTGTGTCAGTCAGTTGGGCGGCGGTTTCAGTCACCGCCGGCGGTCGCGGCCTTCTCTTCCCCGGCGGCCTGGCAGCCCGGGCAACGCATCCCGCTGACGCGGCCGTCGTCCTTGACGACCGTCCACTCGGCGAACTCGGGCCGGTTGGAGGGCGGAACGGGTCGTCCGCACGTGTCGCATCGCGAGAGATCAGCAGGTGCGGCCATGTCTCGTCCTCCTCATGCTCGTAGGTGGGCTCAGGGCGAGTGCCCGGCGCCATGCTCGCCCTCGGCCATACCCGATCCGGCGAGCTGCTTGCGCACGGCCGAGATCTCCCGCTGCTGGGCGGTGACGATGGCGCGCGCGAGCGTCTTCCAGGTGCCGATCTGCCTCGCGCATCTCCGCGATCTCGGCCTTCTGCGCCTCTTCGGCCGCCCGCAGGTTGATCGGTGTTGCGATCATCCGCCGGTGCCCACGCAACTGCGGCTCGGCGTCCTGGACCAGTCCCCCGTCGCCGAGGGGTCCTCGCGGTCGCAGGCCCTGCGCAACACGCTGGACCTCGCCGCGCTGGCCGACCGCCGCGGCTACCACCGCTACTGGGTCGCCGAGCACCACGGGGCTGCGCTGCTCGCCGGGACGAGCCCGGAGGCGCTGATCGGGCCGATCGCGGCGCTGACGTCGCAGATCCGCGTCGGAAGCGGCGGCGTCATGCTGCCGCACTACAGCCCGTTCAAGGTCGCCGAGACCTTCAGCGTGCTCAGCGGCCTGTTTCCCGAGCGCATCGACCTCGGCATCGGTCGCACGGACGGCACCGACGACCCAATCCCGGTCTTCGCCCTGCAACGCGACCGCAACCACCCGGCCCTCGATGACTTCGGCAGCCAGCTCACAGAGCTGCTCGCCTACCTGCACTCCGGATTTCCGGCGGAGCATCCGTTCACGGGGCTGCCGGCCCTGCTGCCCGGCCGCCCCGAGGGTCCGGCGCCCTGGCTGCTGGGATCCTCGGCACAGAGCGCCGTATGGGCGGCGCAGCTCGGGCTGCCCTACGCGTTCGCGGACTTCATCAACCCGGGCGGCGGCGTCGACATCGTCAAGCTCTACCGCGAGCGCTTCACGGCCTCGGAGCGACTGCGCGTTCCGCGTGTGCTCGTCGCGGTGTGGGCGCTGTGCGCCGACAGCGCCGAGGAGGCGGACGCGCTGGCCGCGAGCGCCCGGATGGTCGCGGTGCTGGCGCGGCGCGGGACGTCGGTGCCGGTACCGCCCGTGCAGACCGCGCTGCAGTTCGTCCAGCGGCGAGCGGGCGAGGCGGTGCCGGCCCGCGCGCCGGGCAAGCGCATGGTCGTCGGCGCGCCGGCCGCGGTTCGCGACGACCTGCAGCAGCTCGCCGCCGACTACGGCGTCGACGAGCTGCTCGTGGTGACGGTGACGCACGAGCACCTCGCCCGGCGCCGTTCCTACGAGCTGCTCGCAGATGCGTTCGCGCTCGTCGGCGAGCGCGACGCGGCGAGCGACCCGTGACAGGGAGGTGTCACGGGCCGCCGCCGTTGTGGTCGACGCCCACGTGGTGGGCGCCCGAGTCGACGGAGGAGGACGACTCCGCACATATATGACCGAAACATCTACCTCCCGTCAAGGCCTACGGCGCGGGACGGTGACGCAAGGTGGAGTTCTCGAGGACGGCGATGAGGCCGCCGATCCCGTCGACTGGGTGAGGAACTCGACGAGCAGCGGGCAGGCGCGTACCGCGGGCCGGCTGACCGAGGCCACGGCGCGTTGACCTCTGACGCCAGCCGTAGCATCGGGCCGATGCGGCGGATCGCGGTCATCGGTTGCGGGGGAGCGGGCAAGACCACGCTCGCCAACGAGCTGGGCCGGCGTCTGGGCCTGCCTGTTCTTCACGTCGACGGGTTCTATTGGCAGCAGCGACCCGGCGGCGGACAGGTGGAGTCGACGCCCGAGCAATGGCGTCGCATCCACGAAGAGATGATCGGCGGCGAGCGGTGGGTGATCGACGGGATGAAGGTCGGCGTTCTACCCGCACGGCTCGCGGCTGCGGACACCGTCATCTTCCTTGATCTCGGCGCGTGGCGCTGCCTGTGGGGCGTGCTGCGGCGGCGGCTTCGCCACCGCGGTCAGATGCGTCCCGACATCGGCGTGTACGACCGCATCACCACGGCGTTCATACGCTGGATCTGGTCGTTTGACAAGACCATCCGGCCGCGGATCCTGGGGCTGCTCGCCGACTGCTCGTGCGATGTCGTGACGCTGCGAAGCCGGGCCGAGGTCCGAGCGTTCCTGCGGGCGCAGCCGGCTGCGCAGGACGGTGGGCGGCCGATCGGTCTTGCGTCAGTCGCTGAACGGCAGCATCTGCTCCACCCCTGAGATCTCAAGCACGCGCTGCACGCTGCGCGGGCCGCGCCGCAGCGACAGCCGGTCGGCGTGCGCGCGTGACCGCGCGTCGGCGCTGAGGATCAGCCGCACGCCCGTGGAGTCTATGAACGTCAGGCCTGACAGGTCGAGCACGATCGACGTGGCGTCGCTTGCCTCGACGCGCGCGAGCTCTTCCTCGACGCTGTCGGCGTTGGCCAGGTCAAGCTCGCCGAACAGGCCGATGACGTGCTCGGCGCCGTTGCGCGCGGACGCCATCGTGAAGTGCCCGGGCCCGAACGGTTGGGCGGCGCGCGAGGGCTGGTCTGGTGAGCGGTGGTCGGCCATCAGTTCCGAGCATCAGGTACCGAAGTCCGGCCGCCCTGGTGCCGAGCAGAAGCGTTGCGCGGTTCACGCGGGGCGTCGCGTCCGGGGGCGAACGCGCGCGACCCCTCCAAGCGCGATTCTAGGGCGTGTGCGGCGGCGCTGCTACGTGTGCGCGCCGCGCACCGGGCCCGGCCGGCGGCCGGGAATGGCTACGCCTTGTCGAACTTCGTCGTGTCGCGCGGCTGCATGAACGGCTCCTGGGCGGGGTCCATGCCGCGCTTGATCTGGCGCCCGCGCTCGACCTCGGCGTTCAGCTCGGCGCCGAGCAGCACCGCGATGTTCGAGATCCACAGCCACGTCAGAAAGACGATCACGCCGCCGAGCGTCCCGTAGGTCTTGTTGTAGGAGCCGAAGTTCGCCACGTAGAAGGCAAATGCCGCCGATGCGATCAGCCAGATGACGACCGCCGCGATCGCGCCCGGGCTGACCCAGCGAAAGCGCGGGTGCTTGACGTTCGGCGCGGCGTAGAAGAGGAAGGCGAGCATCGCCATGAAGACGAGCGCGATGACCGGCCACTTGGCGATGTTCCAGACGGCCACCGCGGTGCTGCCGAGGCCGACGACGTCGCCGACCGTCTCTGCCAGCGGCCCCGTCACGACGACCGCGACGGCGCAGAGGGCGAGCAGCAGGACCATCACGATCGTCACGCCGAGCTGCAACGGCCGGACCTTCCAGAACGGCCGGCCCTCGTCGATCTCATAGATCGCGTTCGACGCGCGGATGAACGCGCCGACGTAGTTCGACGCCGACCACAGCGCCGCCGCGAGCCCCACGATCGCCAGCAAGCCGCCGGAGGACTTGCTGTTCTGCAGGCCCTGGAGGGCGCTCGTCGCGATCTCCTTCGCCTGACCGGGCGCCACCTGGCCGATGTTGTCGATCAGCGGTTGCGTCGCCGACGCGCCGACGAGGCCGAGCAGCGAGACGAGCACGAGCAGCCCGGGAAACAACGACAGAATGCCGTAGTAGGTGAGCGCGGCCGCCCAGTCGGTGAGGTTGTCCTCCTTGAACTCGCTGAACGTGCGCTTGAGCACCCCGGTCCACGAGCGCTTGTCGAGCTCCACCGGGCTGTCGGGGTCGTCGCCGCGGCGCGCGGCCTGATCGGTCTGCCCGTCTGAACCCTTCAGCTCGCGCTCGCTCGTCTTGTGCGCCATCGAGGCCTGCGGTTACCCCAGCAGGCGCTCGCCGACACCCGCCCGGCGGGGCGGCGACGGCGGGGCCTGTCGCGCCCCTACCATCGACGGCGGGCGCGAAGACGGCGCGTAACCGATCGACTTGCTCGTCCGGCAGGTAGACGAACAAGTATCTTTGGCACCTCTGCGAGGGAGACCCGACCGTGACGAAGCTGCGTGACATCTACGCCCGCGACGGGCTGACGTTCTCGATCGAGTTCTTCCCACCGAAGACCGACGAGGGCATGGAGAGCCTGTTCAGCGAGCTCCAGGAGCTCAAGAAGCTCCACCCCGACTTCGTCTCGGTGACCTACGGCGCCGGCGGCTCGACGCAGGACCGCACGATGGACATCGTCAGGCGGATGAAGTGGCGCGAGAAGGTCGAGGTCATGTGCCACCTGACGATCGTCAACCAGCCCCGGCATGTCGTCAAGGAGCTGATCGGCGACCTGTGGGGCAACGACATCGAGAACGTCATCGCGCTCGCGGGAGATCCGCCTGAGGGCGTCGACGCGCCGTGGACGCCGCACCCCGACGGCTTCCAGAACTCGCGCGAGCTCGTCAACACGATCCGGCGCGGCCAGAGTGGGTGGTTTGACACCTTCTCGGTCGCCGTCGCCGGTTTCCCCGAGGTTCATCCGCGCGCCGAGAGCCGCGAATCGGACCTGCGCTACCTCAAGGAGAAGGTCGACGCGGGCGCCGACGTGATCATCACGCAGCTGTTCTTCGACAACGAGGACTACTACCGCTACGTCGAGGACTGCCGCGCGATCGGCATCGAGGTCCCGATCGTGCCCGGCATGCTCCCGATCAAGTCCGCGCCGCAGTGCCGGCGCTTCACCAGCCTGTGCGGCGCGAAGATCCCGCCGCGCCTGGACGAGCTGCTGACCAGGGTCGGGGACAACGACGAGGCAGCGGTCGAGATGGGCATCCAGTACTGCACCGAGCAGTGCCAGGGGCTGCTGGACTTCGGCGTCCCGGGCTTTCACTTCTACTCGCTGAACAGGTCGCGCTCGGTGACCGCGATCCACGAGAACCTGAATCTCGGCGCGCTGACGGCCGCGCCCGCCTGACGCGCCAGGTACGAACTTCAGTACTAGCGCGGTTGCCCGCGCGCACCCGGGCGGCGATGATCGACGCCGTGCGACGACATGCCGCCTGGCTGCTGGTGCTCCTCACGGTCGCGATCGGCATTTTCGTGGTCGTGCTCGACTTCATGAGCCCGGGCAACATCGACGCCGAGTGGGTGACCTACGTGTTCCCGCTCGCCGCCCTGATGTCGACCGGCGTGGGAGCTGTGCTGGCGATCAAGCGCGGCGAGAACCCGATCGGCTGGCTGCTGCTCGTCAACGGGCTCGTGATCGCGCTCAGCGGGGTGGCGACCGAATATGCGACCTACGGGCTGCTCACAGATCCGGGCTCGCTGCCGGGCGCAGAGTTCGCGGCGCTCGCCAACCAGGCCATGTGGCCCGTGCTGTTCGCGCCGCTGGCCGCCGTCGCCTTCGTCTTTCCAGACGGTCACCTGCCGTCACCGCGCTGGCGCCGCATCGCGATCGTCCTCGGCGCGCTGTTCGCCCTGCAGCAGGTGCTGCTGTTCTTCGCGCCGCGCCCGCTCGAGGAGCCGTTCGACGCGTACTCGCCACCGCTGCCGCAGGTCTCCGACGCGATCTTCGCGCCGCTCTTCGGCCTCACGTCGATCGCCATGCTCGCGACGCTCGTCGCCGCCGCCCTCGCCGTGCGGACGCGCAAGCGCCGCGCGACGGGGCTCGAGCGCCAGCAGATCAAGGTACTCGCCTATGCGGCCACGCTGATCCCGCTCGCCGTCGCCGCGGGATGGGCCGAGAGCATGATCTCCGGCCGCGCCGACACCGCGGCGGTCGCCGGCCTCGTGGCCGTCCTGATCGCCGTCCCGCTGGCGATCGGTGTCGCCGTCATGCGCTACCGGCTCTACGAGATCGACCGCGTCATCAACCGCACGCTGGTCTACGTGACCCTGACCGTGCTGCTGGCGGCGACCTACGCCATCGTGTCGCTCGCGGTCGGCGTCGCACTGGGCGGAGGCTCCACGCTGCCGACAGCGGGCGCGACGCTGGCCGTCGCGCTCACGTTCGGGAGGCTGCGCGGCTACGTACAACGGATCGTCGACCGCCGCTTCAACCGCGCGCGCTACGAGGGCCTGCGCCGCGTGGAGCGCCATCTGCTCAGCCTGCGCGCCGGTCGTGCCATGCCCGAGTCGACCGGCGACGTACTGGCCGAGGCGCTCGGCGATCCCGACCTCGAGCTGCTCTTCGCGCTGCCCGACGGCGGCGGCTATGTCGACGCCCAGGGCCGCGCCGCCAAGACGTATCCCGAGGGCGAACGTGTCGTGACGCCGGTCCGCCATGGGGATCTCGCTCTCGGCGCCGTCCGCCACGACCCGGCGCTCACCGAGCAGCCCGACCTGCTCGACAGCGTGATCACGGCCGCCGGCCTCGCGATCGAGATCGCGCGCCTGCGGGCGGAGGTGCGCCGGCGCCTGGCCCAGGTCGAGGAGTCGCGCGCGCGGATCGTGACGGCCGGCTACGAGGAGCGCCGGCGGCTCGAGCGCGACCTGCACGACGGCGCGCAACAGCGGCTCGTCTCGATCGGCTTGGCGATCCGCCACATCCAGGGGCGGCTCGGCGCGCAGGGCGGCGATCTCGACGCCGAGCTCGACGCGACCGTCAACGAGGTCACGCGCGCGATCGAGGAGCTGCGCGAGCTCGCGCGCGGCGTGCGGCCGGCCTGCCTCGACGACGGCCTCGCGCCCGCGCTGCGCGAGCTCGCCTCGCGCACGCCGCTGCCGACCGAGGTCACGGCGACGAGCGAGCGCTTCGAAGAGGGCGTCGAGGCGGCCGCCTACTTCGTCGCCAGCGAGGCGCTGACGAACTCCGTCAAGCACGCGCGCGCGTCGCGGCTGACCGTCAGCGCCGAGCGCCACAACGGCAGCCTCGTGCTGTGCATCAGCGACGACGGCGTCGGCGGTGCCGTCGCGGCAGAGCGCTCCGGCCTGGCGGGGATCACCGATCGTGTCGCCGCGCTCGGCGGCACGCTGCGCGTCTGGAGCCCGCGCGGAAGCGGCACCCAGGTGACGGCGGAGCTGCCGTGCGCATCGTGATCGCCGAGGACCAGGCGCTGCTGCGGGCCGGGCTGGCGCGGTTGTTCGAGGACGCCGGCCATGAGGTCGTCGCGTCCGTCGACGACGCCGACCGGCTGCGCGCCGCCGTCAGCGAGCACGAGCCCGATCTCGCCGTGGTCGACGTCCGCATGCCGCCCTCCTTCACCGACGAGGGCATGCGCGCCGCGCGCTGGATCCGCGAGGCCCACCCCGGGATCGGCGTGTTCGTGCTCTCCCAGCACATCGAGACGACGGGCGCCGTCGGCCTCGTCTCGCAGGGCGGCTTCGGCTACTTCCTCAAGGACCGGGTGCTCGACGTCGGCGAGTTCCTCGAGGCGGCGCAGCGGGTCGCGCGCGGCGGCTCGGCGCTGGATCCGCGCGTGGTGGCGTCGCTCGTCGGCGGCCAGGCGTCCGACGGCCTCGAGGCGCTCAGCGAGCGCGAGCGCGAGGTGCTCTCGCTCATGGCCCAGGGACTGACGAACCAGGCCATCGCGGCGCGGCTCGTGCTCACGGAGCGGACGGTCGAGAGCCATGTGCGCAGCGTGCTGATGAAGCTCGATCTGTCCGGGGGCGAGGGCGGACACCGCCGCGTGCTCGCCGTGCTCGCGTACCTGCGCGCCGCCGACGCTGCGTAGTAGCACGCAGCGCGATTGCGGTGCGATCACGGGCAAGGTCCCGTGCTGGCGTCGATGGCAGGGGGGCGGATCGCGCATAGCTTCGGGGTCGTCCGCAACCCACTGAAGGAGACGCTCATGGACGCCACCATCAACCGCTCAGTCGACGTCAGCGAGAACCGCCCGCGCCCCGGTCTTGCGCTGGTTCTCGCCGTGCTGTCGATCCCGGGGTCGACGCTGGTGTGGGACCTCGACGTCCCGGTGCCCGGCTTCTGGATCGGCGGTCCGCTCGGCGTCGCGGCGATCATCCTCGCGCTCCGCGCCCGGCGCGAGCCGATCGGCAAGGCCGGCCGCGGGATGGCGCTGGCCGCACTGATCCTCGCCGGGCTCGCGCTCGGTCAGATGGCGATCGTGACGATCGTCTCCCTCGCCAGCTGAGGCCGGGTGTCCTTCATGCCCTACGTCAGCACGAGCCGCACCGCACGCACCGTCCTCGCCGCCGTCGCCGTGGCGGCGCTCGCCCTCCTCGCCCTCGCGATTGGTGAGCGCGCGCCGGCCTCCGCACAGGATCCGGCGGGGACCGTCCTGAAGCTCACGGGGCTCGAGAAGGGCTCGACGTTCAAGCACATCCGCAACACGAAGAGCGCGTCGCAGCGGGCCAACCTGCTGGGCGACCTGATCGTCTTCACGAACGCGCTCGCCGACACCGGCGGCAAGGTCGTCGGCAGGCTGCACGTGAAGTGCGTCACCACGACCGGCTCGAGCAACTTCCTCAAGTCCAAGCTGACGTGCGACGGCGTGATGACGCTGCCCGGCGGGACGATGACGTTGCAGGCCATCACGGGCCCCGCCAGCCAGACCACCAACGGCGCGATCACCGGCGGGACCGGCGTCTACGCCAACGCCCGCGGCGTGTTCGCCTCCACCGAGCGCCGCAGCGGCGGCTCGGACGACACGATCACCCTCGTTCCGTAGGGGGCCGGCGCGGCACGATGCCGGCGGGCGAAAGCCCGCCGGCTCGTCGCGTTCTCAGACCGCGGCCGCGGCGTTCAGGTGCGGGTACAGCGGATACTTCTCGGCGAGAGCGCGGGTGCGCTCCGACAGCGCCGCGACGTCGGACGGCCCGAACGGCCCCGTCAGCGCCTCGCTGATGACCTTTCCGATCTCGCGGAAGTCGTCGACCTGCAGGCCGCGCGTCGCCATCGCCGACGCGCCGATCCGCAGGCCCGAGGTGATCATCGCCGGGCGCGGGTCGTTCGGAACGGCGTTGCGGTTGACGGTGATGCCGATCTCGTCCAGGCGGCTTTCGGCGTCGGGGCCGGCGAGCTCGGAGTCGCGCAGGTCGGCGAGCACGAGGTGCACGTCGGTGCCGCCCGTGAGCACCTTGACGCCGGCGGCCATGAGCTCCTCGGCCAGAACCGCGGCGCCGGCACGCGTGCGGCGCTGGCGCTCGCGGAACAGCTCGGTGCCGGCGATCTTCAGCGACACCGCCTTGCCCGCGATGATGTGCATGAGCGGTCCGCCCTGCTGTCCGGGGAAGACGGCCGTGTTGATCGGCTTGGCCCACTCTTCGGTGGAGAGGATCATGCCGCCGCGTGCGCCGCCGAGCGTCTTGTGGACCGTGGTCGTGACGACGTCGGCGTGGGGGACGGGGCTGGGATGCTCGCCCGCGGCGACGAGGCCCGCGAAGTGCGCCATGTCGACCATGAACAGGGCCCCGACGGAGTCCGCGATCTCGCGAAAGCGCGCCCAGTCGAGCTCGCGCGGATAGGCCGACCAGCCGCCGACGATCAGCTGCGGGCGCTCCTGCTCGGCGATCTTCTGCAGCGCGTCCATGTCGACGCGCGAGTCCTCGTCGCTGACGCCATAGGCGACGACCTCGTAGAGCTTGCCGGAGAAGTTCAGCTTCATCCCGTGCGTCAGGTGGCCGCCGTGGTCGAGGCGCATGCCGAGGATCTTGTCGCCGGGGTTGATCATCGCCATCATCGCTGCGGCATTCGCGCTCGCGCCGCCGTTGGGCTGGACGTTGGCGTGCTCGGCGCCGAAGACGTCCTTCGCGCGCTGGATCGCGAGGCGCTCGACATCGTCGACGAACTCACAGCCGCCGTAGTAGCGCTTGCCCGGCAGGCCCTCGGCGTACTTGTTCGTCAGGGTCGAGCCCTGGCAGTCCATGACAGCCTGGGGAACGAAGTTCTCCGAGGCGATCATCTCGAGCGTCGTCTCCTGCCTGCGTGCCTCGTCGCGGAGAAGCTGCGCTATCTCTGGATCGACTTCGCTGACGGGCTTGGTGAAATGGTCCGGTCCCAGATCGGTCATGGGCCTGACGGTATCAGCGCCACTTCGAGGCGCGAAGAGCGTTCCGGTGACGCGAGCTCAGCCGCCGGAGGTGGCTGACGCACTCAGCAGCGTGAGCGCATCGAGCCCCACGAAGGCGGCGCCGAGCGGCTCGCCGGCCGCGAGCAGGCGCGTCCAGAGCGCGTCTGCGCCAGGCGCCTGCACGACCACGAGGAAGCGCCGCTGGCTCTCGCGCAGGATCGCGACGACGCTCGCGTCGCCGCGATCGCGCGCCACCGCTCCGTTTGCGAGCTCGCCCGGCAGGTTGGCCGCCGCGAGCAGCCGCGCGGCGCGCGGCCCGATGACGCTGAGGATCGCGACGGTGGAGCCGATGTCCTTGTGCGGCAGGTCCGAGCGATCGCGCCCCTTGCCGATCGGCGGGCCCGAGGCGAGCGCGCCATGCAGACCGACGAGCAGCGCGCGGCGCTGGTCGAGGCGCATGTACCAGACGCTGCGCAGGCGCCGGCCGGTGCCGGGCGCGAGCGCTGGATCGCCGAGCCGCGCGATCAGCGCGCGGTCGAGCAGGTTCTGGTCGCCGCGTAGTTCGAGCACGCCGTAGTCCGAGCGATCCGCGATGCCCACGCTCTTCATGCAGACCGCGATCTCAGCGGGAACCGAGCCGTAGTTGGCGGCGACGGTGTGCCCGTCGCGCTCGTGCAGCACCGCGCCGGCGGCCAGGCACGTCTGCGGAACCGACGGATCGATGCTCTGGCGCGAGGAGGTCTGCACGGTGGCCGTGGGGGCGATCGCTCGATCGGCGGGGCGACGCAACCGATCATAGGCCCTCGGCGGACCCGCAGGAGATCGTCTCTGCCAAACCCGGCGCGGGGGCGCCGCAGCTACGCTCGTCGCGCACCTGCTGCTGTGCCGCAGCTCGCCATGAGGCAGAGCGCGCTGCGGCAGCGGGCGGCGTATGGTTCCGTCTTGCTTGACAATCCCGGACCGCGCTGTTTAGCGTTGCTTGACAGCCGCTTGGGCCCGGGTCGACTCGACCGTCACGTCGAGGGCCGCCAGGCGCACGCGAGTGCATTCTCGCGCGCCTACCTGCTCGAGATCACAAACCGATTCACGCAACCGGGAGCCCGCACATGAGTACGTTCGCCGAGGACGAGTATCTCTTTACGTCGGAGTCTGTGACGGAGGGCCATCCGGACAAGGTTGCCGATCAGATCTCTGATGGGATCTTGGATGCGTGTTTGGCGGATGATCCGTTGTCGCGGGTGGCGTGTGAGACGCTTGTGAATACGGGTCTTGTGGTGGTGTCGGGGGAGATTACGACGGAGACGTGGGTGGATATTCAGGCGGTGGTGCGCGAGACGATCCGGGGGATCGGGTATATCGATGCGGAGCTTGGGTTTTCGGCGGATTCGTGCGCGGTCCTCAACGCGATCGATAAGCAGTCCGAGGACATTGCGTTGGGTGTTGATGCGTCGCGTGAGGCGCGGTCGGGGTTGTCTGAGGCTGATGAGTTGTTGGTCGCGGGGGCGGGTGATCAGGGGATGATGTTCGGGTATGCGTCCAGGGAGACGCCGGAGTGCATGCCGTTGCCGATCGCCCTTGCGCACCGTCTTGCGAAGCGTCTTGCGGATGTGCGCAAGGACGGCGCGCTTGAGTATTTGCGGCCCGATGGCAAGACGCAGGTGTCGGTGCGCTACAAGGCGGGTGTTCCGGTCAGCGTCGAGAAGGTGTTGATCTCCACGCAGCATCGCGAGGGCGTCGAGGGCCGGATTGCGGATGATCTGTGGGAGCAGGTTGTGTTGCCGGTGCTGCCGGCGCAGTTGTTTGACGCGAGCGAGTTGCGCCGCGAGTTGTTGGTCAATCCGACGGGGCGGTTTGTGATTGGTGGCCCGGTCGGCGATTGTGGGTTGACGGGACGCAAGATCATCGTCGATACCTATGGTGGGATGGCGCGCCATGGTGGTGGCGCGTTCAGTGGCAAGGATCCGTCGAAGGTCGATCGGTCGGCGGCGTATGCGGCGCGGTGGGTGGCGAAGAACATCGTTGTGGCGGGGCTGGCCGATCGTTGTGAGGTGCAGGTCGCGTATGCGATCGGGGTGGCGCATCCGGTCAGCGTGATGGTCGAGGACTTTGGGACCGGCGCGGTCAGCCGGTCGCGGTTGCAGGAGCTTGTCGATGAGCACTTTGATCTGCGTCCGGGATCCTTTCGCCAGGAGCTTGACCTGCATCGCCCGATCTATCAGAAGACGGCGGCGTACGGGCACTTCGGCCGCGACGACCCGGACTTCACGTGGGAGCAGACCACCAAAGCCGACGCGCTACGCCAAGCCGCCGGACTCGGCGCCGCAGCGCTCGCGTAGCGCCGAGCCTGCAGGGCGCTGCCCGCGCCACCGCCTGACCTGGGGCTCGATGACGTTGACCGCGATGCAGAAGGGTGTTCCGCCGCAGCGACCGCGTGCAGGCTACGCGCTGCCCGACGACGTCGGGCAGCGCCTGCGCAGCGTCCGCGAGGCGCGCGGGATCGGCCTGCGCGAGCTCAGCCGCCGGTTGGGCCTGTCGGCTTCGGCGCTGTCGCAGATCGAGACGGGCAGGACGCGCCCGTCGGTGATGACGCTGTACTCGATCGTCAGCGAGCTCGAGATGTCGCTCGACGAACTGCTTCGCGTGCCGGGCGCGCGGGCCCCGGTTTCTGCCCCCGTCATCCACGAGGCGACGGCGTCGCCGGTGACGCCCGAGGTGGTGCTGCACGCCGACAGCCGGAGGACGATCGACCTCGGGACCGGCGTGTGCTGGCAGCGCCTGACCCCCCTCGCCGAGCCGGACGCCGACTTCCTGTTCGTGACCTACGACGTCGGTTCGTCGTCGAGCTGGGAGCCGATCGCGGTGCGCCGCGCCGGCCGCGAGTACGGCCTCGTGCTCTCGGGCCGGATCCGGATCGCCCTGGGCCTCGAGGAGCACGAGCTCGGGCCGCAGGACTCGATCGCGTTCGACACGTCGCGCCCGCACCGGATCGACAACGTCGGCGACGCGCCGGCGACCGCGATCTGGTGCATGGTCGGTCCGGCGGGGCGGTAGCCGGAGCCGCCGCTGCAGCCTCGCGTGAGCGAGCGGCCAGCCGCTACCCTCTGGCGACCGGCGGATCGCCAACTCGACTCGAGCGCCTCGGTGCTCAGCCCGGCAACGCGCGGGCCTTCGGGCCGGCGGCCAGTCCAGGTGGTCGGGAGTGTCACGTCAACCCCGGTGACACACACTCCGGGGACGTAGTAGTTCAGCGGCGATCTATGACCGGGCGGTTTGAACGGGCGGGCCTCTGGCTCGCCCGGCCGCGTTAAACGGCGCCGGCCGGCGGCGACTAGAGATCCACGACGCCGAGCAGCAGAAGCAGCACGAGCGTCACGGCAGCGGAGAGCAGCAGCGAGCCGCCGCAGCCAAGCCTGTTGGAGAAGAAGAGGAACATGGCGCAGGGGGTATCCCCCGCCCGGCGCGATCTGACTCGGTC
Organism: uncultured Solirubrobacteraceae bacterium; assembly: GCA_902806175.1. Classification (GTDB taxonomy): domain Bacteria; phylum Actinomycetota; class Thermoleophilia; order Solirubrobacterales; family Solirubrobacteraceae; genus CADCVQ01. The sequence goes on from CADCVQ010000164.1 coordinate 36,042, forward strand.
GCGTTACTGCGGCGAGACGTCGTGCTCGCGCAGGTACTCGAGGTAGACGGGCCGCAGCAGCTCGGCGACCTCGCCCTCGCCGGCGTCGGTCACGTCGTCGATGTGCGCGCGCAGCGTCATCGCATCCGCCTCGGCCTCGTCGGTCTGACCGACGGCGGCCTCGGCGACCGGCAGGTCCTGCATCAGGCGGATGAAGAACGCGATGTCGAGGTGGCGCAGCGCGTAGCGCACCGCGAGGTCGTGCAACTCCTTGGCGGAGAGCGCGTCGAGCCGGTCGTCGTCGGACATGGCGTGCAGGCTAGTGGACCTGTTTGCAACTTCTGCGGGCTTTCCGGGCGCCCGATCCGCGCCTGACGGCCGCCGCCGCCCGGGCGGGCCGGGTTCACCAGCACGAAGGCGGGACACCGCCGGCCGTCACATCACGGCTGGGCATCCCGCAAGATCTCGCACAACTTCCGGACGCGCCCACAGTGGACGGCCCACTAGATCCCGACGTTCCAGGGCACGACGCGGTGTCCGGTCACGATCGCGCCGGAGACGTAGGGATCGGCGGCGATGAACTCGTCGATCTGCGCCGGGTCGTCGACGCGAAAGACGAACAGCGCCCCGATCGGCGGGCTGCCGAGCGCGCCGCCCATCACGATCCGGCCGTCCTGCTTCCACTCGCGCGCGAGCGCCAGATGATCGGCGCGCAGCGGCGCGCGCTTCTCGACGACGTCCTCGACGTAGTCGTAGAACAGGCAATGGTGGACGACCGGCTCGGCGGTCATTGCGGATCGGTCGGCGCCACCCAGCCGCCGAAGGCCCGCTCGAGCTCCAGCGCGACGGCGACCGCGACGTGGTCGCGATCCTGACCCGCGGCGGCCTGCACGCCGAGCGGCAGCCCGCGCGGGTTGAGGCCGAGCGGGATCTGCACCACCGGCACGGCCGCGAGATTGAAGACCGCCGTCGTCGTCAGCAGCCACGGCTTGCCGACGGTGCGCCCGTGGCGAGGCGCGACGCGCGGGTGCGTGGGGTGCAGCAGGACGGCGTCGCCGATCGCGGCCTTCATCTCCTGCTCGAACGCCTCGCGCGCGGCCGCCGCCTTGCGCAGAGAGCCCTGCGGCATCTTGCCGGTCATCCACTCGCTCATGAGCAGCAGCCGCAGCGCGCGCGTGTGCGGGCCCTTGCGCTTCAGCCCGGCGCGCAGGCCGACCTTCAGCGAGCCCTCCGCGACGATGAGGTCGGCGACGCTGACGCCCGCCTCGAGCTTGAGCACCGCGAGGTAGAGCTCCAGCGCGCGCTTCATCGACCGTAGCGAGACGGTCTCGACCGTCGCGCCGGCCTGCTCCAGCGCCTCGGCGGCGCGCAGCCGGGCGGCGCGCAGCTCGCGGCTGACGGGCACGAACGAGGTGTCTTCGCTGAGCAGGATCTTCGTAGCGGCGATGTCGACGCTCGCGGGATCGCCGATCGTCGCCTCGCGGATGTACGGGTCGATGCCATCAGGCCCGGCGATCACGCGCAGCATCGGGATGAGGTCCTCGGCGCGGCGCGTGATCGGGCCGATCGTGAGCATCTTCGCGGCGACCTCGGTCTCCGCGGTGGGGAACTGGCCCGTGCTCGGCACGAGCCCGGGAGACGGCTTGAGGCCGAAGACGCCGTTGAAGAATGCGGGGATCCGGATCGATCCGCCGATGTCGGCGCCGAGGCCGAGCGGCGAGCCGCCCGAGCCGACCGCCGCGCCCTCGCCACCCGACGATCCTCCGGCCGTGCGGTTGGCGCTGTAGGCGTTGTTCGTGCGCCCGTACTGGCGGTTCTCGGTCTCGATCCAGAGGCACAGCTCGGGCGTGTTCGTCACGCCCAGCGGGATCGCACCGGCGTCGATCATGCGCTGCACGACCGGCGCGTTGACGTCGATGCGCACGGCCTTGCGCGAGACGAGGCCCGCGCAGTTCGGCATGCCGGCCGTGGCGATCGATTCCTTGATCGTGCAGGGCACGCCGAAGAACGGCGGCAGCTCGTCGACGTGCGCGGTAGCACCGACGCGGGCGTCGGCGGCATCCGCGTCGGCGCGCGCGGCGTCGTAGCGATCGGCGACGACCGCGTTGATGCGCTCGTGCATGTGCTCGAGGCGTTCGATGTGCGCTTCGACGACGTCGCGCGACGTCGTCTCGCCGATGCGGATCGCGCGCGCGAGGTCGAGCGCGGATCGTTCGGTCAGAGCCTGGGCGGAAGCAAGGACGGCCATGGGCGCAGAATCTACAACCCGCGATGGCGACCGCACGGTAGACCGGAATTTGGGCTACTGCGGCGCCCGGCTCTCACGCGCGTGTACTCTCACCGGTGTGCAGGGCCAAGAGTCCCAGTCCGCTGAGCTCCCCGGCCCTGTCTGCGCCCGCACTGGTGAAGCCGACGGCGAGACCGTCGCGCGCTTCGCGGAGCTCATCGTGCGCTTCGCCGCCAACGTGCAGCCCGGCCAGATCGTCGCGATCTCGACGGAGCCCGGCAAGCTCGAGCTGACGCGCGCGGTCGCCGAACGCGCCTACCAGGCCGGTGCGAAGTTCGTCGACGTCCTGCAGTTCGACCTGCACGTCAAGCGCTCGCGGATCCTGCATGCCGCCGAGGACACGCTGGACTACGTGCCACCGTGGTACGGCGAGCGCATGCTCGCCCTCGGCGAGCATCGCGCCGCGCGTGTCGCGCTTACCGGGCCATCGATGCCGGGACTGCTGAGCGACCTGGACCCCGTGCGTGCGGGCCGCGACCAGCTACCGTTTCTGCGCGAGTCAGCGCAGGTCGTCAACGCGCGCACCACGAACTGGACGGCCGTGCCGTGCCCGACGCAGCCGTGGGCCCAGTTCGTGTATCCCGACCTCGAGCCGGACGCCGCGCTCGCGCGCCTGTGGGAGAACGTGCTGCACATCTGCCGCCTCGACGAGGACGATCCCGTCGCCGCCTGGCAGGCGCGCCAGGACACGCTCGCCGGCGTCGCCGAGCGGCTGACGGGTCACCGCTTCGACGGACTGCACTTCGAGGGACCGGGAACCGATCTGCGCGTCGGCCTGCTGCCGTCCTCCCGCTGGATCTCGGCGCGATTCGAAACCGTCGACGGGATCGTCCACATGCCGAACCTGCCGTCGGAGGAGGTCTTCACGACGCCCGACCCGAGGCGCGTCGACGGGTTCGTGCGCTCGACGAAGCCGCTCGTCGCGGGCGGGACGATCATCCGCGGCCTGCGCGCGCGCTTCGAGGGTGGCCGCGCGGTCTCGATCGAGGCCGACGCCGGCGGCGAGCTGCTCGCGCAGTACGCGCGGCGCGATGCCGGCGCGTGCCGGCTGGGGGAGGTCGCCCTCGTCGACGGCGAGGGCCGGATCGGCCCGCTGGAAACGGTCTTCTACGACACGCTGATCGACGAGAACGCCGCCTCGCACGTGGCGCTGGGATCGGCCTATGAGTTCACGGTCGAGGAGCAGGACTTCGATGCGATCAACCGCTCGCAGATCCACATCGACTTCATGATCGGTGCGCCCGAGGTCGACGTGACCGGCCTCACCGCGAACGGCGAGCGGGTGCCGGTCCTGCGCGACGGCGCCTGGCAGATCTGAGGCGCCGGCGAGAGCGCCGCTCGGTAGCCTGAGCGCTCCAGGAGAGGTGCCGGAGCGGCTGAACGGGCACGACTGGAAATCGTGTGTGGGTTAACGCCCACCGAGGGTTCGAATCCCTCCCTCTCCGCTGGCCGTGGCGGCGTGGTCGTGGCGTCTATGCCGCGCATGCCGCAGCAAATCCGCCACGACCGCGTCTTGAGCCTGACTACGCCGCGTAGCGGGCGGCGGCGCGCGCGCGGGCCTTGGCGGCCTCGACGTCGCGATCCTTCGGCGGAGCGTTCGTGACGAGCTGATCGAGCAGCCGCGCCGATGCTGCCGCGACCTCGTCCACCGCCCGCGCGAACGCCTCGGCGTTGGCGGCCGACGGCTTGGAGGAGCCGCTGATCTTGCGCACGTACTGCAGCGCTGCCGCGCGAACCTCCTCGTCGGTGGCCCGCGGCTCGAAGTTGTGAAGCTGGCGGATGTTTCGGCACATGCCGGAAGCCTAACGGCGCGCGACGCGCCGGCGCTAGCGGGTCAGCAGTTCGGCGAGCTTGCCGCGCAGCGCGTGCCTGACGAAGTGCGGAGCCGCCGGATCGCCGGCCACGATCGTCTGCGCGAGCTTCTGTGCGTGCTCGAAGCGGATGTGCGGCGGCAGCGGCGGAACCTCGGGATCGGTGAGGAACTCGAGCACCGCCGGGCGACCCGCTGCGAGCGCCGCGTCCCAGGCGGAGGCGACGTCCTCGGGCCGGTCGATGCGCGCGCCGTGCAGTCCGATCTGCCGGGCGAACGCGGCGTGGTCGAAGTCCGGCAGCACCTGCGAGGAGTCGAGCTTCGGATCGCCGGCGAGCACGCGCTGCTCCCACGTCACCTGGTTGAGGTCGCGGTTGTTGAGCACGCACACGATCAGCCGCTGGTCGCTCCAGCGCTCGGCGTACAGCGCGATGTCGAGCAGCGCGTTGATGCCGAGCATCTGCATCGCGCCGTCGCCGACGGCGGCGATCACCGGGCGGTCGGGATGCGCGAACTTCGCTGCCAGTGCGTAGGGCACCGCCGGTCCCATCGAGGCGAGCGTCCCCGACAGCGCCGCGTCGGTTCCCGCCGGCATTTTGATGTGCCGCGTCCACCAGTTCGTCGCCGATCCCGAGTCGGCCGTCAGGATGCAGCGCGCGGGCAGCCGCGCGCTGAGCTCGTGAAAGACGAGCTGGGGGTTGATCGGGTCGGCGGGCTGGTGGGCGAGCTCGTCGAGCGTGCGCCACCAGCGCGCGACGCCGGCCTCGATCTCCTCGCGCCAGCCGCGATCCGCCTTGCGGCTCACGAGCGGGATGAGCGCGTTGAGGGTGTCGGCCGCGTCGCCGACGAGGTTGACCTCCATCGGGTAGCGCGTCCCGATCAGGCGGGCGTCGATGTCGATCTGCACGCCGCGCGCGGAGCCCGGCTCCGGCAGCCACTCCGAGTACGGGAAGCTCGAGCCGACCACGAGCAGCGTGTCGCAGCCATCCATGAGGTCATAGGACGGCTTCGTGCCGAGCAGGCCGATCGAGCCCGTCATCCAGGGGCGGTCGTCGGGCACGACGGCGCGGCCGTTGAGCGCGGTGCTGACGCCCGCACCCAGCAGGTCGGCGATCGTCTCGATCTCCGCCAGCGCGCCGCGCGCGCCTGCGCCGACGAGGATCGCCACGCGGCTGCCCTCGTTCAGCACGGCGGCCCCCTGCGCGAGCGCGGCATCGCCGGGCACGACATGCGGGCGGCGGATCGCCGCGCTGGAGGACGGCACCGCGCCGTGGGCGCGCGGCGGCTCGCTGTAGGGCAGCATCTGGACGTCGTCGGGGACGATCACGCAGGTGGGCGAGCGCGTCGCCTTCGCGATGCGCATCGCCCGATCGACGAGGTGCGCCGCCTGCTCGGGAACCATGCAGACCTGCACGAACTCGTGCGCGACGTCCTTGAACAGCGAGAGCAGATCGACCTCCTGCTGGAAGTCAGATCCCAGCGCCATCCGCGGCTGCTGGCCAACGATCGCGACGACGGGCTGGTGGTCGAGCTTCGCGTCGTAGAGGCCGTTGAGCAGGTGGATCGCGCCGGGCCCGCTCGTGCAGACGCACACGCCGACCTCGCCGGTGAACTTGGCGTGGGCGGTGGCCATCAGCCCCGCCAGCTCCTCGTGCGCGACCTGCACGAACTCGAAGCGCTCGCCGGCCCGATGCAGCGCGCCCATGACGCCGTTGATGCCGTCGCCCGAGTAGCCGAAGAGACGGCGCACGCCCCAGGCGGACAGCCGGTCGAGGAGGTGGTCGGAGACGTTGTGCGGTGGGGAGCTCATGGCGCCCGCGGCGACAGGCGGAAGAGCGTCGTGCGCACCTGTGGCGGGTTCCCGGGCACGTACCACGGCATGTCCATGATGTGCGACGCGGTCACATAGAGCGTCCCGTCCGGTCCCTCGCTGAACGTGTCCGGCCAGCGCAGCCGCTCGTCCTGCACGAGCACCCGCGGCGCGCCGTCCGGTCCGTCCGCGAGGTCGCGCACCTTCACCGCGTTCTCCTGGAGCGCGGTGAGGTACAGGCGTCCGCCGGCGTCGATCCAGAGCCCGTCGCTGACGCCGTTCTGGCCGTAGCGCTCGACGCGGTCCGCCAACGCCGCGTCGTCGGGCGAGTCGTCGTGCAGCGCCGCGGTCTCGATGCGGTAGCAGGTGCGTCCGGTGAGCGCCTGCCAGTACAGGTGCCGCCCGTCGCGCGCGAGCGCGATGCCATCGGCCGCGAACTCGGCGCCGCGCCCATCCGGACGCCGCAGCGGCTTGCCGTCCGTCTCGACGGTCACGTCCTTCTCGGGCTGCGTGCTCGGATGCCTGTGCAGGACCCGCCGCGCCCGTCCACGCTCGAGGTCCACGACGACGAGCGCGCCCACCGCGCCCGAGTCGGTCAGGTACGCCCACCGGCCGTCCGGGCTGAAGCGCACGTCGTTCAGGTAGCTGCCCTCGGGCGCCACCGACTCGTCGAAGGCGATCGTGCGCGTCACGCGGTCGCTCGCCAGGTCGATCTGCACGAGCTTCGCGCCGCCGGGCACGAGGTGCGACGTCGCCGGCGCGGCCGGGTCGAGCACCCAGAGGCTGCCGCGCCCGTCGGCGACGACGCTCTGCACGCACACCCAGTGGTCGTGCGGCGTCATCTGGTTCTTGCGCGCGTTCCGCCACGCGTTCCAGCGCACGTCCGGGTACGGCACCAGCTCGCCGTCGCCGCGCAGCTCGGCCACCGAGATCGGCGCGTCCTCCGACCAGCGCGGGAAGTTGACGAAGAGGCGTCCCGTCTCGGTGACGGTCACGCCGGTCACCTGGTGCTCGAAGGTCGCCACCTCCTCGAGCGTGGTCTGCCCCTCCTGCATCGTCGCGGCCATCGTCAGCGCCCGGGCTTGAGCTCGACCTTGATCCAGCCCGGCTGCCGGCGGTCGAACTCCTTGTACGCCTCGATCGCGTCGCTCACCGGCTCGCGCTTGGTCAGCACCTGCGCCGGATCGAAGGCGCCGCTGGCCACCAGGTCGACGAGCTTCGGGATGTACCGGCGGTGATTGCAGTTCCCCATCTTCACGGTGAGGTTCTTGTTCATCGCCTGGCCGATGGGATAGGCCATCGCGCTCTGCGGGTAGACGCCGATGATGCCGTGCGTCCCCGCCTTGGCGAGCAGCTCGACGCCCCAGCGCAGCGCCTGCGACGGGCCGTCGCCCGGGTGCCAGTTGTCGCCCTTCGGGTTCTGCTCCGGCACGCCCTGCTTCAGCTCCTGCTCGAACTGCTTCTCCTGCGCCTTGGCCTTCTTCGCGGCCGGCCCGTGGTGCGCGTGCTGGGCGTCGATCCCCACCGCGTCGATCACCCGGTCGACACCGATCCCGCCGGTGAGCTCGACGATCACCTCGGTCGGGTCCTCCTCCTCGAAGTTCACCACCTCGGCGCCCTGCATGCGCGCCATCTCCAGCCGGTCGGGCACGCAGTCGACGGCGAAGATGCGCCCGGCGCCCAGCAGCTTGGCGCTGGCGATCGCGAACTGTCCGACCGGGCCACAGCCGAGCACGCACACCGTGTCGCCCGGCTTCACCTCGGCCAGCTCGGCCCCGAAGTACGCGGTCGGGAAGATGTCGGAGAGCATGATCGCCTGGTCGTCCGACAGATGGCTCGGCAGCTTCACGAGGCCGACGTTGCCGAACGGGATGCGCGCGTACTCGGCCTGCAGCCCGTCGAGGCCGCCCGCCTCTTCGGGGCCGCCGAAGAAGGTGGTGCCGGCGCGCTTGCCGCCGGGGTTCGCATTGTCGCACTGCGCGTAGTAGCCGGCGCGGCAGTACGAGCAGTAGCCGCAGCCCACGGTCGACGGCACGACGACGCGGTCGCCCGCGCGCAGGTTGCGCACCCCCCTGCCGATCTCCTCCACGACGCCGACTGCCTCGTGGCCGAGGATGCGCCCCTTCTTCATGCCCGGCATCGTGCCGCGGATGAAGTGCAGGTCGGTGCCGCAGATCGCGCTCGCGGTGATGCGGACGATGGCGTCCGTGTCGTCCTTGATCTTGGGCTCGGCCACATCGTCGAGCCGGATGTCGCCGATGCCGTGCCACACGACTGCCTTCATCTGGTGCGATCCTCGGGGGAGAGACGGTGCGGAGTCGATGCGGCGTCGGCGCCCTCCGGTGCTGGCGTGCGCTCCCGCGTGCCGAGGCGCGGCGGACGGCGGCCGGTGCGCGAGGACGGGCGTGCTCGCGGGCGCCGCCCATCGGAAACAGCATGCCCGCGCGTCGGACCGCGCCCGATCGCCGTTGGGCGCGCGTGTCCCGGCGGCGATCGGACCTGTCTCACCACCGCGACTACGTGGACTGGCGTCGCCCGTCGCGTTCCGCCGCCTCCCGCTCGGCCGCGACCTCCTCGACCCGTCGGCCGCTCTCGACTGCCGCGTTCGCGACCTCGGCTGCCCCGAGAAACCCGAGCGTGTCGTTGAGCAGCGCCGCGCGCCCCACGCTCCGCTCGGCGTACTCGCGCAGGCGATCCGGGTGGGCCCGGATCAGCCGCACGCACTGCGCGTCGAAGGTGCGCACCGCGTGCGTCAGCACGTCGAGCGATTCCAGCAGCGCATACGCGACGTAGGGCATCGTCACGTTCACCTCGAGCTGTCCGGCCTCGCCGCACATCGTGATCGCCACGTCGTGCCCGATGACGTGGAAGCACACCATGTTCAGCATCTCGGCCACCGCGGGGTTCACCTTCCCCGGCATGATCGAGGAGCCGGGCTGCATCGCGGGCAGCTCGATCTCGTACAGCCCGGTGTGCGGGCCGGAGTTCAGCAGCCGCAGGTCGTTGGCGATCTTCGACAGCTCGACCGCGAGGCCGCGCAGCGCGCCCGAGAGCGCGACGAAGTCCCCGAGGCTCTGCTGCGACTGCACGCGGTCCGCGGCCGCGCGCACGTCGAGGCCGCCGATCGCGCGCAGGCGAGCGATCACCGCGTCCGGGTAGCCCTCGGGCGCGTTCACCGACGTGCCGACGGCGGTGCCGCCGAGCGGCACCTCCAG
>CADCVQ010000165.1 GCA_902806175.1 uncultured Solirubrobacteraceae bacterium
TCGCCGCGGCGCTCCGCTCTTGCGCGCGGGGGCCGAGGTGCTCACCGGTTCGCCGCCGTGCGCGCCCGCGGGGGCAGGACCGTGCGGTTGGTGATCTTCCCGCCGGTCCGGACGACCTCACAGCCATTGAGCCGGTCGAAGCGATCGGCGTGCACGCGGTCACGGCCACGGCCGCAGATAACCCGGTCGCGCTCGCCGTTGCGCGACACGATCGAGTCGTTGCCGGCACCACCGTCGATCTGGTTGCGCCCACCACCGCCGACGATCCGGTCGCGGCCGGCCTCGCCGAACAGCCGGTCGCTGCCCGACCCACCGATCAGATCGTCGTCGCTGGCCCCACCGGCCAGCATGTCGTTGGCGTCGCCGCCCTCAAGCCGGTCGCTGCCCGTGCCGCCGAACAGCTCGTCGCGATCATCCTGACCGTACAGCCGGTCACTGCCCGACCCGCCGATGAGCTTGTCGTTCTCATCACCGCCATACGCCGCGTCCCTATCGCGCGCACCGTCGATGCAGTCACGACCCGCATAACCGGAGATGCTGTCGTTGCCGCCAAAGCCAAAAATCTCGTCTCCAGCGATCGTGCCCTTGATCCGCTCGCCGCGATCGGTGCCAACCGAGCGGTTCGCGCACGTTCCCGGCCGCAGCAGCTCACCCTCCGCGGCCGGTGTCCTGACACCCTCCGCAAGAGGCGCGGCTGCCGTCGGCGGTGGCGGCAGCGGCGAGTTGTCGCTCTTGAAGATGAACGCGCGCCCGTCGCCGCCGATCCGCACGTTCGCGAGATACGACGAGGCGGCGAAGTCCAGGAAGCCGTCGTCGTTGAGGTCGCCCATCGGGACGAGCCCGACGCCGAATCCCTCTCCGCGTGCACCGGCCGGGTTCGGAACGGTCATGAGGTTCGTGCCGCTCTGCACGTTGACGAAGTGCACGTCCTCGACGGCCCTGTTGGAGATCTCCGTGTACGTGTCGAAGTGAAAGCCGCCGACGAGCAGCTCGTTCGCCGGGGCGTCGAGCCCCTCGACGAGGTTGCCGACGCCGGTGAACGAGCCGCCGAAGTTGCTTCCGGAATAGGGATTCGGATCGGTCATGCTCGCGAACTGCCAGCTGCCGGTCGCGCCGCCGCCGCCACCGACGGCGTTGAAGGCCCAGATCTTGCCGTCGTCCGACAGCGGGGCGTTCTGGAACGCTGCCGGCAGCAGGATGTCGGGAGCCGTCGAGGCGCCGAGGTCGCCGACCGGGCGGCCGCCGTTGAACGAGCCGCTGAACTGCGAGAGCTTCTGCGGCTCGGGGCTCGTGATCGCGGGCTGCGCGTTGGATCCACCGGGGGGTGTGATCGTGGCGCCGGTCCTGCCGTTGATCATGAACGCCGCCCCCACGCCGGCGAACTCCGCTGTCGGGTTCGCAAACGGATAGGAGAGGTTGCGGGCCGGGATCACGAACTCCGGCGCACACGTAAGGTTCGTCGGGGTTGCATCGCAGTTCGTCGTGGCCTCATTCGTGTTGATGTCGCCGACGCGGTAGAGGTTGCCGCCGAACTCCTGGCCGCCCGCGGCGTTCTGCGCGAGCGGGTTCTGGATCGAGTACATCGCCGTGTCGAGGATCGCCTGCGGATCGGTGCCGGCGATCAGCTCGCCACGGTACGCCCATGCTTTGCCGGAGGTGCAGTTCCCGGCCGCGGCAGTCCGGCACTGCGAGGTCGCGGCGGCCTGCGCGGGCGTCTCGACGAAGTTGCGCGCCGTGATGACGATGTCGGGCTGGCCCTGACCGTCGAGGTCGCCGATGCGGCTCACGCGAGACATCGCGGGGCACGGGCCGACGCCCTGGTTGTTGTTCTCGGCGACCGAGCCCGCGCAGGGCGGCAGCGCCTGCGGAGAGGCCATCACGCGTGCAAACTGCGGCGACGCGCTGAGAGCGGCCTGTGCCTGGCGGTCGGCGAGCGGCATGTCGATGCGCTTGAGCACCGCGCGCGTCCTGCCGTCGATGACGTATCCGCGGCCGAGCGCGGGGTCGGTGGCGACCGCCTCGACTTCCGGATTGGCGACGTTCACGCGCTTGGCGCGGCCGCCGACGATGATCTCCGGGATGCCATCACCGACGCCGACGGTCGCGGCGTCGCAGATCCTGCCGGCGTCCGGACCGTCACCGCCGGGGCAGCTGCCGAGATCGGGCATCGTCTCGATGTAGGTGAACGCGAGGGTCGGATCGCCGCCCCCGGGGTTGAGCTCGGGCGGCGCGATCGTGTCGATGTGTGCGCCGCTCGTGCCGTCGAAGATGAACACGCGCGTGGGAGTGGTCTGCGCCTGCGCGACGAGCAGGTCGAGCTTGCCGTCGCCGGTCAGGTCCGCGCTGGCGATCCCCCAGCCGAACGAGCCGCCGCCGGTGGGCTCCGGCGAGTCGACCTGCGTGGCGTTGAACGTGCGCGGCAGGCCGGGCGCCTGGGCGGCTGCCGAGGCGAGCGGCAGAGCGGCGATGACGATGGCGACGACGGGAAGGACCTTCAACCGTCGGCGAATTCCGTTTCGAGCAGGCATCTGGGCCCCCATGCTCCTCTCCCTCTAGGTGCAGTAGCGATAGATGAATCTAGCATCTACGTGCGGCAAAGGTCAGAAAACTAGTGCGCACGCCTGGTTCTCCACGGGCGACGACCGTCGTAAGGCCGAAAACTCCCCTGGCTCGGGCGCGCGGACCTCGTCGAACACGAGTTGCCGCGCACACCCGGCCGCAAGCGTACGTAACGCGCCTTGCAAGCGCGGCAGTTCAGCGCGTGGGGCACGACAAGCGAGGCCGGCAGGTGCCGGCCTCGCTGACCATCCGTGTCGCCGATCGGTACCGGGAGCACGCGTGCGCTCGCGCGCGAGACCCCGGGGGCTAGGTTGTGCGGCGGCGTTGTGCGAGGGCGGCGACGAGCACCGCGATGCCGAGCAGGATGAGGATGATGCCGCCGATCCGCAGCAGCGTCTCGACGGTGCTCGACAGTCGCGGGGGGTCGTTGAAGGCGACGACGCCGCGCGCGATGTCCTGCTTGGCGGTTCGGACGCTGCCGCCGCGCGTATCTGACCAGACGGCGTAGGCGCGGGTGTCTGTCGACAGCAGCCCGAGGCGGCTGCCGATGTCGGGCAGGCCGCGCTCCAGGCCGGAGCCGATCCGCGAGCTGAATGCGCGGTCAGAGACCTTCACGCGCGGTGAGAACGTCTTGCCGTTGTTCCACGACGACTGCAGCGACACCTCGTTGAGCACGTTCGTGCGGTCGGCGCGGCGGTCGTAGTACAGGACGTCCAGGCGCCCGTCGGGCGCGACCGACAGCTCGGGCAGGTACTGCGCGGTGTCGTCGTCCTGCGGCGTGTCGTTGACGCGCTTGGGGCCGCTCCACTCGTCGGCGCCGCTGGCCAGCGACCACAGCATCACGTCGGCGTCGCCGTTGCGCGCGTCATGAAACGCGGCGTAGACCCTGCCGCTGTCGCGATCGACCTCCAGCGACGGGGCCGGCGGCGTGAAGACGATGAACCGCTCGCTGGGCGTCAGCGCGTCCTCGACGACTGACTCCTGCCACGTCGCGCCGTTGTCCGTCGAGCGCGCGAGCACGAGCTGCCAGTCACCGCCGTACGGGGCGCCGCCGCGGCCGCGGTGCCCGCCGCCGTAGTCCAGGACGTCTTCGCCGAGATCGAGGTACAGGACGTTGAGCTCGCCGTCGGCCTTGCCCATCGCGGGGGTGGGCGCGACGACGCGCTCACGGGTGGCGCTGCTGACGCGGGTCGGCCGGGTCCAGTTGACGCCGCCGTCGTCGGAGCGGATCGCCATGATCGGGTTGCCCGTGTT
>CADCVQ010000166.1 GCA_902806175.1 uncultured Solirubrobacteraceae bacterium
ATGGCGCTCGGCGATCTGCGCCGCGATCGCGAGGCCGCGGCCGCGCGGCCCGCGGCCGGCACGGGCGCGGCGCGTCAGCTCGGCCAGCCGAGCCGGCAGCCCCGGCCCCTGGTCGATGACCTCGATGCGCACCTTCTGCGAGCCGACGAAGCGCGCCGTCAGCTCGATGCGCCCCGGCGCGTGCTCGAGCGAGTTGGCGACGAGGTTCGAGATCGCCTGCGCCAGGCGCAGGCGATCGCCGACGATGGTCGCTTGCGGCAGCACGCAGCCGAGCAGCACGTTGCTGTCGAAGGCGCACGCGACGGCCTCCCAGCTGTGGAACTGCTCCTCCATGAGCTCGGCGACCTCGACGGGCTCGGCGCGGTCGAGCATGCGCCGCCCGCTGCGCGCGGCAGCGAAGTCGTCGAGCGCGAGGCCCGCGCGGCGCAACTCGTGGTCGAGCGTCGCCAGGCGCTCTGCCGGCGCCTCGCACCGACGCTCCATCGTCGCGAGCGCGAGCCGCACTGCGGTCAGCGGGCCGCGCAGCTCGTGGCAGGCCCGCGCGACGAGCTCACGGCGCCGGCGCAGCTCGAGCGCGGCGAGGACCGCGAGCGCGAAGCCGGCGGCGGCCAGCGCCCATGGGAGGATGCTCGTGGGCATGTGCTTGTACTAGCCGGCGAGCACAAGAAGTTCGCCCCCTCCTACTGCCCCGTCACGCGACCAGGCGCTCGTCGAGCGCCGCCGCGGCCGCCGACGGCGCATCGAGCAGCCGATAGCCGACGCCCCAGACGTTGACGACGTAGCGGTCGCCGTGGGCGCCGAGCTTGCTGCGCAGCCTGCACGCGTGCGAGTCCAGCGTGCGCGTCGAGCCGCGCGAGCGGTAGCCCCAGATCGTTCGCAGCAGCTCGTCCTTGGTGAAGACCCTCGTCGGATCGGCGACGAGCGCGCGCAGCAGCGCGAACTCCTTCTGTGACAGCGCGACGCGCTCGCCGTGCAGGCGCACCTCGCGCGACGGCGGGTCGACCTCGAGCGCTCCGGCGCGCAGGCGCCCGTGCGACGGGCGGTGGTCGGCGCGGCGCAGCAGCGCCGCGATCCGGCCTCGCAGCTCCGGATAGGAGAACGGCTTGCAGACATAGTCGTCGGCGCCGCGGTCGAAGCCGCGCACCCGGTCAAGCTCGGTCGCGCGGCCGCTGATGAGCATCAGCGGCATGTCGGGGTTCATCCGGCTCGCGACGCCGTCGGCGCTGCGCACGCGGCGCAGCAGATCGAAGCCGCTGCCGTCGGGCAGGCCAACGTCGACGAGCGCGAGATCGGGGAACTTGCGCTCGATCAGGCTGAGGCCGGTCGAGGCGCAGTCGGCGACGAGCAGGTCGTAGCCGTCGGCGGTGAGGTTGTCGGCGAGGAACGTGCGCGTGGCGTCGTCGTCCTCGACGATGAGGATCGTGGAGAGATCGTCTTCGGTCATGCCCATATGAGGTGCGAGGTGGCGAGGATTCGCCCCCCGCGGCGCAGGCTTGGACCCGCGCCGCGGCAGATGCCGCGGACGGGGTGCAACTTCGCGTGCACTCAGACGCCGGAGAAGGAGTCCTGCCTAGGATGCCGACGCGTCATGGACGAGACACAGCGACGCGGCAACTATGACTCGGGGGAGGACTTCGTCCTCGAGTACGGGGAGCTGCGCTTCACCTTCAACGAGCGCGACTTCGGCGAGCGTTGCGAGCAGGCTGCTCTGAAGCTCTGCTTCGTCCACGGACGCCTCGGCGAGAACGAGCTCGACGACCTCGTCAACCTGGCGGTCAACGGCGAGATCCAGGCCCCCGCCTCGGGCTTGGGCGAGCACGTCAACGACTGCTGGCCGGAGCTGTGCGGCCCGTCGGACCGCTCGCTCGTGCACTGGTTGCGGCGCCTGGTCTTCCGCTCCGCCTGGCTTGACCAGCGCGTCAAGGAGGGCGAGCTGGACATCGCGTTCTGCGTCGATACGCGGACCTTCGGCTACATCCAGCCCGATCGCGGCGGCGAGGCGATCGAGCTTTCACCCGAGCCCTCCTGGGACCGGGTCGCCTACGTGCCGCGCTGACGTACCAGCGAGCGGTTCCTAGCCGATCGCGACCGACCGCGCCTCGGCGATCGCCTCGGCCCCCTTCTCCCCCACGAGCAGTTCGGCGCGCAGCGTCGCGCTTGCGGCGAGGTCGAGCGCCGGCAGGCGCCCGGCCGCGGTCAGCGCGGCGTCGAGTGCGATGACCGTCGTCTCGCCGCCGACAGGCGCCCCGGCCGTCGCCACGATCGTCAGCGACCCGCCGTCGGCGATGTTGCGCGCGGCCGCCAGCGACCGGCGGGCGAGCGGTGCGGGCAGGTGCTCGAGCGTGTCGATCAGCACGACGGCGTGGCCGCCGCGCGCGGCGACCCGGCGACCGGTCTCGATCGCGCGCTCGATCGCCTGGCCGTGCGCGTCGACCGCAGCGCCGAGGCCGAGCTCGACGACGGGCTGCAGCGGACCCGCCCTCCAGTCACCGAGCTCCTCGGGGCGAACGCCGGCGAGCACGACGCTGCACTCGAGGTCCTCCTGGCCGGCGAGGGCGACGGCGACGCGACGCAGCGCCTCCGTCTTGCCGGCGCGCGGGCCGCCGACGATGACGACGCGCGAGCCGCGGCCGAACGGCGTGAGCCACTCGATCGCCTTCAGCGTGATGTCGTCGTCGTCGAGCGCGATGCGCTCGGTCGCCCACGTGCAGGGCAGGTCGTCGTACTTCGTGCCCTCGGCGACCTCGTCGGCCGCGCGGCCGTTGATCGTGTCGACGCGGATCAGCGACGGGTAGCGCTCCGAGCGGCGCGGCGGGCGCACCGGCCCGCCGACCTCGTCGCCGGAGACGAGCTCGCAGCGGCGTACCTGCGCGGCCGAGATGTAGACGTCGTCATCGGAAGGCTCGGGCGGCGACACGCGCACGAAGCCCGAACCGTTTGGCAGCAGCTCGACGGTGCCGGTGACGACGCGGTCCTCGGCCGGCGCGCTGTCGCGCTCGCCGTCGCGGTCGCGATCACGATCTCGGCCGCGCCCCCCGCGCTCGCCGCGCTCGCGGCCGCCGCGCGGTCCGGCGAGCACCGCCTCGGGCACTGCGGCGGGCACCGACTCGGCCTCGCCCTCGTCCTCGCCGACCTCGATGTCGCCCGGATCGCGATCGCGCGTGCGACTACGGGCGCGGCCGCCGCGGCGCGAGCGGCGCGCGGGCTTCTCGTCGACGTCGGCGCCGGCCTCGGCGCGCGCCTCGGCGTCGGCAACGACGCCATCCTCGGCGTCGGGCTCGTCGCCGTTGGCGCCCTGGCGCTCGATGATCGCGGCGATGAGGTCAGCCTTGCGCAGGCGGCGAAAGCCGTCCATTCCGAGCTCTGAGGCGATCTCGTGCAGATCGGCGAGGGGGCTGGATTCCAGCGCGGAGCGAGAGATGACGGACATACGGTCCTCCTGTGGATCGTCGGTTGGCGTCCGGCCGCGTTGGACAGCGGCAGGCGACTTGTGGGGCAGACCTTAGCGCGCGTGGCGGATCGTGTCATCGAGCGCGAGACGCGCATCGACGGCGCCCTCACCGCGCAGCGCCGCGCGCACGACGAGGTAATCCGCCGCGGCGACGACATCGTGGACGCGCAGGACGTGGGCGCCCGCGTCAAGCCCGTGCCCGATCGCGGCGAGCGTGCCCGCGAGCCGATCGGCGGGTGCGCGGCCCGTGAGCGCTCCGACGAAGTCCTTGCGCGACACCGCCAGCAGCAGTGGGCGGCCGAGCTCGTGCAGCTCGTCCAGCCGGCTCAGCAGCGCGATCGTCTGCGCCGGCGTCTTGGCGAAGTCGGGGCCGGGATCGAGGATCATCTGCTCGTCGGCCACGCCGTGATCGCGCGCGACCTGCATCCGCTCGGCGAGAAAGCCCAGGACGTCGGCGACGATGTCGTCGTAGAACCCGGGATCCTGCAGACGCTGCTTCGGAGCGGCCCGCGTGTGCATGAGCACGAGCGCCGCGCCCGTCCGCGCGCAGACGCCGGCCAGCGCCGGATCGCGCAGCCCGCTGACGTCGTTGACGATCGCGGCGCCCGCCTCGATCGCGGCCTGCGCGACAGGCGGCTTGTACGTGTCGACGGAGACGATCGCGCCCAGCTCGCCGGCGAGTCGCCGCACGAGCGGCACGACGCGCGCGATCTCCTCGTCGACCGCGACCGGCGGGCGCAGCGTGATGCCCGACTCGCCGCCGACGTCGATGATGTCCGCCCCCGCGGCGAGCAGCTCGGCGGCGCGCGCGACCTGCGCGTCCAGGCCCGGGTACGCGCCGGCGTCCGAGAAGGAGTCCGGCGAGGCGTTGACGATCCCCATCAGCCACGGCCGCGCGCCGAGCGCGAACGTGCTCCCCGCGGCGGCGACCGTGTGCCTAGGTGCTGCTGCCCGCCGCACGTTCACCAGGCTCTCCCGGCGCCCGCTGCGGCCGGCGGGAGGCACTGCGCATCAGCCGATCCGCACCGTCTTGCTGACGACGCGCTCGTTGCCGGCGCGGTCGCGGCCGGTGATCGTCAGCGGAAATGTGCCGGCGCCCCGGTAGCGGTGACTGGTGCGCAGGCGGGTGGTCGTGGCGCGGGTGCCCTTGGAGCGATCGCCCCAGGACACGACGACCGAGTGCAGGCCCGAGCGGTGGTGGCCCGGCTGGTCGGGGTCGCGCGCACGGACCGACAGCGTCACGACGCGACGCGAGCGCTTGTAGCCGACGCTGACCAGCGGCAGGAGGTCGTCGATCCGCAGGCCGCGCACGCGCGTGCGCTTGACCTGCCCGCGCACGTCGACGGCGAGCACCTGCCACGTGTGGTTGGGCCCGAGGATCGGGGCGGGGAGCGTGAACGTCGTGCTCGTCGTCTCGCCCACGACCTTGCCGTCGACGGTGACGATGTAGCGCACGGCGCCCCACAGGCTGAACGACGGCTGCCAGCTCAGGCGCGGCAGCGGGCTCTGACAGCAGCGCTGCGAGGTGTAGCCGGCGAAGTTGCCGGGCGGGCGGTCCAGGTAGCCGGCGACGATCTTGCGGTCTTCGGCGCCGCCCTGCACCCAGGCGACGACGACGCCGCTCGCGCGGTCAGACGCGGCGTCGAAGCCGAGCTCCGGCACGACCGCCCCGAGCTCGGGCCGCGAGAGCACTTGCTCGATGGCCGCCTTGTCGTCCTCGATCGTGCGCACGCGCACGAACGGCGGCTCGCCGGCGCCCGCCAGCACGGCCGCCAGCAGGCCGCTGTTGTTCTCGGCCATCGTCGGCATGACCGCCGGGGCGGCGGCGCTCGGCCCGAAGAGGCGCGCGCCGGGGCCGAACTGGTCGCGCTCGAGCATCGACCACATCGGCTGGCCGCTGGGTGCGCCGGTCGTCATTGCCGCGCCGACGCCACGGCCGCTCATCTCGATCCGCGGAGCCCCGACGGCCTCGCCGGCGTTGTCGTCGATTGCAACCGGCGGCTCGAAGCCCGTACCGCGCTGGCGGCGTGCGAGGATCCGCGTGCCACCGTCGGCGAAGCTCTGGCGAAAGACGACCCAGGCGTAGCTCGAGTCGTCCTCGGCGTCGACGTCGGGCAGGTCGGACGCAACGGGGACGCGTCCCTCGAAGTCGGCCGGGGTGAGGTCCTGCGGCGAGGTCGAGAGCGTGCTCGCGAACATCTTGCGCGCGTAGACGCGACCGCCCTCGCCCCAGGTCACGACGCCGATCCCGTCGGCGGAGATCGCCACCTGCGAGCGCCCGTCGCCGACGCCGGCTGCGCGTGCTGGATCGACGTCCGCCGGCTGCGCGAGGACGTCCCAGGTGTTCGTCCTGCGATCCAGGCGCGCCACGCGCACGTCGCCGCCGGCGGTGAAGGTCGCGTACGCCGTGCCGTTGATCGACAGGTCGACCGCCGGATCGCTGCCCGCGCCGAGCGCGACCGGCGCCGACCACGGACCGCCCGCGGTGCGCACGACCCCGTGCACCACGCCCCCGCTGACGAAGACGACGACGGTTCGGCCGGCGTCGGAGGCACCGGCGACCGGCTGCGAGCCCGGCGTCGGCAGCCCCGGGTCGATCCGCTCTCCGGGTGTGAAGACGCCGCCCTCGAAGCGCGCGACGAAGATGTGGTCGACGCCGTCGGCGCGCTTGACGTAGGTCAGCGCGCCGGTGCCGTCGCGCGCCAGGTCGAGGTCGCCGAGCGCGCGGATGTCGGCGCTGGGGCCGTCGATCGCGTCGCCGAGGAAGAAGCCTGCATGGGCGGGCGCGGCCACGAGGACGGCGTGGGCCGCGAGCAGGGATGTGAGGAGCACAAGACGACGCATCGGAGCCTTTCAACCGGCGAGCAGCAGCAAAGTTACGCGCTGCCGACGACGCCTTCGGCGCGGGCCTCCGCAGCCCAGGCGTCAACCTGCGCTCGCCGCTGCTCCTCGTCCCACCCCAGCTCGGCCTGCAGGGCGGCCGCGACACGCTGCACGACAGTGCCGTCGTAGGCCAGGTCGCGGCCCGCGAGCAGGCCCAGCCGGGTGCGCCGCAGCAGGACGTCGGCGATCGAGGCGGCTTGCTCGCGGCGCACGGCGAAGGCGACCTCGGCGAGCAGGTCGGGCAGGCCGTCGACGATCGGCTGGGCGAGCTCGCCGCGCTCGCGCGCGACCGACAGCACGTCATGGGCGGCGTGGCCGTAGCGCCCCGCCAGCGCCGCCAGCGCCTCCTCCGGCACGCCCTCGACGCGCGGCAACTCGGCGACGGCGACGGGCGCCCCTAGCGGGATCTCGTGCGTGCGACACGGCGCGTCGCGCGCCTCGCGGTCGACGAGACGGTCGACGGTCATCTTCGCCATCCGCCGCCAGGTCGTGAGCTTGCCCCCCGTGATCGTCACCATGCCGCTCGACGTCTCGTAGAGCTCGGCCTTGCGCGAGATGTCGACGGACTTCTTCGGGTCGCCCGTCGTGATCAGCGGCCGGACTCCCGCGTAGGCGCCCGTCAGGTCGTCTGCGGCCAGGGACGCGCCGAAGTACTCGTTCGCGGCCTCGAGCAGGTACGCGATGTCCTCCTCGGCCGGCGCGACGTGGTGGTCGTGCAGCTCGCCGGCGAAGTCGTTGTCGGTCGTTCCGAGCAGGGTTCGCCCCAGCCACGGCAGCGCGAAGATCGAGCGCCCGCCGCCCGCCGGGACGATCGCGCCGCCGCCGGCGAGCGGCAGATCCTCGTGGTGCAACGTGATGTGCGTGCCGCGGCTGGGCGCGATGCGGGGCACCTCGGCCTCGTCGTGCAGCTCCTCCGGGCGCAGGCGGTCCGCCCAGACGCCGGTCGCGTTGACGACGTTCGCGGCGCGCACGACGAAGTCCGTGCCGCCGGCGCCGTCGCGCACCTTCACGCCCGCGGCGCGGCCGGCGTCGTCGCGCACGAGCTCGGTGACGTTCACGCGGTTGGCCATGACCGCGCCGAAACGCTCGGCCTCCCCGAGGACCGTCAGGACCAGCCGGGCGTCGTCGGTCTGGCAGTCGTAGAACAGGTAGCCCGACGTCGGCGCGCGATCGGCGAGCGCCGGGATCAGCTCGAGCACCTCGTCGCCGGAGATCACCCGGTGGCGCTCGGGACTCCAGTCGGAGAAGTCGCTTGCGAGCTCCGCCACCGGCCGGCCGCGGCGCGCGCGCGGGTAGCGCGAGCGCCCGCGCAGGCGCTCGACCGCCATCACGTCATAGAGGTTCAGGCCGACGCCCGTCAGCCGGTCGGGCCGCGCGCCCTCGAACGCCGCCACGACGAGCGGCAGCGGCCGCACCAGGTGCGGCGCCAGCGCGACCATCAGCTGGCGCTCGAGCAGCGCCTCGCGCACGAGCCCGAGGTCGAAGTTCTGCAGGTAGCGCAGCCCTCCGTGGACGAGCTTCGACGACCGGCTGGACGTGCCAGCCGCGAAGTCCGCGCGCTCGACGAGCGCGACGCTGTAGCCGCGCGTGGCGGCGTCCAACGCCACGCCCGCACCCGTGATTCCGCCGCCGATCACGACGACGTCGAACTGCTCCTCGGCGAGGGCGGTGAGGGCGTCGGCACGATCGATCATTCAGCAATCAGTCTGGCAGGGGTTCAAGCAATGGCGCCCGCGTGCCGAATGGGACCTATGCTCGCAATTCGCTCGCGCCGTGCAGCGGCGCTCCTCTCGATCGGAGCGCTCAGCGCCGGTACAGCCGTCGCCGCAGCGCCCGCACAGGCCCAGCTGCTCGGTGGCGCGCTGCCGAACATCGGGACCATCATCACGGGCACCGGCGAGACGCTCGGCGGCACGCTCGACAGCGTCGTGCCCGGCGTCGGCGGCGTCGTCACGGGTGTCACCGGCAGCGTCGGCGGAGTCGTCACCGGCGTGCAGGACACCGTGACGGGGACGCTGGATCAGACGCTCGGCAGCGTCCTCAGCGGCGGTGGCGGGTTGCTTCCGACCGACGTCCTCAACACGCTGCTCGGCACGCTGCTGGGCAACAGCACGGCCGCGCCCGGGACGCCCGGCACCGGGAACTCCGGCGGCGTCATCGTGCTCAGCGGCGGCTCGGTCGGCCCTGGCGGCATCGTCCTCGACGCGAGCGCCCCGCGCCCGACGGTCAAGGTCCTCTCCAAGCTCAAGCAGATCGGCTCCAGCGGCAAGATGCGCCTGGAGATCCGCACGAACGAGCCCGGCATCGTCGCCGTCGCCGGCAAGGTTCGCCCCGGCGCCGCGGTGAAGGCCAAGCGCGGCACGCAGGCCGCCAAGCACTCGCGCAAGCTCATCAAGATCCCGCAGATCACGCTCGGCTACCGCAAGGCCGGAAAGCTCGTCGTCACGGTCCGCCTGTCGCGCGCCGCACAGCGCGCGCTGGGTCGCTCCAAGAACGCCAAGATGTCGGTCGGGACGCTCGCCGTCGACGTCTTCAAGAACCAGGATTCCGACAGCGCGAAGGTCAACATCAAGCGCTAGGCACGGCCCATCGAACAACGGCGACGGTCCGACAGCACGCGCGCAGCCGAACAGGCGATGCGCGAGCGACGGGCCGTCGGTCGTTAATGGACGCGCGCGCGTTTCAGCGAGTGCTCGACCGGCTGCCGACGGCAGCCGGCCGCGGCGACGGGTTCGCGCGGGTCACACGAGCAGTTCGATGTCACATCGTCGTCCGGGAGCCTTTGCCAGCCGGGCATCCGCAGTGAGCAGCACGATGTCGAGGATCTCGGCGAGGGCGACGTACGCGGCGTCGTAGACCGTGAGGTTGTCTCGCAGCTCCCAGCAGCGCGCGAGCAGCGGCCGGTGCGCAGCTCGGCGGAGGGGCAGCTCGACGAGATCGGTCAGCGCCAGCCCCGCGCGGCGCAGGTCGAGGAGCCCCGCACCGGACTGCCGGCGGATCACCGAGACCGTCTCCAGGTCGATCAACCCGGGGGCTGCGAGCGATTGCCCCCGCAGTCGCGCCCGCGCCGCGTCACCGTCAGGCCCGTCGTCTGCCAGTGCGGGCGCAAGGACGCTGGCATCAACGACGAGCACGGTCCTCCCGCAACGCCTCAGCGGCAGCGGAGAACGGGACCGAGCCGCCGGACCTCCCTCCCGCCCGGTCCAGGATCTCATCGACCGTCGGCGTGCCTGCCTCGTCGATGAGCCTGCCACGCAGGTACTCCTGCAGCGATTGGCGGGCCGCCGCGGCACGCTGGCGCAGCACCGCGTGGGTCTCCTCCGGAACGTCCTTGATCTGAATACTGGGCATGCCGCCATAATGGCTGCTGTGGAGCCATTATGCAAGCGCTGGCGCCAGTGTCGCCGTTGCCAGGGCAGCATCGACGAGACCCCGATTCCACGACCCGGGCCGCAGCCTAGCCGCGGTCCTCAGCACGTCCGTCGCCGTCAGATCCTCACGGCGCCGGCGAACGGCGCTCGCGGCTATACGCCGTGATTGGGGTTGTGCAGCGGCGCCGGGTTGTCGCGCGGCGGCTCGGCGGCGTCGCGCTGCTCGGTGCCGAGCGCTTCGACGCGCGGCGGCAGCCCGGGCAGCTTGAGCTTCAGCTTGCGGCCATCCTTCAGGGTCAGCTCGTGCGGCTTTCGCTTCAGTGGCTCACCGGGAATCGCGCTCATGCGGCGACACTATCCGAGGATCCCAACGCGCGCCTAAACGGCGCGCTCCAAGCTCGCGGCGCCGGCCCGCGCCGTCGTCAGCGCCGTCGCGCCGCCGGCGTCAGCGCGGGGTTCGTCCAGCCGGCGTCCGCCGGGTTGATCGTCGTCCCCGGCGCGACGATCTCGTCGATCCGATCGAGCACCGCCGCGTCGAGCACCACGTCTGCGGCGCCGAGCTGCGACTCGAGCTGCTCGAGCGTGCGCGGGCCGATGATCGCCGCCGTGACCGCGGGATGGCGGATGACGAATGCCAGTGCCATGTCGATCACCGAGATCCCGCTGTCGTCTGCCAGTTGGCCGAGCGCGTCGGCCGCGTCGAGCTTGGCCTGATTGACGGGGATCGAGAGGTCGTAGCGCTGCGGGATCCGCTCGGCGCGGCGCGACGTGGGAGGCTCTGCGCCCTTGCGCCAGCGACCCGAAAGCCAGCCGCCGGCCAGCGGGCTCCACGCGATGACGCCGATCCCGAGCTCACGGCAGGTCGGCAGCACGTCGGCCTCGATCCCGCGCGCGAGGATCGAGTACGGCGGCTGCTCGCAGACGAAGCGCTGCAGCCCGCGCTCCCGCGCCACCCACTGCGCCTTGACGATCTGCGCCGCCGGGTAGGTCGAGGAGCCGACGTAGCGCACCTTGCCCTGCGCGACGAGATCTGAGAGCGCGCCGAGCGTCTCGTCGTGATCGGTCCACGGATCCCAGCGATGCACCTGGTACAGATCGATCCAATCGGTCTTCAGGCGCCGCAGCGACGCCTCCACCTCGCGGAAGATCCAGCGCCGCGAGTTGCCGGCCTCGTTGGGATCGTCGCCCATCGTGCCGTGGAACTTCGTCGCGAGCACGACGTCGTCGCGCCGCCCGCCGGCCAGCGCCTTGCCGACGATCTCCTCGGACTCGCCGCGCGCGTAGACGTCCGCGGTGTCGATGAAGTTGATCCCGCCGTCCAGCGCGCGGTGGATGATCCGCACGCAGGCGTCGTGATCGGTCTCACCCCAGCCCCCGAACATCATCGCGCCCAGGCACAGCGGGCTGACGTGCACGCCGGTGCGCGCGAGCGTACGCTGATCCATACCCGGACGTTAGCCGCGTGCGCGAGCCGGCCGGCCCGCCGACGCTTCAGCGCCGTAGGCGGATCGCGTTGGCGTCGTTGGCGACGATCTCGTCGGCCCGCGCGATCAGGTCCTCGATGTCGTCGTGCTCGGCGTGGATGTACCTGCCGGTCAGCTTGTCGGCGCGACCTGACGCCAGTGCGCGCACGAGCCGCGGCGCCAGCGCGGGCGGGGTCCATGGAGCGTCGTCGCCGAGCCGCTGCGTCATCGCGCTGCGCACGAGCCCCGGGCTGATCGTGAAGACCGCGATGTCGTGCGGTGCGACCTGCGCGGCGAGCACCTCGCCGAAGCGATACAGCGCGGCCTTGCTGGGGCCGTAGGCGCTGCCGCCGAGACTGCCCGGGCTCACCGGCAGATACGCGCCGCCGCTGCCGACGTTGACGATCCGGCCGCCGCCGCGCGCGACCATCCCGGGCAGGACGCTGCGGCAGCACAGATAGCTGCCGAGCATGTTGACCTCGAAGACCCGCCACCAGGCGCCGCCGTCGTCGTCCTCCCAGATCGGCACGCGGTTGGATGGGCCCGCGATGCCGGCGTTGTTGACGAGCAGGTCGACGGGGCCAAGCTCGCGCTCGGTGTCCTGCACCATCCGCGTGACCGAGGCTTCGTCGGAGACGTCCACCTCGAGCGCAAGGCCCGCGATCTCCCCGGCCACCTGCTCGACCTGGTTACGCGTACGTGCCGCGACGGCAACTCGCATGCCGGCGCCGGCGAGCTCGCGCGCGACGTTCGCACCGATCCCGCGGCCCCCGCCGGTGACGAGCGCGACCCGTCCGGAGAGATCATCGGCCACGCGGCGGAGGATAGAGCGGGCACCGATCGGGCGGGCGCGTAACCGCGCCTCAACGAATGGACGACTTGATTTTGCTATGTGTATAAGGCATATATCTGTGAAGAAGACGTCCACCGCCCGAGGTCGCCTCGCCCACCTCCACCACCCCCACTCCGCCGTCACGTAGAGCGCCTCATCCGGACAAGGCGTTGCTGACGGGGTGGCTGCTGCTGCTGCTGGGCAGCTCGGAGAGCTACGGCTGGGCGTTGTTCGGCGAGCTTCGCGACCGCGGCCTGGACGTCGAGCAGAGCCTTGCCTATCGCGACCTGCGCGAGCTCGAGCGCGATGGCCTGGTGACGTCGCGCTGGACGCATTCCGAGGCGGGGCCGCAGCGGCGATCCTACCGAGTCACGCCCAAGGGCCGCGAAGCACTCGCCGATCTCGCGGCGACCATCACAGCAGTGTGGGAGCTGCATGACGCGTTCGTGCGCGCCCACCAGGCCGCGCCGCGAACAAACGAGGATCTGAGCGCCGAGCCCGACGGCACCGGCCCGCCTCCTGCGGATGGCCGCGATGAGGAGCACCCCCCCGACGGCGATGGCGAGGGCGCTGCTCGCCAGGCACCTGCCGGCGATGACCCTGCGGCGGTGCGTCCGGGGCGCGAGCTGCTCGCAGCCTGGTTGCTGTTGCTGCTGCAGAGCAGCGTCTCGTACGGCTACGAGCTGCGCCAGGAGCTCGACCGCCGTGACATCCGGATCGATCCGGCGACGCTCTATCGCGTCCTGCGAAAGCTCGAACGCGCCGGTTGGCTGCAATCGCGCTGGCTGGCCCCGGCCGCCGGTCCACGACGGCGCCTGTACCGCGTGACCCCCCGAGGACGCCGCAACCTCGACGAGCTCGTCGGCCTCATCACGCGAACCCGCGACACGCACGGCGCGTTCCTGCGCGACTACGCGGCCGCGGACCCCATGTGACGCAACTCCCAGGACTCGTTCCTGCTGTGCGCGCTCGACGGGCCCTGCGAGCGACGCGCCCTACAGGGCGCCGAGCTCAGACGTGATCTCCGCGACGCTCGACTTCGCGTCGCCGAAGAGCATCTGCGTCTTCTCGCCGTAGAACAGCGGGTTCTCGATCCCGGCAAAGCCCGACGCCATCGAGCGCTTGAGGACGATCACCTGCTTGGACTCGTCGACGTTGAGGATCGGCATGCCGTAGATCGGCGAGTCGGCCTTCAGGCGCGCGTCGGGGTTCGTGACGTCGTTGGCGCCGATCACGAGCGAGACGTCGGTACGGCCGAACTCGGGGTTGATGTCGTCCATCTCCTTGAGCTGGTCGTAGGGCACGTCGGCCTCGGCCAGCAGGACGTTCATGTGGCCCGGCATCCGGCCCGCGACCGGATGGATCGCGTACTTGACCTCGATCCCCTTCTTCTCCAGTGCCTTGGACATCTCGCGCACGGCGTGCTGGGCCTGCGCGACGGCCATGCCATAGCCGGGCACGACGACGACCTGGCGCGCGTAGGCGAGCAGGATCGCGACGTCGGCGGCGCTCGTCGAGCGAACCGTGCCGCCGTTCTCTGTACCGCCGCCTTCGATCGCCGGGGCCTCGCCGCCGAAGCCGCCCAGCAGGACCGAGCCGATCGAGCGGTTCATCGCCTTGGCCATCTGGTCGGTGAGGATCGTGCCCGAGGCGCCGACGATCATGCCAGCGACGATCAGCGCGTAGTTGTCGAGCGCGATGCCGGCGGCGGCGGCGCTGAGGCCGGTGAAGGCGTTCAGCGTCGAGATCACGACCGGCATGTCGGCGCCGCCGATCGGCAGCACCGCGAGGTTGCCGAGGATCGCGGCGGCGACGAGGATCAGCACGAACAGGCCCTCGCTCTCGGAGCCGAGCAGGATCGCCACGCCGGCGCCGATCGCGATCGCCAGCAGCGCGATGTTCACGAACAGGCCCGCCGGGATCTTCACCGGGCTGCCGGAGATCAGGCCCTGCAGCTTGCCGAAGGCGATGTTCGAGCCCCAGAAGGAGATCGAGCCGATGATCGCCGCGAAGACGAGCGGGATCCCGACGTCGAGCTCGTCGGAGAGCTCGAAGGGCTGACGGAACTCGGCCCACGCAATCAGCGCGACGGCGCCGCCGCCGACGCCGTTGAACAGCGCGACCATCTGCGGCATCGCGGTCATCTTCACGTTGCGCGCGCTCGGGACGCCGACGATCGTGCCGATGATCAGGCCGATCGCGATGAGCGCGAAGTCCGCGCCGTCGAGATCGGGGTTCAGCAGCGTCGCGACGACCGCGACGAGCATGCCCAGGGCGGCGATCTTGTTGCCCTGGACGGCGGTCGTCGGGCTCGTCAGCTTCGCGAGGCCCGTGATGAACATCCCGAAGGCGACGATGTACGCCGCCGTGATGAAGTCGGCCTCTTGAAAGAAGACGGTGGCGCTCACCTGTCGGCGTCCTCGGCGACCGGCTCAGGCTTCTTCTTGAACATGCTCAGCATGCGGTCGGTCACGAGGAAGCCGCCGACGACGTTGATCGTCCCGAAGGCGATCGCGATGACGAGCAGCAGCCGGCTGAGGAAGCCGTCGGCGTGCGCGATCGCGACGAGGCCGCCGAGCAGGACGATGCCGTGGATCGCGTTCGTGCCCGACATCAGCGGCGTGTGCAGCGTGTTGGGGACCTTCGAGATCACCTGAAAGCCGACGAAGGCGGCGAGGACCAGGATCGCGAGGTTCGTGAGGATCGTGCTTGCCATCGCTGCTGTCCTCTAGTCCTCGTCGGCCCGCTCGGCCGGCGCCGGCGCCGGCGCGGCCGCGGGCTCCGGCTCGGGCTCGGGCTCGCTTGCAGGGGCGGGCGGCATGTCCTGCTGCGCCGGTGGCGCCCCTGTCGCGGGCTCCGTCGTCGCGGCCGGCTCGGCCGCTGCGCCGTCGGAAGCCGACCCGGCGGCCGCCTCGACGGTCTTCTTCGCGCCCGCGTGCACGATCTCCCCGTCGCGCGTGATGCAGGCGCCGGCGACGATCTCGTCGTCGAAGTCCAGGTTGATCTCCCCGTCCTCGCCGAGCAGCAGCTCGAGCAGCGACTGGACGTTACGCGAGTACAGCGACGAGGAGTGCTCGGCCATCGAGGCCGGCAGGTTCAGCGGCGACATGATCGTGACGTCGTGCTTGACCACGGTCTTGCCGGGCTCGGTCAGCTCGCAGTTGCCGCCGGTCTCGGCGGCGAGGTCGACGATCACGCTGCCGGGCTTCATCTTCTTCACGCTCTCGGCCGACACGAGGCGCGGCGCGGGCCTCCCGGGGACGAGCGCCGTCGTGATGACGACGTCGAAGGTCGCGATCTTGTCGGCGAGCTCCCGCTGCTGGGCCTGCTTCTCCTCGTCGGTCAGCTCGCGCGCGTAGCCGCCCTCGCCCTCCGCGCCCTTGCCTGCCTCGAGCTCGAGGAACTGCGCGCCGAGCGACCGCACCTGCTCGGCGACGGCGGCACGCACGTCGTAGCCCGTGACCTGGGCGCCCAGCCGCCGCGCCGTCGCGATCGCCTGCAGCCCGGCGACGCCGGCGCCGAGCACGAGCACCTTGGCCGGCGGGACGGTGCCGGCGGCGGTCATCATCATCGGAAGAAAGCGGCCGAGGTGGTTGGTCGCGACGAGCACGGACTTGTAGCCGGCGACGTTTGACTGCGACGACAGCGCGTCCATCGACTGCGCGCGCGAGATGCGCGGGATCGCCTCCATCGCAAAGGCGGTCGCGCCGGCGTCGGCGAGCGCCTGGGTCGTCTTCGGCGCCGAGAGCGGGCCGAGGAAGCCGATCAGGACGGTGTCCTTGCCGAGCTTTGCGATCTCGTCGTCCGACGGCGCGGCGACCTTCACGACGACATCCGACGTCCAGACGTCGTCGCCGATCGTGGCGCCGGCGTCCTCGTAGAGCGCGTCGGAGAGCATCGAGCCCTCGCCGGCGCCGGATTCGACGGTGACCTCGAACTCCTTGGCCGTCAGCTTGCGCACGATCTCGGGGACGAGCGCGACGCGCGTCTCACCTGCTGCCGTTTCCTTGGGAACCCCGACCTTCATGCGGCCGTGAAGATACCCGACTCGCGAGTCAACCTCCGGTCATGGCTGCGGGACGGCGACCGGCAGATCGCCGGAGATCGCGAGCGCGAAGCGGTCTGCGAGCACCGATTCGTCCAGTGCCCGCGCCGCGGCGTCGACCCCCGCGACGTCGGTGCCGGTGACGAACCAGACCGGCTGGCGACGCGCTGCGCGCGTCGCGGCGATCAATCCGGTGCCGGCGCCGAGCGTCCTGGCGACGTTGCCGGCCGCGTCGAGTACGAGCAGCCGCTGCGCCGACGCGTCGAAGCGCGCGAAGACGCCGCTCTGTCGTGGCCCCGCGTCGATGCGGTCGACCTCGAACTCGCGGCCGCGCAGGCGCTTCCACGGCGCGACGAGGACCCGCACCGTCATGTCGGCGGCACTGCGGCTGATGATGCTGCGCCCCGCGACGACGCCGAGCGCCACGAGCTTGTCGGCGACCGCCGCGCACGCGCCGGCGCGCGGGTCGTCGCATTCGACACGCACCGGCAGGCGCTCGCCGTCCACTCCGTGCAGGAACGGCTCGGGAAAGGCGCCCACCACGGCGGGTATCTTCCGTGCGACGCCGGCTGGATGCTGATCGAGCCAGACGCGGTCGCCGCCGTGCACCTCGAGCCCGGAGACCGGCTTGTCGACGAGGATCCCGTTGACGAACAGGCTCTGCGCGCCGCGCGGGTTGCCAAACGGCCGCAGGATCGCCGCGAGCTCGCCGTCGGCGGGAACCGGCTCGCGCGGGAGCGTGACGACGTCATCGGCGCCGAAGTCACGTGTCAAGGTGAGCGAGATCTCGTTGCTCTTGCCGGCAGACGCTCCGCAGCCGGCGAGCGTCGTCACGGCGAGGACGAGCGCCAGGGCGCGGACGGATGAGGGCGACATCGCGCGCGCCACTGTAGCGTTGGTCGGTGCCATGACCGTCAACCTCACACGCATCTACACGAAGCTCGGCGACGGTGGCGAGACGCACCTCGGCGACATGAGCCGGGTGCCCAAGACGCATCCGCGCATCGAGGCCTACGGCGACGTGGACGAGCTCAACGCGCAGATCGGCGTGACGCTCGCGGTGCCCGGCCTGCCCGAGCAGTACCGGACCTGGCTGCGCCGGGTCCAGAACGACCTCTTCGACGTCGGCGCCGACCTCGCGGTGCCACACGGTGGTGATCGCACGCGCCTGCGCGTCAGCGCCGACCAGACGACGTGGCTGGAGGGCGCCTGCGACGAGATCAACGCGACGCTCGAGCCGCTGAAGTCCTTCGTCCTGCCCGGCGGGACCGCGACCGCCGCCCAACTGCACGTCTGCCGCACGGTCTGCCGCCGTGCCGAGCGCCGCGCGCTGCTCGTCGCGCAGTCAAACCCCGAGGTCGTGCGCTACCTCAACCGCCTGTCGGACCTGCTGTTCATCCTCAGCCGCGGGGCCAACGACGGCGAAGAGCCGCTCTGGGAGCCGGGAAAGTCGCAGGGCTGACGGCCGACTTTCCGTTCACGCTGCTGGGCTGGAGCGTGCGGGACATCGCGGCGACGGTCGCGCGCGGGGTGACGTTTGATCGCTTCGAGGGCGTCGAGCAGGACGAGCTCGGCGTGTGGCGCTCGCCGGGCGGCGCCCGGGTGGCGTGGTTCAAGGACCCGGACGCCAACACGCTGTCGCTCACGCAGTTCTGAGACACTCGCGCCATGGCCTCCTCTTCAGCCGACCAGATCCGCGCGCTGCTCGCCGCCGTCCCGCCCCAGCCCTTCATCTGGGCCGAGCAGGGCTGCCTCGTGATCATGGAGGACAAGGTCGTCGAGGCCGGCGGCGACCTCGACGAGGTGCTTGCGTGGGTGCAGGCCGTCGGTGGCCACGAGGACCGCACGGTCCCGGTCGCGGCGACGCGGCGCGGCACGAGCGCGGTGCCCAAGCCCGTCGGCCGGCGCTACTACGTCGTACCCGAGACCGCCCTCAGCCGCGACGCCGACGTGTAACTGTGCCGCGGTGCGGTGCGCCGAGGCGCCGCTTGAGACGTAGCAGAAACGGCGGATGCGGCGGGTGATCCCTCACATCGCGCTGTAGCCTCGCGCCGGATGCGCCGACGCCCGCCGGTCACCATCCTCGCCTACAGCGCCGTAATCATCGCGATCCTCGTCTGGGCGCTGATCGTCGACGGGACCCACCCGGTGGTGCTGTTCGCCGTGGTCATCCTGGGCGGGAGCGCCGTCGGGTTGTACTTCGGCATCCGGGTGGTGTGGATCCTCGTCATCGCCTTCTACATCGTGAACATCGTCGGCGTCGTTGCGACGGGGTCCGCGGGCTCGGTAGTCCCGCTCGGGATGGTGTTGGCCTTGCTGATTGCGCCGCCGAGCAGGCGCTATTTCCGCCGGGACCCGGCGGCGCCGGCGACCGTCTCCCGTGCCGGCCGCGCGATCAGGCTCACGGCCACCGTGCTTGCGGGACTCGTGCTGGGTCTCGCCGCCCACGCCATCCTCTTTGCGCCGGACCCCGTCGGCGGCGACCTCGAGCTCGTGCGCAGCAACCGGCCGGGGCTGCGCGTGCTGTTCGTCGGAAACAGCCTCACCGCTGACAACGCCATGATCCGCACGGTCCGCCGGCTCGGCGAAGGCGACCCGCGCGCGCCCGCGATCTTCGCCGCCCGGTACACGCGGCGCGGGTTGACGCTCCAAGACGCGCTCGAGGACGACCGGCTGAGGGAGCTGCTCGGCGACGAGCGCTGGAACTACATCGTCCTGCAGGAACACAGCCTGCGCGCCTCCCGCCCGGCTGAGCGCCGGGCGCGGACGCTGCCGGCGGCGGTCGCGCTCGACGCGCTCGCCAGGCACACCGGCGCGCAAACGGTCCTGTTCGTGCATCCGGGCTACGAGCGCGGTGACGAAGATGCGTCAGGCGATACGCAGGCGGCGATGCGGGCGCGCCTGCGCCAGGGCTCCAACGAGCTGGCGGTGAGCCTGTCGGCCGTCCTCGCACCGGTCGGCGATGCGTGGGACGCCACCCTGCGCCGCCAACCTCAGATCGATCTCTGGGTCGGTGACGGAATTCGCCCGACCAAGACGGGCTCCTACGTGACGGCGTGTGTGCTGTATGCCGTGCTGACGCGACGCGATCCGACGGCGAGCCGTTTCGCCGCAGGACTCGACCCGGTCCAGGCGCGGTGGCTGCGAAGCGTCGCAGCGGCCTCCGTGGCCACACGCGATGATCGCTCGCTCAGGCGGGCCGCGACTGCGGCCCGCCCGCGCGCGCCTTCGCTCAGCGGACCTTCTGCCAGTTCTGGTCCATGAGGAAGAGGTTCTCGGCCTCGTTGACGAGGCAGAACTGGACCCACGCGACGCCCGGCCGAAGCCGCGCGGCCGCGCCCGACGTTGGATCGTGTGGGCGCAGCGATATCCAGTTCGGCCGCGGGCTCATCCTCCGCCGACACGACACGTGTCAGCAGAGCCCGCGCTGCAGGAAATGGCTAGCCGGCGCCGGCGCTGCCGCCGATCTGAGCCAGTCCCTTCTGTAGATCCTCGCGATCCATCACCGGGAACAGCTCGATCCTCGCGTTCAGCTTGGAGAAGAGCGGCTCCGAGATGCTCGGAATCTGGGACGGATCCTCGAGATCGAACACGATGAATGCTGTCCGGACGCCGTCCTGCGGGGCGAAGTACGCGGCCTCTGGCCGCAGTCGTTCGAGGGCCTGTTGCATCACGTCGGTCATCGTCCCGTCCGCGATCGCACGGCTGCCCGCCTCGGTGTCGATCTTCAGCTTCAGCGTGGTCCGCATCGGCATCCTCCCGTCGTGGCTTTGCGTTCCTGCGGAGCATCGCCGCCGGCGACGGCCGGCGCAATGGGCGATCTCCCAATATCTGGGGCGTGGCGATCCCTGTATCCGCGCTCCGCCTGATCCCGGCGGCGGCGCGTGAGCAGGCGCAGCGCGTGCTCATGAACCCAACCACTCAGCGCTACGGGCTCGTCGAGCAACACCCGCTCTTCTCGTGGGCGGCAAGATCGGGAGGGGCGGAGACGCAGCCGCAGCCCGCGCCGCGCCACGCCTGGCGCCCCTCCTTGACAGCAACCGATGCGATCAGGAGGCCGACCGCAGCGTCCAGCCACCACGCCCCAACCCATGCGTTGCCGAGCAGACCGACGAGCAACGCGGCGGCGAGATAGGCGCAGAGCATGTTCTGGCGACCCTCGCCTCTGGTGGCCGCGGAGCCAACCTGCTCAGCAATCCGTTGCTTGGCGATCCCGAGTACCGGCATGATCACGAGCGATCCGCAGGCGAGCAGGATGCCGACGAGCGTTTCGTCGGGCCGATTGCCACTCAGGAGCGCGCGACCCGATTCGGCGGCGACGTAGGGCGCGAGCACGAAGAACTGGATCGCGACGAGCTTCTGAGCCCGGTCCTCGGCGACGGCGGAGTGGATGCGGCTCCCGGTGAAGCGCCAGATGATGACCAGCGACGCCAGGCCCTCGATCGCCGAGTCGAGGCCGAAGCCGATGAGCGCGATCGAGCCCGCGACGATGCCGGCAGCGATCGCAACCGCACCTTCGACGGTCATCCACGCGAGCGAGAGCCACGACAGGAGCCGCGCGCGGCGCGCGAGGCGCTCGAGCGCGGCGCGGTCGTGGCGGGCGGTTCCGCGCTCGATCGCAATCTCGACTGCGCTCACGTCGACACCTCGGATACCGCGGCGACGAGCAGCGCTCGCCCGAGTTCGGTCATCGAGTAGAAGACCATCTTCCCGTCGCGTCGCGAGCGCGCGAGTCCTGCGCTGCGCAGGGCGCGAGCGTGATGCGACACGAGGTTCTCGGCTCTGCCCGTGACCCACGAGAGGTCACACACGCACAACTCGTCCGAGAGGGAGAGGGCCATCGCGATCGCCAGCCGCGTCGGGTCCGAGAGGGCCTTCATCCGGCTGGCCGTCGCGCTCAGGCGCTCGTCGGGTGGCAGCGCGGCACGGATTGCCTCCGCCTTCTGCAAGTCCAGGCAGAGCAGGTCGCAGTGATCTCCGCTCATCGCAATATCCTAACGTCTGTTGCTACGTTGAGTCGTAGCTCGCAACGCGCGCGGGAGTCCGCCGAGACCTCATGGATCTGCTGAAGGCTCGCATCATGCGTCATCGCCGCGGGCCTCGCCCTCGCGCCTCTCGACGGCGATGCACCTCGCGGCGCGCGAGATCACGTCGCTGCTCGCGCCGGGCTGACACGCAGCGATGAGCTCCGCCGGATCGCATAGCGACCATCGTGCCTCATGGGAGTTGGCAGCGGTCGGAATGGCGGTATGCTCACGGTATGACCACCAAGATTGCGGTCAGCCTGCCGGACGACCTCGTCGCCGCCGCGCGCCAAGCCGTTGCCGACGGCCGCGCGCCATCCGTCTCGGCCTTCGTCGCCAACGCGATCGAGGAACATGGCCGCTACGAGCAACTCGCCGCGCTGTTGTCCGAGATGGCCGCAGAAGCCGGGCCGCCGACCGAGGAAGACCGCAGATGGGCGCGCCAGACGCTCGGGCTGCCCTGAGTGGCCGGCGTCACGCTCGACACGGGCGCGTTGATCGCGATCGAGCGTGGTGATACCCGCCTTCAAGCCTTGCTCGACGAAGCACATGCCGCCGGTGCCGATCTCGCAGTGCCGGCGGGCGTGGTCGCACAGGCGTGGCGCGGGGGCAGTCGCCAGGCCCGCCTAGCTCGATTCCTGAGGCTCGCCACGGTGAGTGTCGTACCTCTCGACGAGCCGGAAGCCCGCGCCGCGGGTGCCCTCTGCGGGCACGCGGGCACGATTGATGTCGTCGATGCATCCGTCGTGATCTGCGCGCGCGACCGCGATCACGCCGTGATCAGTGGCGACCCCGCGGATCTCGTGGCCCTCGACCCGGCGCTCCGGATCGTTGCGCTGTAGATAACGCATGTGATCGCCACGTTGGTGCTCCACGCGTCACAGCCGAGATCGCGGGTTCCCCCAGACCTGGATGCCCGACGCTCGCCCGCAGTCCACAGGTTCGAACGTGCAGCGCGAGGTTCCTCGCAGTACCGCTACGGGGATTCGAACCCCGGTTTCCGCCGTGAGAGGGCGGCGTCCTAGTCCCCTAGACGATAGCGGCGCGGGCGCCCACGGTAGCAAAGGGATGGGCATTGCAAATGACCTCGGACTAGCGTCCGGTGACGAACATATGTTCTCGCCATGCATCCTCCCGCAGTGCACGCTCGCATCGTGGAGCTGATGGCCGAGGGCTCGTCGGATGCGGCGATCAGCGCCGCGAGTTCTGTGGCGCGTACGACGGTGCGCGACATCCGCAGCCGCAGCACTCGCCTCAGGTGCCCGCGATGCTGGCGCGGCGCGAGACCGATGTCCTTCTCGGCAGGCGAGTACGCCGAGCTGCTGGGGTTCTACCTTGGCGACGGCTACATCGTCGCCACGGGCCGCAGCTACAGGCTGCGCATCTTCCTCGATGCTGCTCATCCCGGCATCGCCGATGAGGTGTGTGCGCTGCTCTGCATCTGCTTCGGTGCCAACCGGGTTGGCAGAACGCATCTCCGCGCGCGGTCCACGGTCGTGGCTTCGGTCTACTCCGTGCATCTCCCGTGCCTGTTCCCGCAGCATGGTCCGGGCGTGAAACACGAGAGACCGATCGTGCTGGAGGACTGGCAGCAGGCGTCGGTCGTCGCAGCACCGTGGAGCTTCATCCGCGGGCTGATCCTGTCCGATGGCTGTGCGTTCATCAACCGCACGGGCCGCTACCGGTACCTCAGCTACGACTTCTGCAACCGCTCGGCGGACATTCGCAGGATCTTCATGGCGTCCTGCGATCTCGTCGGCGTGCGGTACACCACCAACAGCGATCGGGTCCGGATATACGGCCGTGCGTGCGTGCGCGACCTTGCGGCCTACGTCGGGACGAAGCGTTGATCTCGCGCTACAGTTCAGGCGCGAGCGGATGTGGTGAAATTGGTATACACGCAGGCTTCAGGTGCCTGTGGGGGCAACCCCGTGGAGGTTCGAGTCCTCTCATCCGCATGACCTCGTTGGGCCGGCGGTCGGGCAGCAGCCCTACCGCCGCTCCACGAACAGCGACTGCGCGCAGGTCCCGAACGGGCCGCCCAGGTCGTGCAGCACGCCGCTCGAGAGCCCGATCCCCGACGGGCCGATTGCCGTGCGGGCCTCCAAGCCGATCCATGTTCCCTGCGGCTCGCGGTGCAGGTGGATCGTCAGCTCCGTGTTGATGTACAGCCACTCATCGATCGGCAGCGTCCAGCTCAGGCCGTTGGCGAAGTCCGCCGCCGCCGTGGCACGGACGAGCTGCGAGGCCGGCACATCCGGCAAGAGCTCGCCGCGCAGGCGGATCCACGCGGCGGCGTGACCGGAGCCGAGCCTCCCGCCGACGTGGCGGATCTCGGTCGCATCGGGGTAGAACCCCACACGGTCGGAGCCCACGAACGGCGCCAGCGTCTCGCCGGCGTCGGGCGGCGGCAGCGGCGACACATCAGGCGCGGCCGCCGCAGCGGGCAGGTCCGCCCGCCGCAGCCGCACGGCGCGCGCCAGGCAGGCGCGGGGACCGCCCGCGTCCAGCGTCGCGTCGACGATCTGAAAGCGCCGGCCGGACTTCGCGAGCGACGCCTGCACCGACACCTCCCCCAGCGGCACGCCGCCGAAGAAGTCGACGGTGAGGCGCGTGACGACGAGATCGTCGCCCGGCTGCACGCGCTCGATCGCATGCGCCAGCAACGCCGCGGGCGGGCCGCCGTGCATCATCCGCTCGTCCCACGGTCCGGCAGTCAGCGGCGCGGCGGCGAAGCCCTCGCCGGCCGGCGAGAACAACGCGGGAACCGGTGCCACGGCCATCGCCGGGCACCCTACCCCGGAGGCGCTGCTAGCGCCCGCGGCTGCGCGGTCGCGCGGACGCGACCGAGCGGCCCGAACCCGAGCCCGAGCCGCGCGAGCCCGAACCGGGCCCCGCGGCAGCCGCGCGTTCGCGGCGGCCCGGACGCTGCTGCGGACCGCGCGAGCGCTGACCGCCCGCTCCCCCGCCACCGCGCGTCGACGTCGGCAGCCCGCTCAGCGAGAACTCCGCGTGCAGGCCGAGGTCCGACGCGATCTTGCTCATGTCGTGGGCCTGGTCGCCGAGCACGAACGTCACGCCGATGCCGGCGGCTCCCGCGCGACCGGTGCGACCGACGCGGTGCACGTAGCCGTCGCGGTCCTCGGGCATGTCGTAGTTGATGACGTGGGTCACGTCGCGCACGTCGATGCCGCGCGCCGCGACGTCCGTCGCGACGAGCGTGTCGACCTCGCCGCGCTCGAAGCGCGCCAGCGCCTTCTCGCGCTGGGACTGGGTCTTGTCGCCATGCATCGCGACGGCGGTAACGTAGTTGTCCTTCAGGCGCTTGACGAGGCGGTCGGCGCCGCGCTTGGTGCGCACGAAGACGATCGTCAGCCCGCGCTCGGCGTCCTTGAGCTCGTGCACGAGCGCGTCGACCTTCGCCTCGTGGGCGACCTTGACGAAGCGGTGCACGGTCTCGGCGCGCGAGGAGTCGACCGGCGGGACGTAGGAGTGCGTACGCGCGTCGGCACGCGTGTACTCGGCGGCGATCTTGCCGGCGGTGCCTTCGAGCGTCGCGGAGAAGAACAGCGTCTGGCGCTTGTTCGGCGTCAGCGCGACGATCCGGTCGACCGCCGGGCGGAAGCCCATGTCGAGCATCCGGTCGGCCTCGTCGAGGACGAGGATGCGGATGTGCTCGAGCGACACCGCGCGGCGCTGGAGGAGATCCTCGAGGCGGCCGGGGGTAGCGACGAGGATGTGCGCGCGGCGCGCCTGCTGGATCTGGCGCTGGATGCCGGCGCCGCCGTAGACGGCCGCGACGGACAGCGCGCGGGCGTGCGCGACGTCGGTGATGTCGTCGACGATCTGCAGCGCGAGCTCGCGCGTCGGGGCGAGGATCAGCGCGCTCGGGCGGCGGTCGGTCGCGTTGAGGCGCTCGACCATCGGCACGCCGAAGGCGAGCGTCTTGCCCGAGCCGGTCGGGGACTTGGCGAGCACGTCATGGCCCGCCAGGACGTCGGGGACGACGAGCGACTGGATGGCGAACGGGGCAGCCATCCCTCGTGCGTGCAGCACGTCGACCACCACCTTGGAGACGCCGAGATCGGCGAAGTTCTGCGAAGACATATGGAGTTGCTCCTAGCGTGCAGCCACGTCCTGTGGCCGCAGAAGATTCGGGAGATTCATCTGACCCGAACCGTGCGAAGCGCACTCCTCAAGACAAGAACCTCACGAGCGGCGGCGCCGCTCGTGCCACCCAAGGTAGCAACGTCCGTATCGGCAGCACGACCTCGTCGCTTGACCGCCGCCGCTCCAGACGCGCGAGAATGCAGGGGAATGCCAGCGCCACCGCCCTTGCTTGCGACCCGGCTGGGCGACGTGCGCTCCTCGCCGGTGCGCGACATCCTCGAGCTCACCCAGCGCGCGGAGGTGATCTCGTTCGCGGGCGGGCTGCCCGCGCCCGAGCTCTTTCCCGCCGAGCTGATCGCCGACGCGTTCGCGCGCACGCTCGCGCCGACCGTCGCCGCGCGCGCCCTGCAGTACTCTTCGACGGAGGGCGATCCCGGCCTGCGCGCCCTGCTCGCGCAGCGCTTCTGCGGGCGCGGCCTGCGCTGCGAAGCCGACGAGCTGCTCGTGACGACCGGCTCGCAGCAGGCGCTCGGGCTGATCGCGGCCGTGCTGCTCGATCCCGGCGACGTGGTGCTCGTCGAGAACCCGTCCTATCTGGCGGCGCTGCAGTGCTTCGGCTTCGCGGGCGCCAGGCTCGTCCCCGTCGCCTGCGACGAGCAGGGCCTCGACGTCGAGGCGCTGCCGGCGCTGATCGCCGAGCACGCGCCGAAGTTCCTCTACGTCGTCCCCACCTTTCAGAACCCGACCGGGCGCACGCTGCCCGCCGCGCGCCGCGCGCGCCTGGCCGAGATCGCCGCCGAGCACGGCCTGTGGATCGTCGAGGACGACCCCTACGGCGAGCTGCGCTACGACGGCGAGCGACTGGCGCCGATCGGCGCGCATCCCGCCGCCGGCGACCGCACCGTGACGATCTCCTCGCTGTCGAAGGTGCTGGCTCCGGGGCTGCGGATCGGCTGGCTGCGCGCACCCGGCGCGATCCTGCGCCCGCTCGCGATCGCCAAGCAGGCGGCCGACCTGCACACCTCGACCGTCGATCAGATCGCCGCGCGGACGGCGCTCGAGATCACCGACCTCGACGCGCACATCGCCGCCCTGTGCAGCGAGTACCGCCGCCGTCGCGACGCGCTGCTCGCCGGGCTCGCGAGCGCACTGCCGGCGGGCTCGACGTTCAACCGCCCCGACGGCGGGATGTTCGTGTGGGCGCGCCTGCCCGACGGCTGGGATGCCGCTGCGCTGCTGCGCACGGCGCTGGAGCACGATGTCGCGTTCGTGCCCGGATTTCCATTCTTCGCACTGCAACCCGACGAGCGCACGCTGCGCCTGTCGTTCACGACGCACGACGCGCAGCAGATCGCCGAGGGGCTCGCGCGCCTGCGCCGCGCGACCGCGCGATGAGCACGCCGCCACGCGATATCGAGATCCGCGACGAGTCGATCCGCCTCGGCCAGCTGCTGAAGCTTGCGGGCGTCGCCGACACCGGCGGCGAGGCCCGCGAGCTCGTGCAGGAGGGCGCGGTGCGCGTCAACGGCGCAGTCGAGACGCGGCGCGGACGCCAGCTGCGCGACGGCGACGTCGTCGATGCGCTGGGCGAGCGTCTACGCGTCATCGTGTGATCAGGTTTCTTCGCGCGCGCGAAGAACCTTCCGCATGCAGCGGATCGGGGAGGGAGCCGCGCGGGTGTTCAAGACGCTCGCTGGACAGGATCGCGACGAGCCGATGGGCTCGCTTGTCTTCGCGCTGTACTTCTTTCTCCTCATCATCGCGATGATGCTGATCTTGGCCTGGCTGACGGGCGCGCCGGTCGAGTGCATCGTGCGCCCCGCCTGCTGAGCCTCGCGCCCCTCGGCTTGCACCTGCGCGTCGGCGCGCTGGCACACTTGCGGTCGGACCCGCATGAGCATGGCCATCCAGATCGAGATCGACGGCGGGCAGACGCGGGGCGCGGCGTAGGCGCATGGCCGCACCGGCAGACCCCGTCGCCGGTCGCATGACGAAGGTCGTGCAGCGCGACGGCGGGCGCGACGAGGTGGCGGTCGAGGAGCCGCTGGAGATCCGCGTCGACGGCGCCGCGCTGACGGTGACGATGCGCACGCCCGGCCACGACGAGGAGCTCGCGCTCGGCTTTCTGCACGGCGAGGGGCTGATCGACGGCCCGCGCGCGGCCGGCCTGAGCGATGACCTCGCCGCGAACGTCGTCGAGGTGCAGGGGCCGCTGCTGGGCGACCCGGGCGCGCGCCGTTTCTACACGACGTCGTCGTGCGGGGTCTGCGGCAAGGGCTCGCTCCAGGAGGTCGCAGTCCACGCGGCGGTGCTGGCGCCGGGTCCGACGGTGCCACGCGGGCTGCTCGCGGCGCTGCCCGAGCGGCTGCGCCAGCCGGCCTTCGGCCGCACCGGCGGGATGCACGCGACGGGGCTGTTCGACGCCGCCGGCGAGCCGCTGATCGTGCGCGAGGACGTCGGGCGCCACAACGCGATGGACAAGGTCATCGGCCGCGCGCTGCGCGACGGGCTGCTGCCGCTCGGCGGGCAGATTCTCTGCGTGAGCGGGCGGCTGTCGTTCGAGCTCGTCCAGAAGGCGGCGGTCGCGGGCGCCCCGATCCTCGTCGGCGTCGGCGCGCCGACGTCGCTGGCGATCGAGCTCGCGGCCGACCGCGGGATGACGCTGGCGGGCTTCGCGCGCGGGACGAGCGTCAATGTCTACAGCGGCGAGGAGCGCGTCGTATCGTGAGCGCAAGGATTTCACCCGGTGACCGTCGCGCGTGGTTACGATCGCACGCAGCCATGTGCATCCGCGGTATCGCGATAAGAGGATCGCGCTAGTGGGTCGCCCAGGAACGTTGGCGGGCCACTAGATGCCGACCGTGCCGATCGCGCCGCGCGTCCCGGCCCCACCTCTGCGATGGCGACGCAACGCGACGCAGCTCACGGCGCAGCAGCTCGCGGACCTCAGGCGGGCGATGACCCGGATGCAGGCGATCGGCGACGACCGTGGCTACATGCGCCACGCGGGCATCCACGGGCTGCCACTGCCGATTTCGTGCCAGCACGGCACGAACCTGTTCCTGCCCTGGCACCGCGCGTACCTGTACTTCTTCGAGCGCGCGCTGCGCGACCTCGTGCGAGGGATCGCGCAGCCCTTCTGGGACTGGACGACGACGCAGTCGATTCCGACGGCCTACTCGGCACAGCAGGACCCGTCCGGCGCGCCCAATCCGCTGCACCACGGCACCTGCGATCCGCTGGCGCTGCAGCAGGCGCAGAACATGAACCCGCCGATCAACCTTCCCGCGCAGACGTCCCGTCAGCCCGGTCTGCCCGGCACCCAGCTGCCGACGCCGCAGGACATCGACGAGATCCTCGAGATCAAGGACTTCTTCACGTTCAGCAACGAGCTCGAGTCCTGGCATGGGAGAATCCACGTCTGGGTCGGCGGCAGCAGGCACATGCGTCACGTCCCGCTGGCCGCGTTCGACCCGCTGTTCTGGGCGCATCACTGCCAGATCGACCGCCTGTGGAGGATCTGGCAGCTGCGCCACGCGCCACCGTCATTCACGAGCGGCTTCATGGGCACCGCGCTGCCGCCCTTCCCGATGACCGTCGCGCAGACGATGAACGTGCGCGCGCTGGGCTACGACTACGCCACGACCGCCGTGCGCGTGCGGGTCCCGGCGCCCACGCCGGTCGGAGGCGGAGGGGGACGCTGATGGACCGCTACGTCTCCGAGCCGATCGAGATCCCGGGTGCCGAGCGCGCCGACTTCAGCCGTGCCGACATCGTGTTCGAGAAGGTCGACCACTCCGGCGAGTCGTTCACGGCGCACGTGTTCCTCAACAACCCCGACGCCGACGAGCACACGCCGCTGGACGGTGACAACGGCTACGCGGGATCATTCGGGATCTTCGGCCATGGCGGCTGCGCCGGGGATGAGGGGCACTGCGACCTGCCCGAGGACCAGAACGATCCCGAGGACCAGCGCCTCCTACACCCGCTGACGCCGCACACCAAGGTCGTGCGCGTCACGTCGGCGCTGAAGCAGATCCCCGGGCCGACGGTGCAGGTCACCGTCGTACCGGTGCTGCCGGGCGAGGACGCTCCGCAGCGCGAGGACGTGCTCTTCTTCGAGAGCTTCGACCTCACGATCTACGACTGACGCCGCGGCCGCGCGCTCGTCCTCGCGTGTCCCCGCTGCCGATCGTCAGGGCAGCACGACGAGCGGGCTCTCGAGCCCGGCGGCGAGCCCGCGCTCGCGCGCGACGATCTCGAGCATGATCGCGGTGTCGGCGATCGCGACGCCGGTGAGGTGCTCGTCGCGGCCCGCGAAGTCGTCGGCGATCGCCGCGGCCGCGGCGGCGTAGGCCTCGCCGTCGCGTGCCGCCAGCGCGCGCAGCGCCGTCGCAGTGCGCTCGAACGCGCCGCCGCGCGGCTCCATGACGTCGGCGAGCGGCGCGACCGCATTGTCGTCGCCGACGATCAGCGCAGCGACCGCGAGCACGTAGGAGGCCACCGGTGAACCGGCGGCGTCCGGATCGCCTGCAAGCGCCGCGCGCACCTCCTCGGCCGCCGGACGCGCCGTACCGCCCAGCACCGCCGCCTTCAGCAGGCCGACGAGCCGGCCGTAGCTCTTGGGCGGAGCGAGCGCCCACGAGCCGCGGTAGCGCTCGACGGCGAGTGCGTACGCCGCCGCCGCCGCGTGCGCGTCGCCCGCAAGCAGCGCGGCGTGGGCTTCGCCCTCGGCCGCGATCGCCGCCATCATGAGATCGCGATGCTCGCCCTCCTGCATGTCCGGGCGCAGCTTACGCGCCGGAGCGTCCGCGAGCGAGGACCGCGTCGACGCCCGCCGCGAGGTCGGCCAGGCTGAACGGCTTGGCGACGAAGCCGTCGATGCCGGACTCCTGCGCCTCCTGGGCGCGCGCTGTCAGGAGGATGAACCGGATCGTCGCCGTCGCCGGATCGGCGCGCATCTGCGCGAGCATCTGCGGGCCCGTCAGCCGCGGCATCATCCAGTCGGCGACCACGAGGTCGGGATGCTCCGCCCGCGCCGCGGCAAGGCCGGCTTCGCCGTCGGGCGCCGTGCGCACGTCGTGGCCGCAGGCCTCGAGCTTGAGGCGCACGAGCGCGAGGATGTCGGGGTCGTCGTCGACGACGAGGATACGCGCCATCTTCTGGCTACTGCGCGTTACGCGGGCCGGTCAGCCCGCGCTCGATCAGCACGAGGTCGTCGTTCGCCGTCAGCGTCGCGGTCCCGACGAAGGCCGTCAGGACGATGAGCACGACGGCAAGGCTCGCGGGCGCCAGCGCCGCGGGCCGCGGGCGGGCCGGCAGCGGGACGTCGGCGCCTTCCGCCGGCGGACTGCCCTCCTCGCCCTTGCGCCGACGCGCGAGCGCCTCGAACAGCGGAACGATCGCGCACGCGATCGTCAGGCTCGCCAGGATCGCGACCTTGATCCCGTACTCCGTCGGCTGAAAGAAGATGAGCCCCGCCGCGACGACCGCGGTGCCAGCGCCGTAGATCATGCGCGCGACCGGCAGCTTCGGCGCGGTCGCGGGATCGGACATCATGAAGCAGACGAAGATCAGCAACTCCGGCGATGTGCAGATGTGCAGCCAGTACTCGCCGCCGCGGATCGGATCGGCATCCCAGATCGCGACGAAGCTGCGCCCGCTCGCGGCGAACGCCGCGATCAGCAGCGTGAACGGCACGAGGAACGAGAGCGCCATCGGCAGCATCCGGACGGCCCGCAGCACCCAGACGGCGCCGAGCGCGATCACGACGAGGGCGGCGATGACGGGGGCGTCGAGCGGTCCCCAGTAGAGGTACTGGGGAAACACGTGCACCGGCCCGATCACGAGCAGGACCCAGACGAGGCCGACGTTCGACGGGTTGAACCGGTGGCGCCCGCCGGGACGGACGAAGTACTTCACGAGCAGTGCGACGCTCGCCGCGAGCAGGAAGAACTCGATGCCGTGCAGCGTCCACCAGTCCCCGTGCTTCGTCCCCGACGCGCGCAGGATGAAGGCCAGGCTGTTGCCGGTGAGCAGCGCGCTGGCGGGCCAAGCGAGCACGCCTTGGCGCCACAGCGTGACGCTCGTGTCGACGACCGCGCAGAAGCCGATCGTCACGAGGATCTGCGCGATCGAGAGCTTGAAGTCCAGGACGGTCTGGCCGAGCACCTGCAGCGTCACGATCACCGCCGACAGCTTCAGGCGCGGGTCGCCGAGCTTGGGCAGGATCACCGGGATCCGGCGGTCGCCGATCGCGAGCTGCGGCGCCCGCGGCGCTGTGGTCACGGCCGTCACGGCCCCGCTCCCGCGCGCGCGGCCGCTTCGAACTCCTGCGCGGTGATCTCCTCGAGCCGGCGGTTGCGCGTCTCGACGCCGAAGACCAGCGCGGCCAGCGCGGCCAGCGC
The DNA here is from genome assembly GCA_902806175.1 of uncultured Solirubrobacteraceae bacterium. Classification (GTDB taxonomy): domain Bacteria; phylum Actinomycetota; class Thermoleophilia; order Solirubrobacterales; family Solirubrobacteraceae; genus CADCVQ01. Next base: position 31,587 of record CADCVQ010000166.1, read on the forward strand.
CATCGGCACCGCGCCGATGAGCGCCGTTCCCGTGATCGTCGGCGGCGCTACCGCGGCGACGACGAACGCGATCACGAGGACGCCGCCGGCCTTGCTCGCCCCCGCCGCGAGGCCCGATCCGCGCGAGCGCACGCGGGTCGGGTAGACCTCGGCGCTGTAGGCCGCGAGCACCGCCACCACCGAGCTGATCCCCCAGATCGGCACGATCAGCAGCGCGTAGAGCAGCGTGCGGTCGTCGGCGACCGCGTCGCCGGCGGCAGCGAAGGCAAACAGCGACGCGGCGGTCAGGCCGGCGAGCAGGAAGATCGTCTTCCTGGAGCTCCAGAAGCCGTACAGCGCGGCGACGAGGAAGTTCAGCGGAAAGCCGATCAGCGCCGAGTCGCGCAGGATCCGGTCCGCGGTGACGTCCTCGAAGCCGAGGCTGCGCAGGTTCGAGGGGATCCACAGCTGAAAGCCGAAGCTGACGAGCCCGGCGCCGAGACCGAGCAGGACCACGACGCTCGTGGGGCGCCGCAGCGGCGACTGGAAGAGCTGCGTGAAGCGCGGCTTGACGCGCTCCTCGATCGTGAGATCCGTGCCCTCGTCCTGGCTGACCGCCGCGCCGTAGCGCGCCATCACTGCACGCGCCTGCTCGCTGCGGCCGTGTGCGAGCAGAAAGCGCGGCGACTCGGGGATCCAGCGGCACAGCAGGATGAGCAGAAGCCCCGTCGGAAGCCCGATCAGCCACAGGATGCGCCAGCTGTACTCCGGCACGAGCGAGGTCGACAGCCAGCTCGTGATGATGTACGCGCCCGCGATGTCGCCGCCGATGAGGACCATCAGCCAGCCGCGGTGGCGGGCGGGGATCGTCTCGGCGATGAGCGTGAAGATGATCGGCAGCATGCCGCCGACGCCGAGCCCCATGACGAAGCACATGACGAGGTTGAGCTGGTAGGACGGCATCGAGCCGCAGATGGCGGTGCCGATGAACAGGACGCCGGCAAGCAGGATCGACGCGCGGCGGCCGATGCGATCGCCGAGCCAGCCCCAGCAGAACGAGCCGATCACGGTGCCCGCGATACCCGCCAGCGGCAGCAGCGCGGCGGGCGGGCTGCCACCCGGGTTCTGCGGCGAGCCGAGGCCGTACTCCGTGGCAAAGCCGGGAACCACGAATGCCAGCGTCGTCGGCTTCATGACGTCGATCGTGACGGCGGCGGCCATGACGAGCAACAGGCCGACATGGGCCTTGCGCAGCGGCGCGTCGTCGAGTGGCTTGACGGAGACGCGGGAGACCGCGCCCGTACCCGGCAGCGCCTTCGGAAACAGGCCGTAGGCCGTGGCGGTCAGACCGACGAGGATCAGGACCATGCCGGCGATCATCGGCGCGTCGACGGCCATCCCCCTGAGCATGTAGTCGTCTGCGCGCCCCTCCACGTACATCGGCAGGTGCAGGAGCACACCGGCCGTCACGGCGCCGATGCCCGCCCAGGCCAGCGGCTCGCGGCGCGAGATCCGGCCGTCGCCGAGGTCGCTCACCGGGCGGCCTGCAGCGTCGCCCCCGCGTAGGCGCTGAAGAGGTTCTCGCACCACATCACGACGGACCGGTAGCGGCTCGGGTCGGTGCCCTCGGGAAGCATGAAGTTCATCGCGCCCGTCGTCACGTCGAGCTCTTGCACGAGTCGCGCGGGCGCGCTTCTGTACTCGCGCGTCGTGCGCGGCTTGCGCAGGGGGCTGAGCCGGATCTCCAGGTCGATGTTCGGCGTGACGTAGAAGTCGTCCAAGCGCAGCGCGTGGCGGCCGTTGGGGAGGCGATAGATCGTGACGCGGCCCTTGCCGACCTGATCGATGCGGTAGAACGACCCCGTCGCGACCCTGCGCGCGCCGGACGCGCGCATCGCCGCCAGCGGCGGCTCGTTGAGCGGCACGTCGACCTGCTGCTCGACGTTCATCTCCCACGCGCCGGCGGTCTCCACCCGCAGCGGCCCGCTGGGCTTGGAGACCACCTCCGTGACGCGCCGGCCCGGGCAGCCGGCGTCGATCAGCGGCTTGGCGGCGCCGGGCGCCGTGACGCGAAAGCGCCCCGAGGTGCAGCGCCAGCGCATGCGCCACTGGATCGCGTTGTCGCCGATCGTCGGCGCGGCTGCGCCTGCTCCCGTGCCGCGAAAGCTGGCGACCTTCTGCCACCACGGGTGTGACCGCAGGACGGTCTTCTGCGTGCTGCCGGGTGATGCGCTCGTGACGATGCGGCTGAACGCGGCGGCGCGCGGTGGTGGCGCGGCCGCGCCGAACAGCGACGCGCGACTTCCGAAGAGGTCGCTGCCCACGACGAAGCTGGCGACGAGCGCCAGGAGTCCGATCGTCGCCGCGGCGCGTCTCAGCGCGCTCGAGTGTCCGCTGGTGAACGCCATGACTAGGTGCATCGAGCATAGACGCGGTCGCCGCACGACATTCCCGCAATCAGCGGTTTGGCGCCAAGACCGCGGGGGCACGCGAAACCGCGATCCCTCGTGAGCGACAGGCGCGACGACCACTTCCGCAGACGAGCGTCTCGTCGTCTCGCCCGATCGCGAGCGGGTGCGGGTGGTGTTCCCGGATCCGCGCCGGTCGCCGGATCCGATCTCGGACCCGATCCCGCGCCTCGCGGCCGGACGGCGGACCGCGGCACCCGCGGGCTGGCGCTGGCCACCGGCGCCTGCATCCTCGGGTGCGCCGTCCTGATCGCGATCGGCGACTCGAGCCTCACGACATTCCTCGGGATCTCGCTCGGGGGCATCGCGTTCGTCCTCGTGCTGTCGACCGTGTTCTACGCGGTCGGGCGCAGCGAGGACCGCGAGCGGGCCACGCGTGCGGGCAGCGCTGACGACGCTTCCGAGAGCGCGCGCTCGGCGCGAGGCGATGACGCCGCGTCGCGTTAGCGTGCGGGTTGCGGGCGACGCGGTCATCGGTCGATGACGCGCATCACCATCGCCATCACCTGCTCCGTCGGCGACATCCGGTCAGGTGACTGGGACGAGCACGCGGCCTTCTCCCCCATCGCCTACGTCCGCGCGGTCCAGCGCGCCGGCGCCCGCGCGATCCTGCTCGTCGCCGACGACGAGGACGCCGAGCACCCGCAGCAGCTGCTGCAGACGCTCGACGGCGTGATCCTGAGCGGTGGCGGCAGCGACGTCGCGCCCCGCCGCTACGGCCAGGACCCGCACCCGGCGACGGCCGCCGAGGAGCCCGGCCGCGATGCCTTCGAGATGGCGCTGGCGCGCTGCGCGAAGGAGAACGACATCCCGCTGCTGGGCATCTGCCGCGGCATGCAGCTGCTCAACGTCGCCTACGGCGGCACGCTGCACCAGCACCTGCCCGACGTGCTGCAGCACGACGACCACCGCGTCCTGCCAGCCGCGTTCGCGCATCACGAGGTGCGGATCGAGCCGGGCTCGCTCGCCGCGGCGGCCACCGGCCGGTTGGTCGAGACGGTGCTGTCCCACCACCACCAGGGCCCCGCTGAGATCGGAGCTGACCTGCGTGTGACAGGGCGGTCGGCGCTCGACGACATCGTCGAGGCGATCGAGGATCCCGGCGCGTGCTTTCTGCTCGGCGTCCTCTGGCACCCGGAGGAGGACGAGCGCTCGCGGGTCGTCGGCGCGCTCGTGGACGCCGCGCGGGAACGGCGGCGTGCGGTGCGTTGACGTCGCGGCGCTGGAGCAGCCGGTCGCGCCCCGGCGCGGTCACTCGGGCGCCGGGCGCAGGCTGCGCAGCCAGGCGCGCGCGTCCTCCTCGCGGCCGGCAGCGACGAGCATGGAGTAGATGATCGGGTTCGTCGGATGCGGAAAGGACTTGCGCGGCTCGACCATCCAGTCCTGCGGCTGGATCTCGGGCAGCGCGCCGGCCTCCACGTCGCGCCATGTGAAGAACACCGACTCCTCGCCATCCTCGAAGACGACCCGGACTTCGACCACGACGCGGTCCTTGCTGTGTGGATCATCTGGCGTGCTCATGACCGGCTGCTCCTGAGGTCGCGGTTGCGCGGCGATACTCGCACGAACACGACGCGCGCCTGCGCGCGGGGTCGTGGCGCACCAGGTGCGCATATCGCACCTGAGGCGCCACGATGGCTCCGGCGCCGGCCGGTCGTGGCGGATCTGCTGCGTATGGCGCGGCGTTGGCGCCACGACCGCGTGGCGGGGGGCTGCTTCAGTCCGCTGCCGTATTGGCCGATGGAGAACCCATGTCCTCCCTTCGCCTTGCCGCCCGCGCTCCTCAGCACGTGAGCTGTCGCGGCCGTCGCCCGTCCAAGAACTCGACTCGGTCGCTCGCGTTCGCGATCGCAGCTCTGGCCCTGGCGCCGTCCGGCGCGCTCGCCCAGACCGCAGCGCCGCTGACCGCCACAGCGCAGCCGGGCGCGCTTGCCGATCGGTACATCGTCGTCATGAAGAACGCTGCCAGCGATGCATCCAAGGAGCGCACGAAGACGAAGGCTCGGGCGCGGGGAGGCCGGATCAGTCGCGACTATCGCGTCGCCATCAACGCATTCGCGGCCACGCTGCCGGCTGCGGCGCTGGCGGAGGTGCGCAGCGATCCTGACGTGGCCTACGTCGAGGCCGACGCCGTCGTTTCGGCGAGCGCGACGCAGTTAGCGGCGCCATGGGGCCTGGATCGCATCGATCAGAGCAGCCTTCCGCTGAGCGGCTCCTACTCGTACACCCCGACCGGCGCGGGCGTGAAGGCCTACGTCGTCGACACGGGCATCCGCTTCAGCCACGCGCAGTTCGCCGGCCGCGCCACCTCGGGCTATGACGCCATCGACGGCGGGTCGGCCGATGACTGCAACGGGCACGGCACGCACGTCGCGGGTACCGTCGGCGGCGCGACGTACGGAGTCGCCAAGCAGGTCGGCCTCGTCGGCGTGCGCGTCCTCGACTGCGCCGGCAGCGGCACGACCTCGGGCGTCATCGCCGGTGTCGACTGGGTGACGGCCGACCATCAGGCGGGCCAGCCGGGCGTCGCGAACATGAGCCTCGGCGGCAGCGCCTCCAGCGCGCTCGACAGCGCCGTGCAGAACTCGATCGCCGACGGCATCAGCTACGCCGTCGCCGCGGGCAACGAGAACGTGGATGCGTGCTCGGGCTCGCCGGCGCGCACCGCGAGCGCGCTCACCGTCGCCTCGACGACCACGACCGACGCCCGCTCGTCGTTCTCGAACTTCGGCACGTGCGTCGATCTCTTCGCGCCGGGGTCGAGCATCGTCTCGTCGTGGTACACCTCGGACACCGCGACGAGCACGATCAGCGGCACGTCGATGGCCACACCGCACGTGGCGGGCGTGGCGGCGCTGTATCTGGAGGGCAATCCGGTTGCGTCGCCGGCCACGGTCGCGGGCGTCGTGAAGGACAGCGCGACCGCGGGCAAGGTCACGAATGCCGGCACGGGCTCCCCGAACCGGCTGCTGTACTCGCTGCTCGCCGCGCCACCGGCCCCGGCCCCGGCCGGCTGTGGGCTCGCCCAGAGCTACAGCGGTTCGCTGAGCGCCACGGGCGCCTCGGCGATCCAGCCCAACGGCACCTACTACAGGTCTACGACCAGCGGCACCCACCGCGGCTGCCTGCGCGGGCCGTCGACGGCGGACTTCGACCTGTACCTCGACAAGTACGTCTCCTCGCGCTGGACGCAGGTCGCACGAGCGGCCGGCTCGACCTCCAACGAGGACGTCGCCTACAGCGGCACGGCCGGCACCTACCGCTGGCGGGTCGTCTCCTACGCCGGCAGCGGCTCGTACACCTTCGGGCTCAGCAGGCCGAACTGACACACCCGCGACACGTGTCGCTTGACGGCGTGTTGATGCCGCGCCGGCCGCCCGGAGCCACCGCAAGGGACGCACGACCCCGCCAACCCGAGCCTTCTCTCCGGCCCGTTCCGGCCGTATCCGTGAGTTGGAGTAATGAGCATGTGGAGGAATCTCTCGTTGTCAGCCCGCCTGAGTGCTGAAACCTCGGCTCGAAATTGGACCTGGTCGTATGGGTGGCGCCACCATGATTCTCATGCCATGCCGGCAAGGCGGTAGAGCACGAGGCTGCCGGCGACCACGACGTTGAGGCTCGCGCCACTTCCGACCATCGGGATCTCGATGCAGGCGTCGGCCGTGGCGACCTGCTCCTCCGGGATGCCATGCCATTCGTGGCCGAGCAGAACCACGGCGCGCTGCCGTGCGGGTTCGAGCCGCGGGAGCGCGATCGCGCCCTCGGCGAGTTCGACGGCGACGACCCGCCATCCGTGCGCACGCTGCTGCTCGATCCAGCGCTCCTTCCGGGTCCCCACCCAGTGCACACACGGGTGGCGACGGGATCCCAGCGTGTCGCCGTGGGCGAGCGCCCGGCGGTAATGCGCCGTGTCGGGGACTGCCATGCACGCGCCCAGGGCGTCGCACGTGCGCAAGAGCGTCCCGAGTTGGCCTGGAAGGCGACCCACAACGGCGCCACGACAAGGTGATCCCAGCAGCTGTGCTGACGCTGCCGGCGGCCGCGGCGGATGTCGCGCGGCCGGGACTTCGCGGCGCTCAACGCGCGCGGGCGTATGCCCTTTCTTTGCTCATGTCGGCAAGGGTACTCGTCGCGAGCGGCGCGCGGCATGGGCGATCGCGACCGGGTAGCACTCTGCGGGGAGCAGCCGGGCGAGCCGGTGCCGATCTTCGGCTGGGGCACGATCCCGACCGGTAGGGGCGGCCCAGTGGTCGCACGGCAACCACCGCCGGACCATCACGCGACGCCGACTCGCCCTCCGAGGACGGCGTTGACGTCGTCGGCGTCGAACGCGTGCGGATCGAACTGCGCCGCGGTCTCGATCCCGAGCCACTCGAGCATGTCGGCGTGGTTCTCGTGGGTCGGATCGGCGAGCGTCTCGCGGAGCTCCGCGTACCCCCACACGCCGCCGCAATCCTCGGGCGGGCAGCGTCCCTTGCCGGCGAGGCAGATCGGGTACCGCGAGCCGGGCTCGGCCGCCAGCACCTTCTCGACGACGACGTCGTGCTGCCAGTGGTCGCCGAAGTCGTAGACGTAGCGCATCCGGTCTCCACGCTCGCTGATCACGTGGCCGAGCCTCGTCCTGCGCTCGCTGCGATGGCCCAGCTCGGGATCGGGCGGTCCGTAGTCGACGTCTTTTGCCGTGAAGGCGTGCAGGTGGTAGTCCTGCCAGCCCATCGCGGCTTGGATCGCGTCGTGCAGTCGGTCCAAGCGCGTACTCCCCGGCACGAGCAGCCGGCGCCAGATCGGCGGGTCAGATGCACCCACGAGGCTCACCTTCAGTTGCAGGACGGGCTCGCCCGCGGCCATGACGGCTCCCTTCGTTGCTGCCTATTGCTTACGGCAGGTAAAGCTAGACAGCCCGGCGGACGGTCGTGGACGAGCTTCGTCGGCCGCGACGGTGGACTGCTCAGGCCAGCGCGAGCTTGAGCTGGTCGCGCTGCACGTCGACGACCTGCGGGACCGTCACATGCATGTCGCCGCGAGCAGGAGCTTCGCGTTGACGAGCGTGATCGCGATGATGTGGCCGTCGCCGTCGTAGCGCACCCCGTGCCCCTCGGACGTGCCGCACGTCTGGCGAGATGTGGACGCGCTGCATCGACTCGAAGTTCTGCGGTTGGGACGTGTGAGCGCCATCGACAGCGAGCCGGCAGCGCAGCCAGTCGATGACCTCGTCGAGCGTGTGACGCTCGACGCCGGTACGGATTGGGCGTTGCTCGCGGCCAGGTCGACAGCGCCGGTCCTGCCTCGAAGCTCCAAGGCGCTCTACGACGTGCTCAAGCGGGAAGCCCAGGTTCGGCTGGTCGACGCGCCCCGATCGCACATCCGGCGGTGGGCGATCTCGTTGCGATGAGTTTGCGCGAGTGCGACAGTCTTGGTTGCTATGAGCGATCCCACGCAGGCATCCACCACCATCTCGAACATCGGCGTCGCGATGTTCACGATCGCCGATCAGGACGCGGCGATCGCCTACTACACACAGACGCTCGGCTGGGAGCTGCGCGCCGACGTCCCGTTCGGCGAGGGCGGCAACCGCTGGGTCGAGGTCGCCCCGCCGGGCTCAACGGCCCGCCTGGCGCTCAACCCTCCAATGGGCGACTGGGGGCCCGGCGGCAGCGCGATCGGAGTCGAGACGCCCGACGTCGAGGCAGAGTACGCGCGCGTCCAGGCAATCGACGACGTCAAGACCGGCGAGATGATGGGCGGCGACGGCCCGGTGCCGCGGATGTTCTCCATCGAGGATCCCGACGGCAACCACATCTGGGTCGTGCAGTCCGCCTGACGGCCGACCTACACCGCAGGAAGCGCCAGGGCCGGTCGAACCAGGCGGTCGTTACAACGGTGCTCGGCTTCCTTCGCGCCGGGTGCGCGTCGAAGCGCCCTGACCGTCAGCCCGGGCTTGCTTGTCGCCGCGCGCCGCGGCGCCGTCTGGGTCGGGTCGGGCGACGGCACCACCAAAGGCGGCGCCACGACGCGTGCCGCCCGTGGAAGATGTGTCGGGGGAGAGGCTGGTGCGTAGCTCGGTCGAGGCCTGGCCATTTCCTAGCCGCCAGTAGCTCGCGATGGACTCTATCTCCTTCCAGCATGTTGCTGTGTCGGCGCTCGTGTCATGCGTTCAGTCAGGTGCGCCGAGGCGCGCGCGCAGCGCTGCACGCTGCGTCTCGTCGGCGAGGTCGCCGCGGGCGGCGTCGCCCAATGTGTCGAGGATCGCAGCGGGCGGGGCGGGGCGCCCGCCGACCCGTCCGCCGAGGCCCCACAAGGCCGCGCCGTCCGGTCGCTCGAGCGGGACGGCGACCCACCACTCCAGCCCGAGGATCTCGCCGGTGCCGCCCGGGGAGCGGGGCACCGCCGGATCGTGGACGACAAGATGCGGGCCGCCCTCGCGCAGCGCCGCCCACGTTGCAGTGCCGGGCTTGGCGGGCGGGATCCCGTTGCGTAGCCAGGCGGTGAGGCCGGCGTCGCCGGCGACCTCGCCGGCCACGCGGCGCAGGACGCCGCCGCGCACGAGATCGACGCAGGAGACGTCGGCCACCGTGTCGAGCGCCAGCCGGCACAGCGTTTCGAGGCCTGGTGCGGGCTCCAAGGCCGGAGCGGCGCCGAACGTCATCGTCACGGTTGTGCCGTGGCCGTCGCGGCCGGGCGCGATGTGCAGCGCCTCGGCTACCGCTCCGACGATCGCGAGTCCGTGGCCGATCCCGGGCGAGTCGTCGCGGCGTGCCATCCCGACGCCGTCGTCGGCGACCTCGACGACGAGCTGCTCGTCCGCGGCCCAGCAGCACAGCCGCACCATGCCGATCTTGCGCGCGCCGACGTAGGCGTGGACGATCGCGTTGGTGACCGTTTCCGAGACGGCCAGCGCGACGGCTTCCTGCAACTCGGGTGGTGCCCCTGCCGCCGCGGCGAACGCGGTGACGTGGCCGCGCAGTTGGCGCGCCGTGTCCGGCGCGGCGGGCAGCGTCCAGCAGGCTTGCTCGTCGACCGTGCTGACCATCTCGGTCTATCAGCTTGGCATGCCCGCCGCGGCCAGGCGCGCTCGGTCGCTGACGCGCCGGCTGATCGACGATTCGGCCGGCCGCGAGTTGGACTTCGCCCGGTTTCGCGGACACCTGAGCATTCCAACGATCGTCGCGGGCTATCGCTGCTGCAAGGCGACCAACCACGGTGAGGTGAGCATCTCCCTGTCCATCGTGTGCCGACGCGGGAATCGTTACCTCTCGCTGGGGCTGCCGACGACGAACAGTTCGGTTCTCCCGTGCCAGCAGCCGGTCGTCGACCGGACGTTGAGCCCGGTGGTGGCTGTGCCCAGGCGCCGTGGGCTCGCGCTGGTCCGCACTTCTGGCGAGTCGGGGAGACAGGATTTGAACCTGCGACCGCCCGGCCCCCAGCCGGGTGCGCTACCAGACTGCGCCACTCCCCGTGGCCTGTGAAAGCGGGCGACGGGAATCGAACCCGCCCTAGAAGCTTGGAAGGCTTCTGTGCAGCCACAACACTTCGCCCGCACGCCCAGGTGCGCAGGATACTCCGCTCGCTGGCCGCTGCGGCGTTTCCAGCGTCGAGACGCTGTCGCTTCTAGCGCTCGTGCCCCGCGTCGGCCGTGTGTCCGAGCGCGCGCTTGACCGCGGCGAGTGCCGGTCGCGCCTGGTTGTCAGCGCCGATCAGCGCCGAGTCCCAGCTGTCGCGCCGGGTCGAGGAGCGCCAGTGGTAGAAGTAGATGCGCGCCACACGGCGATCCAGCCGCGCGAGGCGATCGAAGATGAAGCGCGCCACGCGGGCCGCATGCGCCTTGCCCTGCGGCAGCTTGATCCGCGAGCGGTTGCGGCGCGCGACGAGCCCGCCGATCTCCGTCAGCCAGACCTCGCCCCGAACCGCCCTCAGCAGCGAGACCGTCCGCGTCGACTGCAGGCGATTGGCGTCGATGTAGCCATGCAGGCCCCAGTACTTGGGCTCAAAACGCGCCGCGCGGCGAAACGCGCGCGCCCAGCTGACCATGTTCGGCTGGTCGAGCAGGTCGGCGGCGACGATCTTGCAGCCCGCGCAGTTGCGGCGCATCAGGGTGTAGTAGCGCGCGACGAGCTCGGGCCTGCGGCAGGTGCCCACGCCGCACATGTTCGCCTCGTTCCAGGCCGACCACGTCTTCACGGTCGGGTAGCGCTTGCGCAGGCGCAGAAACTCGCGCAGGTACCGGCCCGCGGTCGGCGGGCGGTACGTCCGCCCGGTGGCCGGTCCCGAGCGCGCGAGCGTGACCAGCGGCTCAGCGCCCATGAGCTCGACGCCGGCGATCCACGCGTCGAGGTCCGCGCGCTGGTCGCGGTAGCGCAGGGCGTCCCACGCAACCGATCGACGCGCGTAGCCGAAGTTCAGATCGCGCAGGCGCTCCTCGTCGAAGACGGCGGCCTTCTGGTCGGCGATCCCGATCTTCGTCTCGAGCTTCCCGGTGACGGGCGTGAGCTTGATCGCGGCGCTCGCCGCGGCCGGCACAACGAGCGCGAGGCTCAGGAGCATGACGGCGCAGGCCACGGCGCGGGCTGAGGGGCGAAGGACTCGCATGCGACGCGGGAGGGTAGCGGGCCGCGGGCTCAGTCTTCGCGCACCCGATCGCATCGAGCCGCGCGACGCTCGGGCGGTGCGCGACAGACACGTTGCGGGGGTTGGAGAGCGTCCAACGCACGTCGAGCGCGTCGCACGCGGCGCAGAACAGGCCGCGGATGTCCGCCGACAGGTTCGAGAAGAAGTAGCGCGCGTACGCATACTCCGCAACCCGCCCGCTCGGCAGCTTCGTCTTGAAGCGGTTCGTCGTCCGGCAGCCGTCGGAGTGGATCAGGCCGCGCACGAACTCGTCGGGGTGCCTGTCGGCAATCTGCTGCTGCCAGTCCTCGAGCGCGATCTTGCGCTCGTGCTTGCGGCCGGGTCCGTGCTGGGGGAAGGCGTGCAGCCAGCGCTTGCCGTTCACTTGCACGTGAACGGCCCGGACGCCAGCGAGGGGCGCGAGACGCGGGCGGCAGCTCGGCATCGATAGAACAAGCGCCGCGCAGCAGTCGTCGATGATCCCTGGGTATTCGGTCCCGAGGCAGACACGCAGCATCACGCCGCCGTGGCCGGTCACGGAAACACAGCCGTCGCCCAGATAGAGCCCGAGTAGATATGCGTACGACGGGACGTGCGCCGCGCGCCAGCGAATCGCAACCGGCGGCCAGGATCGGCGCCAGCGACCGACGGTGTTCTGAGACACACCTGTCCACTCGGCCGCCTCGCGATCGGAGAAACCGCGTTCAAGCAGCTCGCGGACACGGTTCCTGTCGCCATCCGAGCGTTGCACGAACACATGTTCCCACGGCTGCCGGACGGAGCGGCAAGCGGTCGATCCATGACCTGAACGGGGCACGCAGGGCTCGAACCTGCAACCTCCGGTTTTGGAGACCGGCGCTCCTCCAGTTGAGCTAGTGCCCCAGGGCGCCTCTGAGAGTACCGCGAGCGGGCTTACAATCCCCCCCATGAGCACCGCAGCCGACGATCCGGCGCTCGCCCCCCACCTCCCGGCGACGCTGCGGCTCGGGCCCGTCCATCTGACCGTCTCGCACCTCGACGGCTCGATCGCGTTCTACGAGCGGGCGCTCGGCCTGCAACTGCACGACCGCGATGGCGAGGTCGCGACGATGGGTGCCGGCGGCGAGGATCTGCTCGTGCTCTTCGAGGAGGCCGGGGCCGCGCCGGGCGGGCGCCACGCCGGGCTGTTTCACTTCGCGTTGCTCTTTGCGACGCGCAAGGAGCTCGCGCGCGCCGTGCTGCGCCTGGCGAGCACGCAGACGCGCATCGAGGGCGCCTCCGACCACGGCGTGTCGGAGGCGATCTACCTGCGCGACCCCGACGACAACGGGATCGAGCTGTACGCCGATCGCCCGCGATCGGAGTGGCCGGCCGCGAGCATCGCCGGCGAGCGCATCGAGATGTACACGATCGCGCTGGACATGAAGGGCCTCATGCGCGAGGTCGAGAGCGAGGAGCCGCGCGAGCACGCCGCGCGCGGGCTCGTCATGGGTCACGTCCACCTGCATGTCGGCAACATCGAGCGCGGGCTGGGCTTCTACCGCGACGTGCTCGGCTTCGAGGTGATGGCCAGCCTACCGAGCGCGTCGTTCGTCGCGGCGGGCGGCTATCACCACCATCTCGGCTTCAACGTCTGGCTCGGGACCGACGTCAAGCCGCTGCCGCCGAAGACCGCCGGCCTGCGCCAGTGGACGGTCCTGCTCTCCTCCCGCGACGAGGTCGCCGCGGTGCGTGCGCGCGTCGACGCGGCCGCCCTGCCGGCACACAACCACGACAGCGGCTTTCTCGTGCGCGACCCGTGGCAGACCGCGGTCGTCTTCGGCGTCGGCTGACGGCGCGTCTACGGACAGCACCACTGCACCGAGCGCGGGAACGCGGCGCGATCGCCACCGGGTGCGAACTGACGGGCGATGTTCGCGACGGCCGTCCGCGGCGCATCGCGTTGCGGACGCAGGAACAGCCACTGGTCGGCGTCGGGCCAGGGCAGCAGAAGCCAGCGCCCGTTCGGTGACCAGGCGGGGGCGCCGAAGCGGCCGAGGCGGGCGAACAGCGGCCGCGCCCGCAGGCCCGCGTCGCCATCGAGCAGGACGAGTTCGCTGCGCGTCGAGCGGACACCTGAGCGCACGAGCGCGACGCGCGCGCCACGCGGCGCCCACGCGGCATGTTCCGCGCGCGTGCCCGCCGGCAGTTGCCGTGACGCGATCTGCGTGCCGCCGGCACCGTAGAGCGTCAGGCGCCGCGTGCCGACCGCGAGCAGGCGGTCGTTGCGGGGCGACCACAAGAGCTCGCGCACCGCGCCCAGCGGCCCGCCGCGCCAGCGGCGCGCGCCCGTGTCGGCGTCGACCACGGTGACCCGCCCGCGCGAGTCCGCGTAGGCGAGCGTGTGCGTGTCGTCCGGGCGCCACGCGGGCGCAACCCCCGCGCGCAGCGCGGCGATGGCGCGGTCGCCCGCGCCGTCGCCGCCGACGAC
>CADCVQ010000167.1 GCA_902806175.1 uncultured Solirubrobacteraceae bacterium
CAAGTTCTGCGGGTTTTCCGGGCGCCCGATCCGCGCCTGACGTCCGCCGGCGCCCGCCCCCGTGCCACCAGCACGAAGGTCGGACACCGTCGACCGTCAGATCACGGCCGGGCATCCCGCAAAACCTCGCACAACTTCCGGACGCGCCCACTAGCGCGAAGAGCAGCACGCTCAACCCCCTCCACCCCGCCAACGAGCCTTCGCGCCGACCGTTTCAATCGTCGAGTTGGAGCGTCCCCGCGCGGAGCTCCTCCAGCACGTACTCGGCGGCCATCGCGTGCAGCCCATCGCCGCAGGCCAGCGCCTCGAGTGCCGCCACGGCGACGTCTGGGCAGAGGTCCAGGCTGCGCGCGGCCGCGAGGACCCGGACGCCGCTGAGCGGATGGTCGATCAGGGCGGCGATTGCGGCGCGGCCCTCCGCCGACGCGCGCAGCTCCCGCGCCAGCCGCGCGTTCTCGTCGAACACCGGGTTGGCGGCGCGCGCGTCGGTGCGCAGCTCGTGCCAGCGCTCGGCGGTCGCCGTGTATGCCGTCAGCAACTCGGCGACGGCGGCCGCAGCAACCGGCCGGCTCACCCGCGCTTGACGAGCCGCCCGACGGCGGCCATCAGCTCGTCGGTGCGGTCGGCCTGCAGCTCGCCCTCGGAGCCGAGCACGCACGAGCGCGCGTGCTCGTCGAGCAGGCCGAGCGCGACCTTGTCCAGCGCCGCCTGGGCGGCGGAGATCTGCGTGAGCACGTCGATGCAGTAGCGGTCGTCGACGACCATGCGCTCGATCCCGCGGACCTGACCCTCGATCCGGCGCAGGCGCGCGAGCAGCTGATCCTTGCTTGCGGAGTAGCCTCGTTCAGTCACGACCACCAGCGTAGCAGTACCCCTCAGGGGTATGCTAGCTTGATGCGTGCAGATACCCCCGCCCCGTACCAATCGGACGAAGAGAGCGATGCTTCCAACTCGTAACTACACCGTCGACGGCATGACCTGCGGGCATTGCCGCAAGTCCGTCATCGAGCAGGTCCTGCAGGTCCAAGGCGTCAAGGGCGCAGATGTCGACCTCGACAGCAAGCAGCTGACGGTCGCGGGCGAGTCCTTCGAGGACAGCGCGATCCAGGCGGCGGTGGACGAGGCGGGATACACGCTCGTGTCATGACGGCGGGCGGACGCGTAGCGGCGTTCGGTGCGCTGCTCGCGGCGATCTTCGCCCTCGCCGCGATCGCCGGGAGCGCCGCCGGGCCGGTCACGATCGCCGGCGGCGGTGACCGCGAGTCACACGCGGACGCCGGCGCCGGCAGCCACGCCTCGCCCCGCGCGGCGGCCACCGGCGCGGCGCCGGACAAGCTGCGCCTCGCCGCCGGCGACACGACGCTGACGCCCGGTCGCCCCTCCCGCCTGAACTTCGCGATCTTCGACGAGCACGGCGAGCGGCTGCGCGACTTCGAGGTCGAGCAGGGCCGCCGCATGCACCTCATCGTCGTGCGCCGCGACCTGCGCCGCTTCCAGCACCTGCATCCGAGGGAGGTCGCGCCCGGCGCCTGGACCGTGAGCCTGACGCTGCCCGACGCCGGTGTCTATCAGGCCTTTGCCGACTTCCAGACCGACGGCGAGCGCGACGCGCTGGGCGTCGACCTCTTCGCCGCCGGGCGCTTCGAGCCGCTGGCGCTGCCGGCAGCGAGCGCGACCGCATCTGCCGACCGCTACGACGTCGCGCTGCGTGCCCGCGGCGGCGAACTGGACTTCGCCGTCAGCCAAGACGGCACGCCCGTCGCCGACCTGCAGCCATACCTCGGCGCGGACGGGCACCTCGTCATGCTGCGCGCCGGCGACCTCGCCTACGAGCACGTGCACCCGCTCGCGGGCCGCAGGCTCGCCTTCGACGCCTCCGGCGCTGCGCCGGGCACGTATCGCCTGTTCCTGCAGTTCCGCCACGCCGACCGCGTCCACACGGTGGCCTTCACGCACGAGGTCGCGCGATGAGCGAGCGGCTCGAGCTGCCGATCAGCGGCATGACCTGCGCCTCGTGCGCCACCCGCGTCGAGAAGCGGCTCAACGGCCTCGCCGGCGTCGAGGCGACCGTCAACTACGCGACCGAGCGCGCCTCGGTGCAGCTCGCCGACGACAGCGCGACGACGGCCGAGGACCTGATCGCCGCCGTCGAGCAGGCCGGCTACGAGGCGGTGCTGCCCTCGGCGGGCGGGGGGGCGAACATCGGCCCGCAGCTTCACCACGATCCCGTCGACGACCTGCGCCGGCGCCTCGTGTTCGCGGCGATCGCCTCGCTGCCGCTGGTGGCGATCGGGATGATCCCGGCGCTGCAGTTCGAGTACTGGCAGTGGATCTCGCTGCAGCTCGCCACGCCGGTGCTGTTCTGGGCCGCCTATCCGTTTCACCGTGCGGCCTGGATCAACCTGCGCCACGGCACGGCGACGATGGACACGCTCATCTCGATCGGCACGATCGCCGCGTGGGGCTGGTCGCTGTACTCGCTGCTGTTTCTGGGCGCCGGCGCTCCCGGCATGCAGCACGAGCTCACGCTGCTGCCCGAGCGCGACGGCAGCGGCGGCGACATCTACTTCGAGGCCGTCGGCGTGGTCGTGACGTTCCTGCTCGCCGGCCGCTGGTTCGAGGCGCGCGCCAAGCGCAGCGCGGGCGCCGCGCTGCGCGCGCTGCTCGAGCTCGGCGCCAAGGAGGTGTCGATCCTCGACGCCGACGGCGTCGAGCACCGCATCCCGATCGAGGAGCTGAAGGTCGACCACCGCTTCATCGTGCGGCCGGGCGACAAGGTCGCCGCGGACGGCGTCGTCTACAAGGGCACGACGGCGATCGACCGCTCGCTGCTGACGGGCGAGAGCGTGCCGGTCGAGGTGCATCCCGGCGAGGCGGTCACCGGCGCCACGGTCAACGCCGGCGGGGGGCTGCTGATCGTGCGCGCGACGCGCGTCGGCGCCGACACCGCGCTGGCGCAGATCGGCCGGCTCGTGACCGAGGCGCAGACCGGCAAGGCGCCGGTGCAGCGGCTCGCCGACCGCATCGCCGGGGTGTTCGTGCCGGTCGTGCTCGCGATCGCTGCCGCGACGCTCGGCTTCTGGATCGGCACCGGCGACAGCGGCCTCGCGTTCGCCGCCGCGGTCGCGGTGCTGATCATCGCCTGCCCCTGCGCGCTCGGCCTGGCGACACCGACGGCGCTGCTCGTCGGCACCGGCCGCGGCGCGCAGCTCGGCGTGCTGATCCGCGGGCCGGAGATCCTCGAGTCGACGCGGCGCATCGACACGATCGTCATCGACAAGACGGGCACGGCGACGACCGGGCGGATGAGCCTGCAGGAGCTGAAGGTCGCCGACGGCGTCAGCGAGGCGCAGGCGCTGTGGCTCGTCGGCGCGCTGCAGAACGGCTCCGAGCATCCGATCGGCCGCGCGATCGCGGCGGCCGCGCAGCGTCTGCAGTCGCCGCCCGCGCCCGTCGAGGACTTCACCAACCGGCCAGGGCTCGGCGTCCAGGGCACGGTTGCCGGGCGCGCGATCATCGCCGGCCGGCCGGCGCTGCTGGAGAGCGCCGACCCGTCGCTGACCCTGCCGCCGGACCTCGAGCGCGCGCGCCTCGCGGCCGAGGCCGAGGGGCGCACCGCGATCGCCGCCAGCTGGGACGGCGCCGCGCAGGCGCTGTTCGTCGTCGCCGACCGCGTCAAGCCGTCCTCGCGCGAGGCCGTCAGCCAGCTGCGCGAGCTGGGCCTGCGCACGATCCTGCTGACGGGCGACAACGCCGCGACCGCGCGCGCCGTGGCTGAGCGGATCGGTGTCGACGACGTCATCGCCGAGGTGCTGCCGGCCGACAAGGCCGCCGTCGTCAAGCGCCTGCAGGGCGAAGGCCGCGTCGTCGCGATGGTCGGCGACGGCGTCAACGACGCGCCGGCGCTCGCCCAGGCCGATCTCGGGATGGCGATCGGCACCGGCACGGATGTCGCGATCGAGGCCTCCGACATCACGCTCGTCAGCGGCGACCTGCGCGTCGCCGGCGACGCGCTGCGCCTCTCGCGGCGCACGCTGCAGACGATCAAGGTCAATCTGTTCTGGGCGTTCGCCTACAACGTGGCCGCGCTGCCGCTTGCCGCGGCCGGGCTGCTGAACCCGATGATCGCCGGCGTCGCGATGGCGGCGTCGAGCGTGTTCGTCGTCGTCAACTCGCTGCGGCTGCGGCGCTTCAGCGTGCGGCGCGACGCGAACGCGGATCCGGATGCCCATCCGGACGTGGACGCGCCGGCGGCCCCGGAAGCGCTCAGCCCTGCGGGCGACCCTGCGTCTGCCCGCGGCTGACGGCCAGCTGCGTCACGGCGGCACCGACCCAGACGGCCTCCCAGATCTCGAGCTGGCGCTCGAGATCGGCCATGTACTCCGGATCGGAGTCCAGCCCGATCGAGACCGCGAGCTGGTGCTCGATCCGCAGCAACTCGAGGCGCTCACGCACCTCTGAAGGGTCCTTGGACTCCACAGGGTTCCGTTTGCTCACTCGATCGTTCGGCCAAACGTCGATCACTTTGCCTGGCATGATCGGCATACTGCGCCTCGTGACCCGCCGCCGCTGCACGCTGCCCGGATCCCTGGCGGTGCTCGCCGCCGCGCTCGTGCTGTCCGCCTGCGGCGAGAGCGAGGCTCCGTCACCGGCGTCGAGCGCGTCGCGCGCGAGCGCCGATGCTGCGATCGAGCCGCTGCCGACGCGCAAGACGCGCTCCAAGGCCGTCGAGCCGGTCGCCGGCGAGAGCGCCGAGACCGCCGCTCTGCCGACCGAGGAGCCGGGCGCGGAGCCGACGCCGACGCCGACCGGCGCATCCGCCCCGCTGGGCAAGGGCAAGCGCAAGAGCGGCAACGGGCCCTCGAGCGACGCCGCGATCTCCGACGCCGAGGTCCTGAAGAACGGCATCGCGCTGCCGCCGATCGAGGCGCCCGACGAGGTGCGCAGCATCATCCAGGCCGGCAACCAGATCGCGCGCACGCCGTACCTTTGGGGCGGCGGGCACGGCAAGTGGCTCGACAAGGGCTATGACTGCTCGGGGTCGGTCTCCTACGCACTCGCCGCCGCGGGGCTGCTCA
This sequence comes from uncultured Solirubrobacteraceae bacterium, assembly GCA_902806175.1. Lineage (GTDB taxonomy): Bacteria > Actinomycetota > Thermoleophilia > Solirubrobacterales > Solirubrobacteraceae > CADCVQ01. Next base: position 5,079 of record CADCVQ010000167.1, read on the forward strand.
ACGGGCCGCAGGCGTCGGGTCCGCTGATGGGCTGGGGCAAGCCCGGCAAGGGCAAGTGGGTCACGCTCTACACGAACCCCGGCCACGTCTTCATGGTCGTCGCCGGCGTGCGCTTCGACACGAGCGGCAACCGCGTCACCGGCTCGCGCTGGCAGTCGACGATGCGCCCCACCGGCGGCTACGTCGTCCGCCATCCGCCGGGCCTTTAAAGCTAGGTCGCAGCGCCCTTACTAGAATCTCGCGCCAGCGATGACCATCCCGTCCTTCGACCTGCGCGTCGCCCGCAGCGGCCGCTCGATGCACATCGCGCCGTGCGGTGAGCTGGACATCGCCACGACACCGGAGCTCGAACAGGCGCTGACCGAGGCCACGACCGAAGCCGTGGCCGAGATCGTGCTCGACCTGCGCGAGCTGACGTTCATGGACTCCACCGGGCTGCGCGCCCTCGCCCAGGCCAACGCCGGCGCCGACGAGCGCGGCGTCACGCTGTCGATCATCCGCGGCCCGCGCCAGATCGAGCGGGTGCTCGAGATCTCCGGCCTCGGCGCGCTGCTGCCGCTCGTCGACGCGCCGCAGTAGCGGCGCGCCGCTAGCGCGAGAAGGCCGCGGCCCTGGACTTGAAGGTCGCGAACACCGGCCGTGGCGTCCCGTCGGGGTCGACGAGACCCGCGTCGAACCGGCACCCCGTGCCGCAGCCGTAGGCGGCGTCCTCGATCCCGAAGAAGTTGTAGGAGTAGATCCGCTCGACGCCGCGCGAGCGGTAGCGCGTCGCGAACGTGAACATGTTCCTCATGCGTGCCGCCTGGCGCGCCTCGCTGTACGGAAACGAGCGCTGGAAGCTCGCAAGCGCGCCGGTCTCGGTGAACCAGAACTTCGTGCGCTTGTTGTAGCGGCGCACGGTGTTGATGATCTTCGCGGTGCCGGTCGAGCGGCCGCGGTTGACATCGGAGTAGTTGTGGATCCCGACGATCTTCAGGCGCGCGCGCCAGGTGCGGTCCAGACGCGCGTAGAAGCTGCGGATGTAGCGATCTGAGCCTGCCTGGTCGAGCATGTCGAGGCCGACGACGTTGCAGGTCGCGCAGCGCCGCTTGACGGCGGAGTACATGCTCTTGAAGTACGACACGGCGTTGCCGACGCGGTTCCACGTTTCCTGCGTCTTGTGGTTGACCTCGTTCCAGGCGCCGAAGTCGCGCACGCCGAGCGGCCTGAAGTAGGCGACCAAGCGGGCGACGTCGCGGCGGTACCGGCTCGTGGAGACGATCGGGCCGCGCTTGTCGCGCAGGTCGGTGGTGGAGATGTGCAGGAACGTCGAGACGCCGTTGCGCCGCGCGGCGAGGACGAAGGCGCGCGCCTTGGCGCGCTCGCTGGCGTCCTGCATGACGTCGGACGGAACAAAGTAGCGGGTGCGCTTGATCCTCAGCTCCTTGAAGTACGGCGAATCGAACATCGTGGGGCTCTGGTCGGCGAGGCCGACGCGAATCGAGCTGCGGGCGCCGGCGGGCGACGCCGGGACCAGCACGATCAGGGCCAGGAAGATGGGAAGGATGAGTCGTCGCATACGCCCTTCCAACCTAGCCACCCGGCGAAGGTTGCGAACCCGCCGGGTCAGCGTCGAGCCGCGACCGCCGCGCCTGCGCCTCGCCGTCACCCGGATCGATCTGCACGAGGTCGGCCGCGCGCGGCAGAAACGCCGGCTGACTCGTGTACGTCACGCGCGCCAAGCCGATGTCGCCGTCGGCCTCGGCGAGCTTGCCCGTCCCGCCGCCCCCGACGGAGCCGGGGTTGAGCAGCGTGAGGAGCTCGATCTGCTCGAGCGACTGCTCGTGCGTGTGCCCCTGGACGAGCAGCAGCGGGGACGTCGGCGGCGCTTCCCTGAGGCTCTCGACCGCCAGCCTCGCGAGCCTTGGGGAGTGGACCATCACGATGTCCACCTGGCCGAGCAGCGGCGCCAGCCAGTCGGCGAAGCGCTGCTGCTCCTCGGGCGCCTGCTCCGCACCATGGTCGCGGTAGCGCTCGCGCGCCAGGCGCTTGAGCGGGTCGTCGTAGCCGGCGATCCGCAGCCCGGCGACGCGCTGGATGACCGTGCCGTCGGTCGTTCCGTCGTCACGCAGCCGACCGTTGCGGGTCAGCACGATCGCGCCGGCCCGCGCGAGCTTGCGCTCGAGCACGTCGGAGTCGTGGTTGCCCGCGACGAACACCAGGCGCGTGCCCGCGCGAGCGACGCGCAGCACGAGCCGCTGCTCGACGGGCGAGCCGCGGTCGGTCAGGTCGCCGGCGAGCAGCAGCAGCCCTCCGCGCGCGGCGCGCTCGAGCGCGGGCAGCGCGATGACGTTGTTGTGCAGATCCGACGCCACCGTCAGCCGTGGCAGGCCGCTGCCCAGCCGCGCGCGGCCGGCCGGCGCGCTGACGAAGCGCGCGATGCCGACGAGCTGCTCGTCGATCTCCTCGTCGAGCGTCTGAGCGGAGGCGCCGAGCGATTGCAGCGCGCGCAGCGCAGTCGGGACCTCGGGTCCGTTGGCGTAGTACTGCGGGCTGCCGATGTGCGAGCGCGGCGGCAGCAGGACGGCCAGCGCGGCGGCGGCGACGAGCGCCGTGGCGAGCGTTGTCAGCAGCGTGAAGCGCAGGCGCGGGCCGGCGCCGCCGCGGACGGCCAGCGCGACGAGCATGCCGAGCGTCAGGCCGCAGAGCGCGGAGACGACGATCGCGAGGCGCAGGAAGTACGCAAGCGCGTCGCGCGCCTGCGAGCGCACGCCCGCCGCGTTCAGACGGCCCGACTCGGCGAGCTCGGCGACCGCCCGGCGGTCGACCGAGCGCACGTCGACGTTGACGCGCGCCGGCGCCCGCACGCCGGGAAAGCGCACGCCCCAGTCGACGAGCGGGACGTAGAGGTCAAGCGCCCCCTCATGCCCCGGATCGACCGAGAGGCGCACGGTGCCGACGTCGAGCCGGCGCTCCAGGCTGAAGGTCGCCAGCGCAGCGACGCAGCCGCACAGCGTGGCGAGCACGACGACGAGGACGATCACGACCCGGCGCATGCCGCCAGAGGCTAGAGCGACTCAGTTTTGCTGCGGAGGTTGCGGGGAGGACGGTGCTCGCGCCTTGACCAGAGGGGTCGCGCACGTGTGACATCCGATGCATGTACGAAGATCGTCTCGTGCAGCCGCGGCAGATCTACGCGAGCACCGTCACGCGTCGTGATCGACGCAGGCGCGGCCGCGGCCGCGGCCGCGGGCGCGCCGCGCTCGCCGTCGCCGTCCTGAGCAGCGCCGCGCTGCTGGCGGCGATCACGGTGCTGGCCGCGCTGGCGCCCGGTCTGCACTGAGCCGCTCACTCCGCCGGCAGCACGAGCTCCGCGATCGGCGCGCGGTGGTCGCTACCGGCGACCGCGTGTGACGTGAGCGCCGCACGCGGATCGTGTCGGGCGAGCACGTGGTCGATCGTGATCGGCGGCAGCGACCGGGTCGACGGGACGGTCGCGCGCAGGCCATCGCCGGCTCGCATCGGCGGCGTCGGTGTAGCCGCGCCCGAGCACACGGCGCAGGTCACGATGGTCGAGCGTCGCTTTGAAGTCGCCGGCGAGCACGTTGCGCCGTTCGTCCTGCAGCGGCGCGACCGTCCACTCGCGCGCGTCGGGCCCTAACTGGCGGGCGCGGCCTCGCCGGCCGTGCCCGGCGCGCGCGCCGGCCGTGCCTGCAGCTCGCCCGCCGCGACGACGACCCAGACGATCGCAAGCCATGTCGTCGCCGCGAGCGACGCGTGCAGCCAGACGATCTCGGCGGGCAGCTCGAGCTGGTACTGCACGCCGCCGATCACGCCCTGCAACCCGAGCAGCACGCACAGCCACGTCAGCGGCTTGCGCGCGGCGCGCGCAAGCCCGCGCCGGCGCGCGAGGATCCACAGCGCGACTGCGACGATCCCCAGCAGCGTCGCGATCCGCGCGTGCTGCTCGATGACGAAGTTCAGCGTCTCGGCGCCCTTGAAGTCCAGCCGCGGGACGATGTCCTTCGTGCCCGTTCCGCCGGTGTGCGGGCCCGCCGCGGTGGCGGCCGTGCCGGCGAGGATCGCCAGCGCACCGAGCGGGATCAGCGCCCGGATCCCCCACGTCAGCAGCCGGTCGCCCGATCCGCCATCCCGGCGCGCGGCCAGCTCCTCCGGCTCGTGACGGGCGCGCCAGTCGAGCATCACGCAGGCGACGAGGATCAGCATCGACAGCATGAAGTGGCTCATCACGAAGCCGGGCGCGAGGTCGTAGAGCACGGTGAACCCGCCGAGCACGATCTGCGCGACGACACCGAGCGGCAGCAGCACCGCGAGGCGCATCAGGTCGCGCCGGTAGGGCCGCCGGCGGTAGGCGCCGAGCAGCGCCAGGAGTGCCGCCAAGGTGACGAATCCGGTCAGCATGCGGTTGCCGAACTCGATGACGCCGTGCGTGTTGAGCTCGGTGTAGAGCGACGTCTCGGTGCACTTCGGCCAGGTCGGGCAGCCGAGGCCCGATCCGGTCACGCGCACGGCGACGCCGGTCACGACGATCAGCGTGAAGGCGACGAGCGCGGTGCGCGCGATCAGGGCGTAGCGCGCGGGCGTGATGTTCAAGCGCTCCAGCATCGGCGAGAAGCTTAGAAGCCGACCCGCCGGCCATCGTGCGCCGGCCGCGATCAGGCCGCGGCCGCGGCAGGCTGCGCCTGCAGCTCCTCGCGGCGCGGGTTCTCGATGCCGACGAGCGCGATCAGGCCGCCGGCGATCATCAGCAGGCCGGCGACGATCATCCCGCTGTGGAACGCCTCGACGTTGGCCTCGCGCACTGCGGCACGAGTGGCCCGGTCGACGCGCCCCGCGGGCAGCGCCAGCGGGCGCTCGCGCGCCTGCGCGACGTAGGCGCGGCTGGCGCCGCCCGCCGCCCCGTTGGCCGCGACCTCGCGCTCGACCGCCGCGCCGAACTGCGCCGACACGACCGCCCCGACGACGGCGATCGCCAGCAGCGCCGCGACGCGCGCGATCGCGTTGTTGACGCCCGAGGCGATCCCGGCGTGGCGGCGCTCGGCGGCCTGCAGGACCGTTGCCGTCAGCGGCGCGACGGTCATCGCGAGGCCGAGGCCGAAGAGCAGCGTCGCCGGCAGCACGTCGGTCACGTACGAGCCGCGCTCGTCGACGCGCGTGAACGCGAGCAGCCCGATCCCGCCGAGGATCGGTCCGGCGCTCATCAACAGCCGCGGGCCGATGCGCGTCGCCAGCGCACCGAAGCGGCGTGACAGGCCGATCAGCAGCAGCGTGATCGGCAGCATCGCGATGCCGGCCTCGAACGCGCTGTAGCCGGCGATCTGCTGCAGGAAGATCGCGATGAAGAAGGAGGCGGCGCCGAGCCCGGCGTAGGCCGTCAGCGTCACGACGTTGCCGACGGCGAAGTTGCGCGAGTGAAAGATCGACGGCGGCAGCATCGGGGTGGGCGTCCGGCGCTCATATGCGACAAACGCGCCCAGCGCGCCGATGCCGCCGATCAGCGCCGTCCAGACGGCCGGGTGAGACCAGCCCAGCAGCGGCTGCTGGATGAGCGCGTACGTCGGACCGGCGAGCCCCAGGACGCACAGCACGGCGCCGGGGATGTCGATGCGCCGCTCGCGGTCGCCGGCGCACTCCGGCACCGCCCGCGCGATCAGCCACAGGCAGACGAGCACGAGCGGCACGTTCATCGCGAAGATCACGCGCCACGAGAGCGCGTCGACGAGCAGCCCGCCGAGCGGCGGGCCGAGTGCGATCGCCGCGCTCGTCCCGGCCGTCCACGAGCCGATCGCGCCGGCACGCTCGCCCGGGGGGTAGATGGTCGTGATGATCGCCAGCGAGCTTGGGACGAGCAGCGCGCCGAAGGCGCCCTGCAGCGCGCGCGCCGCGATCAGCACCTCGACCGACGGGGCGACCGCGCACGTCAGCGAGGCGCCGCCGAAGCCCGCCACGCCGATCGCGAAGATCCGCCGGCGGCCGTAGAGATCGCCGAGCGCGCCGCCGACGAGGATCAGCGCGGCGAGCAGCAGCAGGTAGGCCTCGACGACCCACTGCTGGTCTGCCAGCGAGGCCTGCAGGTCCTCGCGCAGCGCCGGAAGCGCGACGTTCACGACCGTCTGGTCGACGAACACGATCGCCGAGCCGAGGATGCAGGCGATCAGCGTCAGCCGCCTGGCGCGGGCCTCGTCCATCGCGCAGACATTAGATTGCCGGGCGATGAAGCTGATCGAGACGCGGCTGCAGGGCCCGATCCTGCTCGAGCCCGCCGCCCACGGCGACGCGCGCGGGTTCTTCCTGGAGAGCTACCGCGCAAACGTCTGGGCCGAGCATGGGGTCGGCGACGTCTTCGTGCAGGACAACCATTCGCGCTCGCGCCGCGGCGTGCTGCGCGGGATGCACTTCGCGGTCGGCGCCGGGCAGGCCAAGCTCGTGCGCTGCGCGCGCGGCGCGATCCTCGACATCGTCGTCGACATACGCCGCGATTCGCCGACCTGGATGGAGTGGGAGGCGCACGTGCTCGACGACGAGCACGCGCGCCAGCTCTACATCCCGATCGGCTTCGCGCACGGCTTCTGCGTGCTGTCAGACGTCGCCGACGTGACCTACAAGTGCTCCACCTACTACGACCCGGAGCTCGAGCGCGGCTTTCGCCACAACGACCCGGACGTCGCGATCGACTGGCCCCAGGACATGGAGCTGATCGTCTCACAGCGCGACCTCGAGGCGCCGCTGCTGCGCGAGATCTACGACACGCTCCCGTTCTGATGCTGCGCGCGCGCCGTCGCTTCAAGCAGCGCGTCGCGGTCCTCTCGCTGCCCGATCTGGCGGGTAAGTCCTTCCTCGTCAGCGGCCCCGACGCGCACGCGTTCGCGGCGCAGGCCGAGCGCGGCGGCGCCGTGGACGTCGCCACCGCGCGTCACCTCATGGAGTGCGATCTCGCCGCCGTCGGGCGGTGGGACGTCGTCCTGTACCTCGGCGAGCTGCAGGACGTCGAGGATCCCCTCGGCGCGCTGCGCAGCGTCCGTGCCGTCACGCGCGAGCTGGCCGTCGTCGAGACCGAGGCCGCCGCGATCCCCGGCCTCGAGCACGAGGCGGTGTGGCGCTTCGTCGCGGGTGAGGACGGTCGCGGCCGCTGGGAGCCGAACCTCTCCGGCCTCGGCGGAGCGCTGACCGCAGCGGGCTTCAGCGACGTCCGCGCGGTCGCGGGCGCGCCGACGGAGCTCGTCGATCGGCCCGATGGGCCGCACGGCTACCGCGCCGTCGTCCAGGGCGCGGTGGCGCGCTGATGCTCGAGGGGGCGCGCGACCGGCTGCAGGAGCGCGTCGAGGCGGTGCCGTACTGGTTTCACTCGATCGACCTCGGCGACGGGATCGTCACGCCGGGGCACAAGCCCGCCGCGGTCCTCGCGCAGGAGTTCGACGCGCTCGGCCTGCCCGACCTGCACGGCAAGTCGGTGCTCGACATCGGCGGGTGGGACGGCTACTTCGCGTTCGAGGCCGAGCGCCGCGGCGCCGTCCGCGTCGGCGTCGTCGACCACCTCATGTGGTCGGTCGACCGTTCCCTGTGGACGGCCTCCGAGGAGGAGAAGGACGCCTACCGGCGCGAGCACCACGAGGCGGGCACGCCGCCTCCGCAGCACGAGCTGACCGAGTTCTGGCACCCCGACACGATGCCCGGCAAGCTCGGCTTCGACATCGCGCGCGCGGCGCTGTCGAGCGGCGTCGAGGACTTTGCGGTCGACTTCATGGACTGCGATCTGGAGGCGATCGGGCAGTGGGACGTCGTCCTGTACCTCGGCGTGCTGTACCACATGACCGACCCGCTGGGAGCGCTGCGGCGCGTCGCCGCCGTGACCCGCGAACTCGCGGTCGTCGAGACCGAGGCGGTCGTCTTTCCCGGGCTCGAGCACGAGCCGCTGTGGCGCTTCTTTCCCGAGGACGAGCTGTCTGGCGACATCACCAACTGGTGGGCGCCCAACCGCCGCGGCCTGCATAGCGCCCTGACGACGGCGGGCTTCCGGTCGGTGCGGTCCCTGAAGGACCCGACCGGCGAGGAGCTCGAGCACGCGCTGCCGCACTTCCGCGCGGTCGCGCAGGCGACGAAGTAGCTCAGGCGGCGGCGGGCGTCGCGTTGCGCACGACGACTGCGTAGTCGCGGTTGGCGTAGACGTCGGCGTCGACGTTGCCCGTCTCCGCGGGGAAGCGAACCGCACCGGACTCGAAGCCCGCCAGGCGACAGAGCGCCAGCAGCACCTCGGGAAAGAGCGGGTGGTGGTGCGTCGTGTCGGTCCAGAAGGCCTTCATCGCCGCTGGGTTGTGCGGGTTGACGGTCTCCATGATCGCCATGCCGGCCGGGGCCAGCTTGCGCTGCATGAGGGCGAGCAGCTCGCTGAGCTGCTGCGCGCTGAGGTGCTCGACGACCTGCGCGGCGAACATCGCCGGCACGGAGCCGTCGACGAGCTCGCGCAGATGGCTCGCCGCGTCGGCGAGCCTCACGTCGAGCCCCTTCTCCACGCAGCGCGCGACCATGCTCTCGTCCATGTCGGCGCCGCGCGCGCCGATGCCGCGCGCGATCAGCGCCTCGAGGAACTCACCGCGGCCGCAGCCGAGGTCGAGCACCCACTCGCTGCGGGCCTGCGCGAACAGCTCGACGTAGGCGAGCTGCTGCTCGCGGACGACGCGCTCGTCGCCGCGGAAGATGTCCTCGAAGCCGCGGTATGTGGCGGTGTCGCTCGAGGCGCCGTCGAAGCGCAGCACGCGGCGGCCGTGCTCGTCGGTCTGCGAGATCGCGGGGTGCGTCGACGCCGGGCGGGCGCGCAGCCCTTCGAGCAGCAGCTGCAGGTCGCTGTCGCCCATCGCGCCGGAGATCTTGCGCAGCGCGATCTGCAGGCGCTGGGTCTCGAGCAGGACGTCCTCGATGCGCTCGTTGGTCTCCTGCAGAGCGCCGAGCAGCGCGCGGTTGAGCTCGTCCTGGTGGTGCGTGTAGGGCCGCATCGCCTGCAGCGCGGTCTTGCGCAGCGCGCCCTTCGCGCCGCCGGTCTCGCGCGCGTCGCGCATCGGGTCGTAGGAGAGCTTCAGCTCGGCGAGCCCGAGGTAGGTGTCGGGCGGCAGCGTCGGGTCGCTGTAGGCGCCGTTGCCGCGGGCGTTGTGGCGGCGCACGCCCGCCAGCCGCTTCAGGCGCGAACGTGCCGCCTCGCCGACGGCCTCCAGCGAGAAGTGCTCGGCGATCTCGCGTTTGGCGCGGATGCCGCGCTCGCGCGCCTCGTCCTGGTGCTCCCACACGTGGCGCATGAGCTCGGCGGCGTGGTCGAGGTCGGGCTCGGCCCAGGTTCCCTGCGCGGGGTAGTTCTCGCCTTCGGGGCCGACCTGCGTCTCCGTGTGGCGCACGAGGTAGGAGTTCTCGGCGGTCATGAAGTCGAGGTTGGCGCTGAAGCCGGTCGCGATCACGGGCTTGCCGAGCGCCATCGTCTCGCCGAGCGTCAGGCCGAAGCCCTCGGCGCGGTGCAGCGAGACATAGCAGTCGGCGCGCCGCATGAGCGCCGCCATGTCGGCCTGCGACAGGAAGCGGTCGACGACGTGGATGTCGGGCCGGTCGCCGATCGCGTCCTGCAGTCGGGCGAGCCGGTCGGGCTTGAAGTCGCCGTTGTGGCTCTTGAGGATGAGCTGCGGCCCCTCGCCGGGAGCAAACGCGCGCGTGAACGCGTCGACGAGGCCGAGCGGGTTCTTGCGCTGCAGCGTCGAGTAGAAGTCGAACAGAAAGAGGAACATGAAGCCGCCGGGTAGGTGCAGGCCCGACAGGTCGCCGCCCGGCGCCGGCGCGACGATCGGCAGCGGGACGCGCACGACCGGCACCGGCGAGACGTGGCTGAGGATCTCCTCGACGTAGCGCGAGTAGACCCATATCTCGTCGACGAGCGCGAACGCGCGGTCCCAGCTCGCCGGTACGACGTCGACCTCCCAGGCCCACACGCCGATCGTGTAGCGGTCCTCGAAGAACTCCGGGCCGAGCTCGGCGTGGAAGGCGGGCAGCTCGGGTGCGTTGACGCAGATGAGGTTGAACGGCAGCTCGCCCTCGACCTGCAGGTCGGCGAAGTCGGTCGTCTTGATCTGGGCGCGCCGCCCGTCGGGCGCGATCACGTCGGGCAGGTTGACGTCGAGCGTCGTCGTGCGCACCGGCACGCCGGCGGCGTGCAGCGCCTGCACGTACAGGCGCGCGGCCTGCCCGAGTCCGAGACCGCCGCGCAGGTAGCCGACCGCGTTGACGCCCAGCGAGGCGAGCTGAAGGTTGCGGGTCATCGGGGCGATGGTGGCACAACGTGCAGCGCCCGCCTCGCAGCGGACCGTCCGCATGATCGGCGAACGGCGTCCGCGTCGACAGTGCCTGCGGCGACGCCCCCGCGTCGGGAGCCCGCGTCGGGATGCTCGCGGCGCCGGGGGCGTCGACGGCTCGTCAGCGCTCCACAGGCGGGACCTGCGCTTTGTCGATGGACCGCTCAGGCGCCTACTACCGTTCGACAGGGGGTCGCGCGGCATCGCGCGGCCGGGTTTGGATGTGAAGACGGCGGTCGCTGGTCACGACTTGCGTAAGGAAGCCGTGTCGTGGCGCTCCGCGGCCTGCCGGCGCTCCAGGTACGCCGACGCCTGCAGGCTGAACAGCTCGGAGTACAGCCCGCCGCCCGCCATCAGGTCGTCGTGCGTGCCGCTCTCGGCGATCTTCCCGTCCTGCAGCACATAGATGCGGTCGGCCATCCGCACGCTCGAGAAGCGATGGGAGATCAGCAGCACGGCGCGGTCGTGAAACAGCTCGCCCATCGTGTGGAACAGCTCGCTCTCGGCGCGCGCATCCAGCGAGGCGGTCGGCTCGTCCATGATCACCAGCGGCGCATCGCGGAAGAACGCGCGCGCCAGCGCGAGGCGCTGCCACTGGCCGATCGACAGGTCATGGCCTTTGTGAAAGCGCCGTCCCAGGCGCGTGTGGTAACCCTCGGGCAGATCGTCGATGAACTCGTCGGCGCCGGCGTGGCGGGCGGCTTCGACGACCGCGTCGAGGTCGGCGAGTGAGGCGAGGTCGCCGAAGCCGATGTTGTCCTTGGCGGCCAGCTCGTAGCGCACGAAGTCCTGGAAGATCACCGCGATCCGCGCGCGCAGCTCGTCGGGGTCGCACGTCGCGATGTCGCGGCCGTCCCAGCTGATCGTCCCGCCGTCGGGGTCATACAGGCGACAGAGGAGCTTGGCGAGGGTCGTCTTGCCGGCACCGTTCTCCCCCACCACCGCGACCGTCTCGCCGAGGTTGATTTCCAGTGACACGTGGTCGAGCACCGGCTCGGGCCGGTTGGGATAGCTGAAGCTCAGATCCTCGACACGCAGGGTCTGGAACGTCGACGGCGCCGGCGCGGTCGAGATCGGCGTGCTCTGCTTCGGCGCGACGGCGAGAAACGACCACAGGTCCTCGACGAACAGCGCGTTCTCGTGCATGAGCCCGATCCCCGTGACGAGGTTCCCGATCCGCGGCAGCAGCAGCAGCAGCGCGCCGGATGCGGCGATCGCCTCGGGAAGCGAGATCCGCTGCGAGAAGTGCAGCCACAGGATGAACACGACGCCGGCTGCGTTGACGATCGAGCCAGCGAGCGTGGCAAGGACCTCGCGACGCTGGCGTTGGCGGACGACCCGGCGGAACTCGTCGAGCTCCTCGTCATACAGCTCGCCGTGGCGCGCCAGCAGGTACGGCCCGAGCCCGAACACGCGCGTCTCCTTGGCGGAGTCGAGCATCGTCAGCAGAAACTGCAGGTACTGGATGATGCGCCGCCGCGGCGTGCGCCGGACGGCGTTGCGGTAGTAGTCGCGGCCGCCCGTCATGTTCGACCACGCCAGCGGCAGCATCGTCACCAGCAGCCCCAGGACGAGCAGCGGGTGCACCGTGAACAGCAACACCGCGAGGCCCAGCACGGCCACCGACGAGCTGACGATGCGCGCCATGTCGGTGACCATGTTCGCCGGGCGAAAGGCGGCATCGTGCTGCGCGCGAACGAGACGGTCGTGGAATGCGGGCGTCTCCAGCGCCTGCAGGTCGAGCGTCGCCGCCTTCCTGGCGAGCATCTCCTGTGACGCCCTGCCCGCAAGCTCGGGCAGCAGCCGCGACCGGTGCCGCGAGCTCGTCGCCAGGCACTGACCCGCCGCCATCGCGGTCAGCGCGATGACGACCGCGGGAAGCGCGTCCCCCAGGCCGCCGCCGGTGCGACTTGCGCCGAGGATCGAATCCAGGGCCCACTTTCCCGCGAGCACCTGCGCCGGCAGCACCAGCCCCGTGATCGTCTGCGAGACGACGAGGTAGATCGTCTCGCGCGGGCTCGCGATCCAGACGAGCTTCGCAGCGGGGCGGATGAGTTCGACCAGGCGGCGGGGGCTGAGCGGCACCTCCTCGTGGTCCCACAGGTCCACCGCCGGCTTCCGCTCGGCGGGCTTGAGCGGCGCGGGCTCGTGCTTGCCTCGCTGGCGCAGTCGCACCGGCGCAGGCTACTCGCGAGGCACGCATGGCGTGGCATTTGTCGCAATGCGCTGGTCCCTCGGCGAAGACCAATACAGGAGCCGGCCAGCGAGTCCGCGACGCTCAGGACGCGCCCATGGCACCCCAGTCAGTGCAGGAGTCATGACCACGACCCCGTGCCCGTCGACACGACAGGACACGCTCTGCGACGAGGATGCGTCGTCGTCGTCGGCGGCGTCGGCGTCGGCGTCTGGCACGTGCCTCACGCGACCAGCGGCGAGACCGCGAATCGACGCTCATAGCCGCGAGCTGCGTCCATGTCGGCAGCGACCGATCAAGGCGCTGCGATGGATGGTCGATCGCGAGGAGGTTCGGGCGGCTCAGCGCGTCGTCGGGCAGGCGATCATCGATGTGCAGTCGCGCCCCCGACGGTGACGAGGCATCGGAGCGCAAGCTCGTCGACGTGCAGGCCTGCGCGGCAACAGGCCTGGCAGATTTGGGCGACGAGGCGGTGGCGGGCGCCTCACACGCCCGCGTAGACGGGCGCCGCGACCGCCTGTACCCGGTTCGTCGCAGCAAGCGACGAACTGCTCAACGAACTTGCCGAGGAACGCGAAGTCGTGCGCGAGAACGCCGCGCGGCGGCCGGTCATACTCGTGGTCGCGCTGTTCATCGTCTTCGGTCTGCTGCACCTATTGCTCGTCGAGCGCCCAGCTAATCGCGAGCGCCGCGGCCGCCGCGGACAGCACGAGTTCGGCGAAGCGATGCAGGTCGCACGCTCTGAGGCCGAGGCGTATGGCGTGCTGGCGCGGCACGTCGACCGCGTTGCCGGCGCGCTGCACGTGACAGTGCTCAACCGCAACAACTCCGCCGACCGCCTCGAGCCGGTCACGCCGCTCGGCGACGGCTCTGCGATCGCGCGTGGTCTCGAGGGCGCCAGCCCGGATTCCTGTCTTGCGGTTCGCTTGGCGCGCACGCACCAACGCGCTGCCGACGATCAGCGCCTTCTGAGCTGCGAGGTTTGTGGGCGCAGCGCAGAGCAAACGACGTGCGTGCCATCACTCGTCGGCGGCGAGGTCGTCGGCGCAGTGCTGAGCGAGCATCGCGGCGCGCTCGAGGGAGAGCGTCAGCAGATGATCGAGCAGTCCGTCGCCGAAGCGGCACCCGTGGTCGCCAACCTGCGCAACCTCGCGATCGCCGAGCTGCGCGCCGCCACCGATGGGCTGACCGGGCTTCCCAACCAGCGTGCCGTGCACGAAATGGTCAACCGCGCGGCTGCGCTGGCCGGGCGCACCACCTCGCCGCTGGCGCTCGTGACCTTTGACCCTTGACCACTTCAAGGCGATCAACGACACCTACGGCCACGGCAAGGGCGACGACGTGCTCGCCGCCGTCGGCGCCGTCGCCGCCAGCACCGTCCGCGCCGGTGACTTCGTTGGTCGCTTCGGCGGCGAGGAGTTCGCCGCCGTCCTACCAGACACCGATCGCGCCGGAGCGCTCGAAGCAGCCGAGAAGCTGCGCGCCGCGATCGCCACGATCACCGTGCCAGGCATCGATCGCCCCATCACCGCATCCTTCGGCGTCGCGGTCATGCCCGACGATGCCGGTGAGCCTGACCTTCTGCTCCGCGAAGCCGACCGCGCGCTCTACAGCGCAAAAAGAGCCGGCCGCAACCGCGTCGAGACAACGACTGTCGTCGCCGCCACCACCGCCTAAGCTATGAGATTGACAACTTGCTGCTGCGCTGCGCGCAGGAGCTGGCGCGGTCGGTTTGACCGTGGGAGCATTGGCTCATGACCGACACAGCTTCGGCAGCCGACGCTGCCGCCGCTCGCCGCGATGCTCTGGTCGAGCGGCTGTTTCTCGCCACGGTAGGAACCTGGGACGTGCTCGCCGTCTACGTCGGCGACCGACTGGGCCTCTACCGGACCTTGGCCGAGCGGGGCCCGATGACGTCCGGCGAGCTCGCCGGCGCGGCCGGGCTCAGCGAGCGCTACGTACGTGAGTGGCTCGAGCAGCAGGCATCGAGCGCGATCCTCGAGGTCGACGACGCGGGCGCCGATGTCGGCGCGCGGCGGTACACCCTTCCGCGGGGTCACGACGAGGCACTCGTCGACGAGACGAGCCTCAACTGCATCGCCCCGATCGGCCAGCTGGTGGTCGCGTGCGCGAAGCCGATGGACGCCGTGCTGGACGCGTTTCGCAGCGGTGACGGCGTTCCGTACGCGGAGTACGGCAGCGACCTCCACGAGGGGCAGGCCCGGTTCACGCGGCCGATGTTCGACGCGCTGCTGGCGACCGAATGGCTCGGGGCGATCCCGGACGTACACGAGCGGCTGCTGGCTGATCCCCCGGCTCGCGTCGCCGATGTCGCCTGCGGCGAGGGACGCTCGACGATCGCGATCGCGCGCGGCTACCCCAAGGTCCGTGTCGACGGGATAGACATGGACACGGCATCGATCGACGCGGCGCGCCGGCACCTCGCCGACAGCGAGCTCGACGACAGGGTCGCCTTTTGCCGGCGTGACGCGGCCGACAAGGAGCTGGCCGGCAACTACGACCTCGTCTACATCCACGAGGCGCTGCATGACATGTCCTACCCCGTCGCCGTCCTCGCCGCCTGCCGCACGTTGCTGGCAGACGGCGGCTCGGTGATCGTGGGCGACGAGCGCGTGCCCGACGAGTTCGACCCTCCGGGCGACGAGATCGAGCGCTTCTACTACGGCTTCAGCATCTTTCACTGCCTGCCCGTCGGCATGGTCGGCGAGGATGCCGCCGGAACCGGAACCGTCATGCGCTGCGCCACCGTCCGCGCCTATGCCGAGCAGGCCGGATTCAGCGGCTTTGAGGTGCTGCCGATCGACAACGACTTCTATCGTTTCTACCGACTCACCCCCTAGAACGAACCTCTGAGGGGCCGCGGGCGGGCTGGCGCAGGATCTGACCGCATCGTCTCGCGGCGTAGTCCTCGTTCCGGCAGATCCAGTGGACCGCATCCGCCACGAGAATCCAACCAGCGGACGAGCTGAAGGTCGTCGTGGCGCCCGCTCATGGGCGGAGCGCGTCGAGGCCGCGCTGCCAGGCGGCGTCGAGGTCGGCGTCTGCTGGGAAGCGGTTGTCGAGCTCGAGGATCGTCATGCCGTGGGCGAACGCCCACACGGCGCGGGCGAGGTCGCGATCGCCGTCGAGGGCCTGGACCATGGGTTGGGCGGCGCGCTCCTCGATGCCGGGGTTGAGGCGGTCGCGGTCGAGCGATCGTTGGGTCATCAGGCGGTAGAGGTGGGGGTGGCGGCGCGCGAAGTCGCGGTAGGCGGTGGCGAGCGCGCCAAGCGGATCAGCGCTGCCAGCCAGAGCGGCCTCGAAGAGGGCGGCCTGTTCTTCGAAGGTAGCTGAGATCAACGCGTGCTCGAGCGCCCGTTTGTCGGGGAGGTGCTTGTAGATCGAGGGGGCGCGAATCCCGAGGCGGTCGGCCAGGTGGCGCATCGAGAGCGCGTCAAGGCCCTCCTCCTCGACGAGCTCTCGGGCTGCCGCAACGATCTGGCGAACGCGTGGGCTCGGCACATCAGGTTGTTCGTCGGTCATCCGGCAGCCTTTCACTTGATGCGCTAACACCGTTAGCCTATCATTGGCTTACACCGTTAGCCAACCTCAGGAAGGGGATCCCCATGACCCGCGAGATCCAGCACACCGTCGACATCGACGCCCCGCCTGCCGTCGTGTGGGAACAGCTCGCCGACACCGCCGCCTACGCTCGCTGGAACCCGTTTGTGCGCCGGCTCAGCGGAAAGCTGACAGCGGGCGCGACGCTGACCGTCACGATCGCGCCTCCGGGTGGCCGCGCGATGACGTTCAAGCCGACGGTGCTCGTGTCCGAGGTGGACCGCGAGCTGCGGTGGCTCGGGCGCTTCCTCGTCCCAGGCCTCTTTGACGGGGAGCACAGCTTCCGGCTGGAGGAATTGCCCGGCGGGCGCACCCGCCTGATCCAGGCCGAGCGCTTCCGCGGGCTGCTCGTCGGCCTCTCGCGCGGCACGCTCGAGAACACGCGGATCGGATTCGAGCAGATGAACCGCGCGCTCAAGCAGCGCGCCGAGGCAGCGGTCGCACGAGCCTCCTGACGAACGCGAACCTCGGCCTGCGCTTCATGCCCGCGAGGTTTGGCCATGGCCAGTCTTTCGGATTAGCGCGATCGGTAGACGAGCAGCTCACCTCGAGCATCTTCAACACGCTCGTCAAGGGACAGTCCAGAGCGTTCCGCCACGCGAACAGAACGAATGTTCCAGGGCCGGATAGTCGCGTAGACGCGGTGGCCGGCGCGGAGCGCTGAAGCGACCGCAGCTTGCGTCGCCTCCGTGGCATAGCCGCGGCCCCACAACGGCGCTTTGATGACGTAGCCGAGCTCGATCTCGTCGCGCCTGTCGTGCGCGAAGAATCCGCAGAGGCCCACCATCTGGCCGGTGGCTAGTTCGTCAACGCTCCACATGCTCAACCCGCACCGCCGCTGCTGTTCCATGCGCCGATTCAGCCACCTCAGGGCAGCACCCGCGTCTGGCTGGCGCCACGAGACCCCAGCGGTGGTCGCTTCATCGCCCAGGACGCCAAACACCTCGCTGTGGTCAGCGGCGGTGAGCGTCCGGAGGCGCAACCGGTTCGTGGTCAACGGGACGAGCGACACGTCCGTAGTTTTGCTCAGCACGCAACCCCTGGCAGGATGCTTCAGTGGCCGAGTGTGCGCTGCGGGCGTTCGGGGCGCAGTAGCGTTGGTTCGTTGCCCCCCTCACCACCACGCTGTCCGCAAGCCGTCGTCCACCGGAACGATGTTCCCCCCACATGGCGGGAACGGCTGTCCATCGGGGCCGGCGGTCGTCAGGGTGCCCGGACGGTCGGCGTGCGCCACGGCGCAGGCGAGCAGACGCGAGCCGTTGCTCGAGCTCCACCGCGCGGTGGGGTCGCCAACACGGACGCCGGCATGACCTACGAGGATGGGCAGGACATGAGCGATCTAGACACACTGAAGACGGGCGGCGGCCAGACTGTGAGCTTCGCGATCGCGCGCTTGGAGTCACGCAGCCTGCTGCCCGAGCAGCTGACCGACCTGCTGATCGAGACGGCCGAGAAGAACGGCGACCTCGATCTACGCATCGAGGATCGCGGGACCGGACCGGCCGCGAAGTAGCCGGGTCGCCGGCCCGCGCCGCGTCAGCGCCCGAACGTGCGCGACAGCACGCGCGCCTGCACGGGCACCTCCGCGACGAGCTCTCTGACCTTCGCGAGGCCGGCGCGCAGCGCCTCGTCGCCGACCTCGATCGGCATCATCGAGTCCTGCAGCGTCGCCAGCGTGGCGTCGGCGCTCGTGACGGCCGCGACGGCGTCGTCGATGTAGCCCTTCAGCCCGCCCGACGGCGCGCCCGGCGTCGCGCTCTCGAACGCGCGCGCGGCCAGGCCGTGACGCGCGGCGAAGTCGGCGTGGGTGCGCCGGCCGCGGCCGTAGGCGGCCTGGACCGGTCCGAAGAGCGTCTCCTCGAGCTCGTCGGCCTTGTGCTCGTCGAGCAACTCATACGCGGCGCCGAGCGCCGCGAGCGCCCGCGCGAGGTCGTCGATCGCATCGGCCACGGCGTCGAGCAGGTCCTGGCGCGCGTCTGCGGTGGAGTAGGTCATGTACCTCCATCATCCTCGCGGCGCAGGCGGGCAAGCTCCGCTGCCAGCGCCTGCTGTCCGGCCGCCAACCCGCGGACGCGGTCGTCGAGCGACTGCAGCGCGCGCAGCAGTTCCTCGTCGACGAGCCGCTGGTGGACGGTGTAGGGACGCATCGCGCGCAGCGCGGCGTCGCGGATCGCGCCGCGCGCCCCGCGATCGGCGCCGGGTGCCGCGCGCGGACCCAGCGCCATCCGCTCGCGCACGCCGCGCAGGTCTGCGGCCGCGCTGCGCCCGGTGCCGTCGAGCGGGTGCTTGAGCACGCGTGTCAGGCGCTCGGCCATCGCGCGCCCGGCGGCCTCCGGGGCGTGGCGCGCGGTCACGTCGGCGCGTGCGCGCTGAGCGCGTGCCTGTGCGGCCTGAGGATCGGCGCGGACTGCTCGCATCTGCGCCGCCGCGTGGGCGAGGTCGGGCTCGGCCCACTCGCCGTCGGGGGGGTAGGGCTCGTGACCGGCGCCGATCGCGACGGGACGCGCATCGACGAGCAGCGCGTTGAACGGCGTGACGATGTCGCGCGAGCCGCCGTAGTCGGTCGCGATGACGGGCGTGCCGAGCAGCATCGCCTCGACGATCGTCAGGCCGAAGCCCTCCGAGCGGTGCAGCGAGACGTAGCAGTCAAGCTCGCGGATGAGCGCGTTCTTGTCCTCGCCGGAGTGGTGCGCATCGATGACCGTGATCGCCGGATGCGCGGCCGCCGCGGCGAGCACCGCGGCGTGCTCGCCCGCATGGCGCTCCCCGCCGAGCGTCTTGAGCACGAGCGCGACGCCGTCGTCCGAGCCGGGCGCGAACGCCCGCATGAACGCCTCGATCAGCCCGAGCGGGTTCTTGCGCGCCGTGACGCTCGCGTAGTCAAAGACGAAGCCGAACAGAAAGGCGTCCGCCGGCAGGCCCAGCTGCGCGCGCCCCTTGTCCGAGGCGACCGGCGCGCCGATCGGGATCGGCACGTGCACGACGGGCACCGGCGCGACCGCGGCGAAGACGTCGGCGACGAAGCGCGAGCCCGCCCAGACCTCGTCGACGAGGTCGAACGCGCGCAGCCAGCGCGGGGGCAGGGCCGCAACCTCCCACCACCACAGCCCGATGACGTGGCGGCCCTCGAACGCCGCCGCACCGAGCTCGTCGCGCGCTCCGACCATGCCGTCGGGATTGGCGCACACGAGCGTCACCGCATGCACGGCGTCGCCGCCCGGCAACGGTGCGCCGCGCGGCGCGCCGCGGCTGCTGAGCGGCAGTGCAGCGACGGCCACGCCGGCCGCCTCGAGCGCCGCCTGCACGTTGCGCGCCGACTCGCCGACGCCGACCGTCGCGTCGAGGTAGCCCGCGAGGTTGACGCCCAGTGGCAGGGCCGGTTGCGCCATCGGCCGAGGCTACCCTTCTGCGATGGGCGGTGTGCTGCGTGCGCGATTGCGGGGGTTGATCGAGCAGATCGTCGACGAGCGGCTCGCGGCGGCGCTGCCCGCCGCCGAGGAGCGCGCAGCGCGCGCCGGCTACGAGCGCGGGCGGGCGGCGGCGTTGACCGAGCCGCTGCTGTGGGGGCCGCCGGGGCGCGTGCACCTCGCCGAGGGCGCGGTCGTCAACGACGCGCTGCTGAACACCGAGTCGGGCTCGATCACCGTCGAGCAGCACGCGTTCTTCGGTCACCGCGTGAGCGTGCTGACGGGGACGCACGACGTCACGCAGCGCGGCACGCAACGCCAGCGCGCGGTGCCGTCGGACGGTCGCGACGTGCATGTCGAGGAGGGCGCGTGGGTCGGCAGCGGCGCGATCCTGCTCGGCCCCTGCAGGATCGGAGCCCATGCCGTCGTCGCCGCGGGTGCCGTGGTCACCGCCGACGTCGCCCCCGAGACGGTCGTCGCGGGGGTGCCGGCACGACCGGTTCGCTCGCTGCGCGACGACGTCGCCAGGTAGTAGCTCGCGCGCAGCGCCGACACCCGCCAGGACTACCCTTGAGCGCATGAGCGCTGCGCCCGCAGACGATGTCGCTGTGAAGGCCGACGGTGTCGCGAAGAGCTTTCGCCTCCCGACGGAGCAGGTCTCCACGCTCAAGGAGCGCTTCGTGCATCCCACCCGCCGGCGCCGCCACGAGGACCTGCACGCGCTGCAGGACGTGAGCTTCGAAGTCGCGCGCGGCGAGGTCTTCGGGATCGTCGGGCGCAACGGCTCGGGCAAGAGCACGCTCATGAAGTGCCTCGCGGGCATCTACCGCAGCGATGCCGGGGAGATGTGGCTGCGCGGGCGGATGGCGCCGTTCATCGAGCTCGGCGTCGGCTTCAACCCCGATCTCACCGCCCAGGACAACGTGCTCGTCAACGCCGTCATGCTCGGGCTGACGCCCGAGCAGTCGCGCGCGCGCTACGGCTCGATCATGGACTTCGCCGAGCTGCACGAGTTCGCCGAGCTGAAGCTCAAGAACTACTCCTCGGGCATGCAGGTGCGCCTCGCCTTCAGCGTCATGGTGCACGTCGACGCCGACCTGCTGCTGATCGACGAGGTTCTCGCGGTCGGCGACGCCGCCTTCCAGGAGAAGTGCTACGACGTCCTGCAACAGGCACGCGACGAAGGCCGCACGATCCTGCTCGTCACCCACGACATGGGGCAGGTGCAGCGCTTCTGCGATCGCGCGCTGCTGCTGGACCGCGGCCGCGTCGTGGCGATCGGCGACTCGCGCAGCATCGCGCGCCAGTACACCGAGCTGAACTTCGCCACGCCGCTGCAGCGGGAGTCGATCGTCGCGCGATCGACGTCGGCACGGCGCGGTCTCGGCGGCGCCGTCACGATCGTCGACGCCTGGGCGCAGAGCGTCTCCGCCGAGGGGCGCACGGTGCTCGTCGAGCGCGGCGAGCCGGCCTCGCTGGCGATGCGGGTGCGCTTCGACGTCGCCGCGGAGGATCCCGTCTTCGTCTTCGAGGTCGTCGACGAGCACGAGCGGCGCGTGCTCGTGCTCTCCAGCGATCGCACGCTGCTGCGATCGGGCCGCCACGCGGCCGGCGACGAGCTCGACGTCGTCGTCGCCTTCGAGAACTACCTCGCGCCGGGGCGCTACTGGATCTGGCCGCGCGTGTCCGCCGCCGGCGGGGAGGAGCTGCTCGCCTTCCGCGAGGGCAACTACCCGTTCGCCGTCAGCGGGACGGGGGCCGGCGGCGCCGTCATGGAGGTGCCGCACCTCTTCGAGCTGCACCCCGCCCCGTCGATGCAGCAGCCCGCGTCGTGAGCGTCGAGGCCTACCGCGTCCGCGGCCCGACCGCGCTCGGGCGCGACCCGCGGCGCTTCTGGAACCTCACGCGCACGCTCGCGGCGACCGACTGGAAGGTGCGCTTCTACGGCTCGGCGCTGGGCTACCTGTGGTCGCTGCTGCGCCCGCTGATGCTGTTCGGGATCGTCTACTTCGTCTTCTCGTACGTCGTGCAGGCCGGCGCGGGCGTCGAGCACTACGGCGTGATCCTGCTGCTCGCGATGATCCTGTACTTCTTCTTCTCGGAGGTGACCGCCGCGGGCGTGACGTCGATGGTCGACCGCGAGTCGCTGCTGCGCAAGGTCGGCTTCCCGCGGGCGGTCGTACCGCTGGCGGTCGCCCTCGTGGCGGCGATGAACCTCGCTCTGAACCTCGTCGTCGTCGCGATCTTCGTCGTCGCAAGCGGCGTGCAGCCGCGCTGGACGTGGCTGCTGCTGCCGATCCCGCTGGCGCTCATGCTCGTCTTCGCGACGGGCGTCGCGATGCTGCTCAGCGCGCTCTACGTCCGCTACCGCGACGTCCGCCCGATCTGGGAGGTCGTCCTGCAGGGGCTGTTCTACGCGACGCCGATCCTCTACCCGATCGAAGCGGTCATCGGCCATTCGCAGACGCTCGCGAAGATCGCGCTGTGCAACCCGATCGCGGCGATCATCCAGCAGTCGCGATACCTGCTCGTCGGCGGGACCTCGCTCGGCGAGGGGCTCGGGTCCAGCGCGCTTGCGGCGATCCCGCTCGTGATCCTCGTCGCGGTGACGGTGCTCGGCTTTCTCGTGTTCGACCGCATGGCGCCGCGCGCGGCCGAGGAGCTGTGAGCTCGGCACGGGCCGGCTCGGTCAGCGTCTGACGATCTCGATCCAGTCCAGCCGCGCGTCGCCGCGGCACAGCTGCATCGCACGGGCGCCGTCGACCCACTGCACCTGCCTGGTCACGCTGTCGGCGGGCACGAACATCAGCGGTCCCAGTCGTGTCGTCGCGCCGTCGCTACCGACGTCGTTGCCCGTGCTGGGCAGCGGGCTGCCGCCGCCGCGCACGAGTTCGACGTCGTGCACTCCGGGCGCGAAGCTGGCCCGGCCCAGCGGGATGTACTGGTACGGGAAGCTCTCGTCGAGGCGCACCTCCGCCAGCTGCCTGCCGTCGACGAGGATCCGCACCGCGCGGCCGACCGAGCCCCGCAGCCAGACCGCATAGGGGCCGCCGCGCGGAAGCGTCACCGGCTGCTTGAGCCGCCCCGGTCCGTTGGGGAAGTGATCGAGGTCATCGGACTCCCAGCCGGCGCTGACGAACTCCGGGCGTCCGGTCCGCACGGCGGCGGAAGCCGCGGCGAAGGCGACTCGCGCGCCGCGGCCGGCGCGCCGCAGGTCCGTCTGCAGGTCGTCGCACATCCGCGCCGTGCGCTCGTTGCGCTCGCCTTCCAGCGCGACGTGCTCGACGACGTTGCGCGCGGGCGCCGTGCGCCGCCAGACGTCGTAGTAGTCCATCCGCGTCACGAGGCTGTAGTTCGACGGCGGTCGGCTGGTCGTCGGATCGCGGCGCAGCACGAGCAGCGGGTAGGTCTGCACGAACTTCGGGTCGAAGTCGTCCAGATCGCGCGTGTACGCCGTGCCGCCGCGCGCGTCCGCGCGAAACGGCAATCCCGGGCGCGGCGGGTTGAACATCCCGGTCACCTCGACGTCGCGCAGCAGGTACTCGGGGTAGTCGTCGAGCGTCGTGTGCAGGGCCGGCCCCAGCCCGGCGTAGCGCTCGGCGATCTGCTCGAGCTCGACGAACCGCGCGTAGGGCGTGATCGTGGAGTCGTGGTAGACGAGCGCGTTGCCGGTCAGGACGCTGGCGCCGATCGCGACGATCGCCAGCGGCGCGAGCCAGCGCGCCCGCCGCGGCAGCTGCCACAGCGCGGCCGCTCCCGCGAAGGCGAGCGTGAGCACGAGCGGGGCGGTGATCGTGTAGGCCTTGAGGTCGACCCACGGCCCGGCCCGGCGCGAGACGAAGACCAGCGCGACCACGGCGGCGACGGCGAGCCCGAGCATTCGCAGGTCGCGGCGGCGCAGCGACCACAGCAGGCCGAGCACGGCGAAGGCGAGGACCAGGCCGATGAGGACGTAGGTGACCGTCGCCGCGTTGGCGACTTCGAGCGGGAAGCGGTGGTCGGAGGTCAGCCATGGGCCCACCGCCGACCAGGCCGGGACCGGGGCGGCGAGGTTGCCGAGGTCGGGGGGACCGCCGGAGCCCGCCACCGGCGCGAGCCTGCGGGCGACGATGATCGTCGGGACGGAGAGGATCGCGACGCCGGCGGTGAGCGCGCCCCAGCGCACGAGCGCGCCGCGGCGCGCCTCGCGGCGGGTGACGAAGTCGGCGGCGAAGCCGACCGCCAGCAGCATCCCGATCCACGGCAGGACGCCGAGGTTGAACACCGCGAACGCCGCCGCGGTCGCCACGGCAAGCGGGATCAGCTCCCGCGGCCGCCCGTCGCCGGGATGGCGCGCGAACAGCAGCGCCGCGACCAGCGTGATCCCCGCGACCGCCGCCAGCTCCTTGATCCCAGCGGCCAGCGCGTAGGAGTAGAGGATCGTCGGCTGTGCCGCGACGCCCGCCGCCAGCGCGCGCCACGGCCGCGACGCGATCGCCGTGCTGAGCAGCGCGTACAGCGACAGCCCCATGCCGCCCGCGACGAGCGCCAGGAACGCCTGGTAGCTCCACAGCGGGTCGACGCCGATCAGGGCGCTCGTCCCGCCGAGCGCGCCCTGCGCGCCGCCGGGGTAGCCGACGCCCAGCATCTTGATGACGGTCTCCAGGTAAGACGAGTCGACCGCGGATTCGGGCGGGATCGTCCGCCCCGAGTGCGTGATCCACTGGGTGAACTGCAGCTGGTGCATGAGGTCGGGGATCCGCGTGTAGCCGGTCAGGCCGGGCTTGCCGGTGAGGACGACGGGCGCGGCGATCGTCACCGCCGGAAGCAGCGCGGCGAGCGACGGCCAGATCCAGCTCCTCGCTGGCCGCAGCTGCGACAGGGAGCGTCCCGTGGCGACGAAGCCGGCGACGGCGATGACGAGGATGCACGGCGCCGTCAGCTCCGCGAGCGCGTCGAACTGCGTCGTCAGGGCGCTGACGGTCACGATCGCGGCCATCCCGGCCGGCAGCACGAGCACGCCCGCAAGCGCGCCGCTGCCGGCGAGCCGCCGCAGCCCGAGCCCCGCGCCCAGCGACAGGGCGACGACGACGACGGGGTAGACGACCCAGCTGAGAAAGAAGGTCATGGCAACGAGCAATTCGTGAGCAGCGACTGGTCGGATCTCTGCAACAGATCGTCGTGGGCCGCGATGCGGTGGTCGCGGTCGCGGACGCTCACGCCGATCCGAGTCTAGGGACGGGCCGGGCGGCGCCCGACCGCCTTGACCGCCGCCACCGCCGCCCAGCGGTAGGCGACGAGCAGCGGCCCGGCGCGGCGCCCGACACCGGAGCTGATCTGCGGTGAATCGACGCGCGCCTGGAAGCGGTCGATGATCGCGGCGTCCGGCAGCACGCGCATCGCCGCGAGCCTGCGCCGGCGCGCAACGATCCAGCCACGCGCCTGCCACACCGAGCGGTAGGCGCGCAGCTTGTGCGCGAGCCAGCCCTCGGCGCGCGCGACGAACAGCAGCGACAGCTCGCTGCCCAGCATCAACGGCGCGAGGATCAGCAGCGTCGAGATCTGCAGCGTGCTCAACATCGACAGCAGACGGTGGCGCTCGAGGTAGTACCACTTCTCGTTGCTCACGCCGAAGGAGTAGTGATGCAGGACCGTCGCGCGCGGCACGTACCAGACCTCGGCGCCGACGATCCACGCGCGCAGGCAGATGTCCGGATCCTCGTAGAACAGGAAGAACTGCTCGCAGTAGCCCTCCAGCCTGCGGTAGAGGCCGGCGTCGATGAGCATCGCGGCGCCGGTCGTGATGAGCGCCTGGCGCGGCGGCCCGTCCTCGCGTCGCTGCTCGTAGCGGCCGCACCACGCGATCCCGGTCAGGTGGATCTCGTTCTCGCCGGCGTTGATGGTCTCGCCGTCGGGGAAGAGGATCTGCGGCGTGATGATGCCCGCGGCAGGGTGCTCGGCCGCGACCTGCAGCAGGAGCTCCAGGCAATCCTGCGCCGCCGCCGCGTCCGGGTTGAGGAAGAACAGCCAGTCGCCGCTCGCTACCGCGGCGCCGCGGTTGCAGGCAGGCGCGTAGCCGATGTTGTCCTCGTGCAGCAGCCGCACGTCGGGATGCGCCGCGCGCATCGGCTCGCGCACCGAGTGAGCGGGATCGTTGTCGACGACGATGATCTCGTGGATGGGCACGCTCTGGGACTTCAGGCTTGCGACCGCGGCAAGCGTCAGGTCGAGCTCCTTGTAGGTCACGATCACCGCGCTGACGAGCGGCTGGGCGGCCGGCACCGTCAGATGCTCGCCTCGGCCGCCACCGGCGGTTCGTCGCCGCGCTCGATCACCGGACGCTCGCGAAACAGCCCCACGAAGATCGCCAGCGTGACCTTCAGCATGTAGTAGGCCGAGCGCGACGCGTTGATCGACGAGACCCCGGTCGTGCGCGGCCGCATCGTGACGGGGATCTCCGCGCTCTTGAGGCGATGGGCGTGGACCATCAGCACGGCCTCGACCTCCGGATAGTCGTGCGGGTAGTCGCGCGCGAACAGCTCGATCCCGCGGCGGTTGGTCATCCGAAAGCCGGAGGTCGGGTCGGTGACGCGCTGGCCCGTGATCCGCGACAGCACGCCGGCGAACAGTCGGATACCCAGCCGCCGCGAGGCGGTGCTGCGATGGCCGTCCTCGCACAGCTCGCGAAAGCGCGAGCCGGTGACCATGTCGATGTCCGGGTGCGCATGCAGGTACTCGAGCAGCCGGTAGACCTCGCGCGGGTCGTGCTGGCCGTCGCCGTCGACCTGGACGGCGTAGTCGTAGCCGTTCTCGAGCGCGAACTGATACCCCGCCTGCACCGTGCAGCCGATCCCCAGGTTGAAGGGCAGGCGCACGACGCGCGCGCCCGCGGCGCGCGCCACGTCGCGCGTCGCGTCGGTCGAGCCGTCGTCGATGACGAGCACGTCGAACTCCGGCGCGTGGCGCTGCAGCTCGCGCACGACGGAGGCGACGCTCGCCTCCTCGTTGTAGGCGGGAACGATGGCGAGATGGGAGGACACGGCTAAGGCTAAGACGCAGCGCGGCCGCGAAAGGTGCGGGGATCGGGGCCCGGTAGCCGGGGCCACGTCGGCTCGCTATCGTAGCGATCGGCAGGGCAGATCCTGCGTTACACGCGTCGCGACGGACCGTCGGCGCCGCACCTCTCTCAAGACGTTCCCTTCCCGGCAGCCTCGTGGACTCTCGTATCCAAGTCGTCTCGATCGTCGCCATGCTGGCGGTGTTCGTCCTGATCTTCGAGCTCGTCCGGCGGCGGCGACTGATGGAGCGCTACGCGCTGCTGTGGCTGTTCAGCGCGACTGTGCTGCTGGCGCTCGCGCTGCTGCAGGGCCTGCTCGAGTCCTTCGCCAGGCTCGTCGGGGTCGCGTACGCGCCATCCGCGCTGTTCGCGGTGGCGCTGGGCTGCGGGCTGCTGCTGATGCTGCACTTCTCGCTGGTCATCTCGCGCCTGACCGACCAGACGAAGCTGCTGGCGCAGGGGCTCGGCAGAGTCCAGCAGCAACTCGACGAGCTGCAGGCCACGCACGCGGACGAGCGTTCCCGCCTGGATGCCGAACGCGATCGCAGCCTCGTCGGCGATTGACGCCGGCGTCGGTGCAAGACAGCGAGATCACGGTCTGCGCCGTCGTCGGCGACGTTGCCATGCTCGACGGGCAGCGACGCGCGCCCGAGCGCGTCGAGCGCGTCGCTGAGGACGGCATCGGTGCCGCGGTCGTGCGCGCGGCCGCGACCGGAGCCACCTGGCTGTGGCTGCTCGACGGCTCCGTCGAGCCCGCCGCGAACGCGCTCGAGGAGCTGCTCGCGCCGCTCACGCGGGCGCCGGCGCTCGGCGACCCGATCCTGCTCAGCAGCATGATCGTGACCCAGGACGGCGAACTCGACACGCTCGCGCCGCCGTGGCCACGGCTGTTCTGGCGCGAGAACGCGATCGTCGGCGCCGAGCACCGTCTCCCCGCGCTGCGCGCCGCGTCGTGGGGCTCGCTGCTCGTGCACCGCCGTGCGCTGAGCCTCTACGGCGCGCCGCGCGTGGACTTCGCCGGGGCCGGCGACGACCTGGAGTGGACGGGTCGCATGCTGCGCGAGACGCCCGGCTACCTCGTGCCGGGCAGCGTCGCGGTGCGCAACCGGCCGCTGTCGACGCGCGGCGTCGCCTATACGCGCAGCCGCGTGCGGATCCTGGTCGGGGACGGGTGGCACGGCACCGACCGGGTCTGGTTCGCCTTCGTGCTGGTCCGTGATGTCACGGGGCGGCTCGCGGCGCGACCGAGCGCGGCGCTGCGCCGGCTGCGCGCCGCGACCGCGGGCATCCGCGGCGGCTCCTAGGCGAAGGGGTCACATCGCCGGGACCGGCCTGAGCCCGTCGCGCACCCCGCGCAGCACGATGCGGACGTTCGCGCCGCGAAAGCGGTTCAGGCGCAGGTAGTCCGTCGTCGTCTTGAGCAGAAACCACAGCACGGAGAGCTTCTCCTGCTTTGACCACGTGTTCTTTCCGCGCAGCATGTAGATGCTGTTGCGCACGTGGTAGTAGAAGCGCCCGCCGCTGCTGGTCACCGCGGAGTACGCGGTGTTCGTCTTGTGCACGACCACGCTGCGGGGGACGAGGTAGCCCGCGCGCCGGCGGGTGACCCGGGCCGTGTACTCGATGTCGTCGCTCCAGATGAAGAAGTGCTTGTGCGGCAGGCCGAGCTCGTCGATCGCGCTGCGGTGCACGAGCAGCGAGACGAACGTCGCCGCGCGCAACGGCAGCAGCCCGTGGGTGCTGGCCGTCACGAACCAGTCGACGCGGTTGTTGACGAAGCCGGGGTGGTTCATCGGATGCAGCCTGCCGTCGGTCCAGACGACCTTGCTCGACAGCAGCGCCGGCGGGCGCAGCGAGCCGACGTCGTCGCGCGCGCTCAGCAGCTGCTCGAGCGCGTCGGGCAGGGCGATCGTGTCGTCGTCCATCAGCCAGATCCACTCGGCCCCGGCCGCGTGCGCCGTCTTCAGGCCCTCGTGGAAGCCGCCGGCGCCGCCCTGGTTCTCGGTCAGCGCGAGCAGCTGCACCTGCGGATGCGCGCTGCGCACGTAGTCCGCGGTGCCGTCGCTGCTGGCGTTGTCGACCACGAGCGTGCGCTCGGGAGGGCGCGTCTGGGCGGCGAGCGCCTGCAGGCACTCGGCGAGCAGGGCACGCCGGTTGTAGGTCACGACGACCGCGACGACGGCCGGTGCCGGAGAGCGAGAGGCATCGGCCATCGTGGGAACCTACACTGGCTTGCGCGCGATGATCGAGAGCTCTGAGACGGCGACGCGGGGCGCTGTCTGCGCCGCCGTCGTCACCTACAACCGCAAGGATCTACTCGTCGAATGCCTCGACGCGCTGCTGCGCCAGACGCATCGCCTGGAGCGGATCTTCGTGATCGACAACGCCTCGACCGACGGGACCCAGGAGCTCCTGCGCCAGCGCGGCCTGCTCGACGAGGAGCGCCTCGAGCACGTGCTGCTCGAGCACAACAGCGGGGGTGCCGGAGGGTACGCGCGGGCCGTCGAGGTCAGCCGCGCGCTCGACGTCGACTGGATCTGGCTGATGGACGACGATGCCGAGCCCTCGCCCGACACGCTCGCGCGCCTGCTGGCCGCGCCGCCCGCCGGCGACGAGGCCACGGCGGCGTTGTGTCCGGCCGTCGTCAGCCCCGACGGCACGCTGCAACTCGGCGCCCGCGGGACGTTTCACGGCCGTCCGCGACCGCTCGCCCAGCAGGCCTACGTCCACGGCGGTCATCCGGAACTCGGCTTCGCGACGTTCGTCGGCATGCTCGTGCGCAACTCGGTGGCGCGCGCGACCGCACCGCCGCGCGCGGACTTCTTCATCTGGGCCGATGACTACGAGTGGTGCTTTCGGCTGCGCCGGCACGGCAGCCTGCGCCTCGTTGCCGAGGTCTCGATCCTGCACAAGGACGTCGGCCATGGCTTCGAGACGCGCCGCTCGCGGCTCATCAACCGCTTCACGCCGCTGAGCTACGGCGCCACGCCGTGGTCTGGCTTCTGGCGCAACATCGCCGGCGTGCGCAACTACGTCTGGGTCAAGAAGACCTATCTCGGCGAGTCGGCGCTCGGCGCGGTCGGCACCGTCGCGCAGTTCGCGCTCAAGGCCCTGCTCTACGACGAGCGGCCGCTGATGCGCATCCCGTGGATCGTGCGCGCCGGCATCGACGGGCGCCTCGGCGTGTTTCAGACGATCACGCCGCAGGAGTGGGCGCTGCGCCTGCGCAGCGAGGAGCGCGCCGGGTGAGCGCCCAGCCGCAGGTCTGCGCGGCGGTCATCACCTTCAACCGCAAGGACCTGCTCGTCGAGTGCATCCAGGCGCTCGTGAGCCAGACGCATCCACTGGCGCGGATCGTGATCGTCGACAACGCCTCCACGGACGGCACCGAGGACGAACTGCGCCAACGCGGGCTGCTGGCGCGCGCGGACGTCGAGTACATCCGGCTGGAGCGCAACATGGGCGCGTCGGGCGGCTTTGCCCGCGGCGTCGGCGCGGCCCGCATGCTCGACACCGACTGGATCTGGATCATGGATGACGACGCCGAGCCGCGGCGTGACGCGCTGGCGACGCTGCTGGCCTCGCCGCCCGCCGCCGATCCCGCGACGGTCGCGGTCTGCCCGAAGGTCGTCTACGCCAACGGCGAGATCGACGCCAACCAGCGCGGCCACTTCCACCGCCGCCTGCGGCCGCTGGCGGCCGGCGAGTACCGCGCGGGGCACCACCCCGCGATCGGCTTCTTGTCCTTCGTCGGCGCGCTGGTGCGCACCTCCGCGGCCCGGCAGACCGACCTGCCGCGGGCGGACTTCTTCATCTGGGCCGACGACGTGGAGTACTCCCTGCGCCTGCGGCGGCGCGGCGAGATCCGCCTCGTCAGCGAGAGCGTCATCGTCCACAAGCGCGTGACGCACTCCTTCGAGACGGCGCGCTCGCGCTTCTGGAATCGCGTCCTGCCGGTCACGATGTGGCCGACGCCGTACGAGCGCTTCTGGCAGAACCTCTGCGGCCTGCGCAACTACCTGTGGATCAAGCGCGAGTACGAACATCAAGGCGCGCTGTCGGCGATCGGGACGACGTTGCAGTTCGTCGTCAAGCACGCGCTCTACGACGACCGGCCGCTGCGCCGCATCCCGTGGATCGTGCGCTTCGCGCGCGACGGCCGGCGCGGGCGCTTCGTGAACATCCCGCCGGAGCGCTGGGCGCAGATGGTGCGTGACGGGGTCGCCTGAGCGCGGCTACGCCGGCTGGCCGCGCGCGGCCCGCCACTGCGCGAAGGCATCGCGCAGCTCGCTCGGGATCGCGCCCAGCGCGGCCAGCGTCGCGAAGTAGGCCAGCGTCGCCAGCAGGAGCGCGACGACGTCGGGCAGCCCCGGGATCAGGGCGACGGCCAGCGCCACCAGGCCGGCGGCGATCACCCGCGGCACGAAGCGCAGCTGCGGGCGCAGGTGGGGATACAGCGCCAGCAGCGCCACGCCGGACATGAGTGTCAGCAGCGTGTCGCCGATCAGCACGGCGGTCGCGGCGCCGTGGGCTTCGAAGCTCGGCACGAGCACGAACGTCAGCGTCACGATGAGCAGCAGGGCGATGCCGTTGACGACGAGCAGCGCGCGGTGGCAGTGCAGCGACAGCAGGGTCGTCTGCAGCGCGATGTTCAGGAACACCGGGATCAGGATCAGCGCCTGGATCCGCAGGACCTCCGCCACCGGGCCCGCCTCGTCGGCGTCGGTCAGCACGCGCGCGATCAGGTCCGCGCCGAACGCCGTGACGAGCGTCATCCAGATGCCCCCGATCAGGGCGACCTCCAGCACTCGTTGCAGCACGTACCGCAGCCGCGCGTGGTCGTCGCGAGCGGCGCGCGCAAGCACCGGCGATGTCATCCCGATGAGCGCGAACGGGATCCCGGCGGCGACGTCGACGACGCGGTACGCCGTTCCGAAGTAGCCCGTGGCGAGCTCGGTGGCGATCAGCGACATGATGATGATCACGATCCGCGCGTAGAGCGTGCCGAGGATCATCGCTCCCGCCAGCGGCAGCGTCTCGCGCAGCAGCCGGCGCAGCTCGCCGAGGTCCAGCGAGGGGCGCAGGGGGACGCGCCCGCGCGTCAGCCAGACCATGACCACGAGCGTGATGAGGCCGGTGGGGACCGTGACGGCGAGAAACGCCTCCACCTCCGCCGCGACGAGGACGAGCGCGACGATCAAGGCGACGGCGAGCGCCTGCCCGCCGAGCTCGAGCGCCGCCAGGCGCCCCGCCCGCAGCTGTGCCGTCAGCGACACCGCGAACGTGTGCGCGATGACCGCCAGCAGAAGCCCGATGCCGGCGAGCGCCGTCCCCAGGACAAGCGCCGCGCCGTAGCCGGCCACTGCGGCAAACGCCGTCGCCGCCAGCACGCCGGCGGTGGTGAGGGCGATCCGTGCGCCGAGCACCGTGCGCATGAACGCATCGCGCGCCGCGCCCTCGCGCTGGCTGTACTCGCGCAACGCCACAGCACCCAGCCCGACGTCCGTCACCCCCGCGACGAGGGTGATCAGCGACACGACCGTGAAGTAGCGCCCGAAGTCCGCGACGCCGAGATAGCGCACGAGCAGCGGCGCCGACACGAGGCCCAGCAGCGCACCGGCGACATAGCCGCCGGCGCGCGTCGCGCTGCCGCGGATCGCGCGCGGCCCGGCGTCGGGGCGATCGAGGTCGTCGGGCGGCGCAGCTGCGATCTCGCGATCGTCGGCTCCGCGGACCCCCTCAGCGCGCTCGTCAGGGCGCCCGGGCATCGGGTCAGGCGGCCTGGTGGCGGGCGGCGATCACCGCGCGAGCGTAAAGGGTGCGCGAGCGGTCCAGGGTCGGCGGCGACCTCGCCGCTATGGTGGCGGCCCTCGATGGATTCCGTCCCGCCGGACACGCAGCCGCGGCTGTCGATCTGCATCCCGACCCATGACGGCCGCGCGTTCGTCCTGGACCGCGCGCTGCGCGGCGTCGTCGAGCAGCTGACGGGCGACACGCAGAGGCGCGTGCAGGTCTGCATCAGCGACAACGGCTCGCGCGACGGCACGCAGGAGGTCATCGAACGCCACCGCCCCGCGCTCGCCGGCCGGCTCGTCGAGCACCGCTACGAGGACAACCTGGGCTTCACGACCAACCTCCTGAAGGTCGTCGAGCTCGCGAGCGGTGACTTCTGCTGGCTGCTGGGCTCCGACGACGAGATCGCCGACGGCGCGATCGCCGCCGTCCTGGAGATCCTGGACCGCAATCCCGACCTCTGCGGCATCACCCTCAACCGGCTCAACGTCAACGACCTGCAGCCGCAGATCGTCTGGGGCGACGATCCGCGGGTGCTGCCTCCCGCCGGGACGGCGCTGATGACGTCGGCCGAACAGATCTTCGCCGAGCTGGCGATGCTGCAGGATTACATCTCGACGCAGATCGTCTACCGCGACGCCTGGCTGGCGGCCACCCGCGAGCTGGGGCCGGCGGGCATCGCCGCAGCCGGCATCTTCCCGCACATCGCGATCCTCGGAGCGATGATCAAGCGCACGCCGCGGTGGTGGTGGCACGGCGAGCAGCTGATCATCCATCGCCTCGGCGTCGAGGCGCTCGACGCCCCGTACGGGCGCGATCTCGTCGACTACACGCTCAAGGTCACCGCAGAACGGTCGCGGATCTGGGGCGACATGTTCGGCAAGCGCTCGCCGGTGTACAAGACCGCCATGCGGCGCATCTGGCGCGTGCAGGTCCACGCGCTGGCCGTCGCACACCTCAAGCTGCAGGCCGGTCAGAGCCTGCGCAGCGATCTGCGGCTGCTGACCGGTCTCGTGCGCTTCTACTGGATCCTGCCGGAGTTCTGGCTGCGCAGCTTTCCCGTGCTGCTCGCTCCCCACCAGGCGATCCGCCTCGCCGGCCAGGTGGTCCTGCGGGTGCGCCGCATCCGCGCCGCACTCGCCGGCTGATCCGGCGATCAGGGGCGCTCCTCCAGCGACGGAAACGGCGACAGCTCCGGCGCCCCGCCGCGCGAGCGCAGCGCGTACCCCGCGACGCGCCGCAGGACCGGCAGGGGGGCGAGCGCCGTGACGACGGCGAGCGGCAGCGCCGCACGCTGGCGCCCGACGAGCGCGGCACTGAGCTCTAGCACCAGCCGCCAGACGCGCTCGGGGTGATACAGGCGCTCGATCGCGACGGTCGCCACGACCAGCCGCCACCAGGCGGCCGGCGTCTGGGCGATCTCGTAGATCGCCTGCCTGCGCTGCTGCGGCGAGGCGATCACCCCGCAGCTGCGCGCCCAGCCGCGCAGCCAGTACAGCGGGCTCGACGGCACGCCGGGATCGCCGGCGCGTAGGACGAGCACCCGGCGCGAGACGTGCACCGAGGCGTCGCGCTCGGCCTGCCGGCGATAGAACGCGAAGTGCGGAAAGAGGTCGTCGGCCAGGCGGTAGCCCTCCGACAGCGCCCGCGAGTCAAACAGCTCCGTGCGGAAGATCATGCTCGGCAGAAACGCCACGGTCCACCAGAAGCGCCTGCCGGCGGCGCTCAGCGCCTGCACCGACGACCGCCCTGGCTCCCAGCCCTCGCGCGCGCCGCCGACGCAGATCAGGTCGACCTCGCCTGCCTGCAGCTCGCGCAGGACATCGTCGCAGTCCTCGAAGTCGTAGTAGTCGTCGTCGGCGAGGATCCAGGTGTAGGTGCCTTCGGAGAGCTCCGCCGCCCGCAGCAGGTTGGCGTTGCCGCCGATGTTTCGCCGGTGGCGGATCACCTCGAGGTCGGCGAAGCGCTTGCGCCAGCGCGCGCAGACGGCTGGTGTGTCGTCGTCGGAGCAGTTGTCCAGGATCCGGACCGCGCAGCCGGCGAACGGGCTGGCGTGCAGGCACCCGAGCGTGTGTTCCAGTGCAGCGGCGCGGTTGAAGGTGATCAGCTGGATCTGCAGGTGCTCGGACAGCGCCATGTGCGGCGGGAGCCTAGTGGTCGTCCCCGCAGGTACGTGCCCTGTCAGCGGCGGCCTGACAGGGTGCGTATGTGCAGGGGCGGCCACTGGTGCGCCCCCGGCGTCAGCCGGGCGTGGCGCGCGCGCCGGCCGGGCGTTGCGCTAGCTTGTCGAACGTGGGCAATGGTCCCCCAGAGCCTGCGAGCCGGGCCGACGCACTGCGAGCGCAGATCCTCGAGCTGACGCGCGAGTATCACGCGGAGGCGTTCCCCGAGCACGAGTTCGTGGCGGGCGAAAGTGCCGTTCCGGTGTCCGGAAAGGTCTTCGACGCACACGAGATCGAGCTGCTCGTCGACTCGTCGTTGGACTTCTGGCTGACCACGGGGCGCTACGCGGAGACGTTCGAGAAGCGCTTCGCCAAGGTCTTCGGC
This sequence comes from uncultured Solirubrobacteraceae bacterium, assembly GCA_902806175.1. GTDB lineage: Bacteria > Actinomycetota > Thermoleophilia > Solirubrobacterales > Solirubrobacteraceae > CADCVQ01. The sequence continues at coordinate 40,002 of CADCVQ010000167.1, forward strand.
CGGCGCCACGCGATCCTCGTGAACTCGGGCTCGTCGGCGAACCTCGTGGCCTGCTCGGCGCTGACGTCGCCGAAGCTCGGCAAGCGGCGCCTGAAGCCCGGCGACGAGGTCATCACTGCGGCGACGGGCTTTCCGACGACGGTCAACCCGATCATCCAGAACGGCGCAGTGCCGGTCTTCCTCGACGTCGACATCGGCACCTACAACGCTGACCTCACGCACCTCGAGGACGCGCTGACGCCGCGTACCCGCGCGGTGATGATGGCCCACACGCTGGGCAACCCCTTCGACCTCGACACGGTCGCGCGCTTCTGCGCCGACCACGACCTGTTTCTCGTCGAGGACTGCTGCGACGCCGTCGGCTCCACCTACGGCGGTCAGCACGTCGGCTCGTTCGGCGACTTCGCGACCGTGAGCTTCTACCCGGCCCACCACATCACGATGGGCGAGGGCGGCGCGGTCATCACCAACAAGGGCCGGCTGAAGGTGCTCGCGGAGTCCTTCCGCGACTGGGGCCGTGACTGCTGGTGTGAACCGGGCAAGGAGAACACCTGCGGCAAGCGCTTCGATCAGCAGTTCGGCGACCTGCCGCACGGCTACGACCACAAGTACGTCTACTCGCACCTGGGCTACAACCTCAAGCTGACCGACATGCAGGCGGCCGTCGGCGTCGCGCAGCTCGACAAGCTCGACGGCTTCGTCGCCGCGCGGCGCGAGAACTTCCGCCGGCTGCACGAGGGGCTGCGCGACCTCGAGGAGGTCTTCGTCCTGCCCGAGGCGACGCCCGGCAGCGATCCCTCCTGGTTCGGCTTCCCCCTGGCGGTACGTCCCGAGGGTCCGGTCGATCGCAACGAGGTCATCGCGGGCCTGGAGGAGCGCAAGGTCGCCACGCGCCTGCTGTTCGCCGGCAACGTCATGCGCCAGCCCGCCTACCGGCATGTCGCGCATCGCGCGGTGGGCTCGATGGACAACGCCGACTACGTCATGGCGAACGCGTTCTGGCTCGGCGTCTACCCAGGTCTCGACAGCGACCGCATCGACTACATGATCGACGTGCTGCACGAGGTCGCCGAGCGCGGGCTGCGCCGCTCGGGCGCCGTCGGCGCGGTTCCCGCATCCGGAGGCTCCTGACCATGTCGCATGTCCTGATCGTCGGCGGCGGGCTCACCGCCTGCACCCTGGCGCATCGACTGGCACAGGAGGGCGTCTCGTCGGTACTGCTCGAGCGCGAGGACGTGCCCGGCGGGCTGATCCGCTCCGAGCACATGGGCGGCGTGCTCTACGAGCCGCACGGCTCGCACATCTTCCACACCGAGGACGAGGAGGTCTGGCGGCTGGCCAACCGCATGACCCCGTTCAACGACTACCGCCACCGGGTCGACATCCTCGCCGACGGCCAGGTCCTCAACTGGCCGATCCTGCTGTCGGACATCGAGCGCCAGTCGCGCGGCGAAGAGATCATGGCCCAGCTCGAGGAGCGCAAGGACGTCGACGCGACCGCCCGCGCGCAGGCCGCGAACTTCGAGGACTGGTGCCTGGAGCTCATGGGCCCGATCCTCTACGAGCGCTTCATCCGCCCTTACACCGAGAAGCAGTGGGGGCGTCCCGCGCGCGAGCTGTCGGCGCAGTGGGCGCCGCGGCGCGTGTCGGTGCGCTGGGACAACGACCCCTACCTGTTTCCCGACCCCTACCAGGGCTGGCCGTCCGGGCCCAACGGCTACACAGACCTCATCGACGGCCTGCTCGACAACGAGCTCATCGAGCTGCGCACCGGTGTCGACGTCACCCTGGAGAACCTCGACGACCACGTCCGCGAGGCGGGCGCGGCGATCGTCGTGCTGACCTGCCCGCTCGACGTCTTCGCCGGCGCGCGCTTCGGCACGCTGGAGTGGCGCGGCATCCTCGTACGCAACGTCCACATCCCGCACGTCGACTACGCGCAGGGCGCGATGGTCGTCAACTATCCCGGCCTGGAGTTCCCCTTCATCCGCGTGCACGAGACCAAGCACGCCTCGGGTCAGCAGTGCGCGGGCACGGTGCTCGGCTTTGAGTTCACCAACGCGCCGACGCGCTACTACCCCATCGAGCTGCCCCACAACAGGGAGCTCAACACCCGCTACCAGGACTTCCTGCGCGAGCAGATCGGCAGCGAGCGGACCTTCTTCGCGGGCCGCCTGGCCAACTACCTCTACATCGACATGGACGACTGCATGCGTCAGGCGCTGGATGCATCCGACGACGTGCTGGCGGCCGTGCGCGCACAGGCCGCCAACACCTGACGTCAGCCCGCCGCGACCCCTTCGGCGGCTCGGGAGCGACGGCCCAGCCCGCCGCGGATCGCGCCCAGCCGTTCGCGGCTCGCAGGGTCGCTGGCGGCGGCGACGACGGCGGCGGCCATCAGCGCCGCCAGCAGCAGCGGGTTGACGACCGTGCCGACGTTGACGTCGGCGTAGAGGATCGGCAGTCCCTTGGGTACGAGCAGCAGGCCGAACAGCGCGACGAACAGCGCGTCGCTGCGGCGCGGCGCCGCCGCTCCCAAGAACAGCAGCAGCGGGAGGTAGAGGTGGATCATCCGGTACTCGTATGACACGCTCGGCACGAGGATCATCGCCCCGACCAGCAACGTCACGCGCTGCCAGAGCAGCGGCCTGAGGAGCGCCAGCGCCAGCGCCACGGCGGCCAGCACTGCGAGCGCGACGAGGGAGTAGTTGACGACGAAGAAGTTGAAGTTCTCCTCCCACCGCCCGAGGCCCGAGAAGGCCGACTTCAGGCTGACGCTGTGGCGCAGTCCGACGGTTCCCTCGTCGGTCGCCGTCAACAGGGTGTCCAGCGCGCTGCGCAGGCCGTCCACGTTGGCCTGGGTGCCTCCGGGCAGGACCAGCAGGGCGCCGACCGTCCCCAGTGCGAACGTGGCGACCGAGAGCAGCAGCGCGCGGATCTGGCCGTCGAAGAGAAACAGCAGCCAGAAGACCCCGGCGCTGCCCTTCATCGCTACCGGTACCGCCAGCAACACCGCCGCGAGGTAGAAGCGCTCGCGGCGATAGGCCAGGAGCATGCCCATGAGCGCGACGAACAGCAGTCCCTCGATGTTGGCGCGATCCAGCAGGAACAGCACCGGGGTCGAGCACGCCGTGAGCACGAGCGCCGCCTGCGTGCGCGCCAGCCGGTCACCGCCGGCGCTGCGAAAGAGCAGCACGGCGAGAAACGCCGTGAACGCCGCGAGGTAGAGCGCCAGCGCGAGCTTCAGCGGCAGCTGCGCGAGCGGAAAGAGCAGGATGTGGGTTACCGGGAAGTACGAGCTCGGCGCCGTGAGCGGGAAGTCGACGTACGGGTGCGGGCCGCGACTGGTCGTCCACGCCTCGAAGAAGTCACCGAAATAGTGGCTGCCGATGATGTTCGGCCCGCCGGCCAAGGGCGTGGCGTCCAGCGGATCGAACAGGAAGGTCGAGTACGGATAGCCACGCAGCACGTACTGGCCGACGACGTAGTGGGCGCCGACCGCGACGACGAAACCGATCAGGACGACGAGCACCAGCCACGAGGTTTTGCGCTCCCGGCTCACGCAGCGGTACCGTGGTCATCGGCCGTGCGAGCCGCCGGCCAGCCGCGGCGTGTGCGCGCTCGGGGACTCACGGCGTCGTAGACTAACGCCAGTGACCAGGACGCCTGTCGTCGCCGCGACGCTCGTGCTCGCTGCGTCTGTCGCGACCGGCTGCGCGGGCAGCGGCGTCGTGATCAGCGACGGCACCAACTGCCGGGCGTGGCTGGACGGCAACGGCCGCGATGCCTACCTGCATGCCCATGGGCTGCGCGGATACGACTCCGGCCAGCGGCCCGCGACGGCGAACGTGGCGCGGGCGCTGACCGACATCTGCGCGCGCGATCCCGCGCTTGCGGTCGGGGTGGCGCTGCAACGGGCAGCCGGTTCACCGCCACCCGCGCCCCCGAAGAGATAGCCTGGCCGCGAGCTTGTCGCTGCCGCCCGCACACGATCGTGATCACGTCACGCGGGTCAACGCGGCCTACCACGACGCGATCGTCCAGAAGTACGACAACCGCCTGGAGGCGCATTCCCCCGCCGTCCGCGAGTGGCTGCAGAACCTGCTTGCGCGCGAGGTCTTTCCGGCGCTGGATGCCGTCAGCACGACACCCAGGGCAATCGACTTCGGCTGCGGCTCGGGATACCTGGAGGGGTACCTGGCCGGCCGCGACCTCGATCTCCTCGGGCTCGACGTCTCGGCGAAGATGCTCGACGTCGCCCGTGCCGCGTATCCGCAGTGGCGCTTCGAGCAGGCCGACGTCTACGACTTTCAGACCGACGAACGCTTCCACCTCGTCATGGAGAACGCGGTCCTGCACCACCTGGTGGACTACGAACACCTCGTCGACATGATGGCCGAGCTGACGCTGCCCGGCGGCGTGCTGTTTCTCGGCAACGAGCCCAACCGCCTCGCCTACAGGTACCTGGCGCCGCTCGCGAAGCTCTGGCGCACGACGATCAACCGCTATCGCACCGAGGATGCCGAGCACCTGGCCGGCGACGCGAACTTCGAGGCGCTCAGCGAGTACCACCTGTTCTACGGCCAGGGCATCGACGCGGGGGCGCTGAAGCGGCGCCTGGAGGAGCGCCATGGCTTTCGGCGCGTGACGATCCACTACTCCTTCCGCGAGCTGTTCAGCGCAGTCGAGGAGCAGTACCCTCGCGTCAGGCTCAACCGCTGGGCGCCGGCGTCGCTGCGCGACGGCTGTCCGCTGTCGCGCAACTTCAACCTCACCGCGCAGCGCTAGTGGACGCGTCCGCAAGTTCTGCGGGTTTTCCGGGCGCCCGATCCGCGCCTGACGTCCGCCGGCGCCCGCCCCCGTGCCACCAGCACGAAGGCGGGACACCGTCGACCGTCAGATCACGGC